>JAQYCU010000039.1 GCA_028724545.1 bacterium
CCATGGTCAAGCGGTTAAGACATCGCCCTTTCACGGCGGTAACACGGGTTCAATTCCCGTTGGAGTCACTTTTTTATTATGGCGACTTAGCCAAGTGGTAAGGCACGGGACTGCAACTCCCTGATCATCGGTTCAAATCCGGTAGTCGCCTTAAGAGAACCTTATAGAGTATTCTATAAGGTTTTTTCTGTTTACTGTAAATTCTAAATTTTATTAAGGAAGAAGATAAGGAAGAAAAAATAGCACTAGAAAAAGGAAAGAAGGCAGCAAAATGGAAAAAAGTGAAAATATATTTTGGAAGAAACCTTTAATTGTTTGCGTATTTGCGATTATCTGTTGCTGTTTGTGGGGAAGTGCTTTTCCGTGCATTAAATTAGGATATCAGTGGTGGGGAATTTCTTCTAATGATACAGGAGCACAAATTCTATTTGCAGGATGCCGTTTTACTTTGTCTGGAATTTTTACGATTCTGATAGGAAGCAGGTTACAGAAAAAGTTTTTAAGACCGAAAAAAGAAAATATAATACAAATTCTTGTGCTGGCGTGCTTTCAGACCGCTGTACAGTATTTCTTTTTTTATACCGGATTAGCCAATACAACGGGGGTGAAGGCCTCTATTATTACTTCAGCCAATGTATTTCTGGCAATCATCCTTGCCAGTATTTTTATGCGACAGGAAAAAATAAATGGAAAGATTGTAACAGGCTGTATTTTGGGATTTCTGGGTGTCGTATTGGTAAATATGAGAGCCGGAACAACCGATTTGCAGATAAATGTGCGAGGAGATGGAGCTATTTTTTTATCGGCGTTATCATCAGCGATTTCCTCTGTATTTATAAAAAAGTTTTCGCAGAAAACAAATCCCGTGATGTTAAGTGGTTACCAGTTTTTCTGCGGTGGACTGGTATTGATTATGTGTGGTTTTCTGGCCGGTGGAAATTTACAGGCTGTTTCTGTTAGGGGAATCGGAATTTTACTTTATTTAGCATTCCTTTCAGCTGTTGCTTATACGTTATGGGGCATTTTGTTAAAATACAATCCGGTATCCAAAGTGTCGGTATTCGGATTCGCAAATCCAGTGGCCGGTGTGGCGTTATCGACAATTATTCTGCATGAAAAACAAGAAGGTGGAATTATCGTTTTTGTGGCACTTTTGCTTGTTTCTGCCGGTATTTATCTGGTAAACTACTGTCCACAGGAAAAATGACAGGCGAAAAAGAATAACAGACAAGGTGAGGGCAAAAAGAATTACAGAAGAGATAGGAAAAAAATCCTAGATGAAATGAGAGAAAAATAATAAACAAGGCGAGCAAAAAAATCATAGACGAACTGAGAGAAAAATCACAGATGGGCTTAAAAAATAGCAGACAAGATAGGAGAAAACGAATGGATGAAAAAATAGAAAATCAAATTATTGAAGGAGAAAAAATGGAAAATAATATGGATTTTTTTGGACAGATTGAAGAACATTTCGGAAAATCAAGAAGGAGTCCTGAACAATATTCAGCATTGGGCTTAGCCTATATTGGTGATGCCGTGTATGATATTATCATACGGACAATTATAGTTGATTTGGGAAATAAAAAAGTCAGTCAGTTTCATCGTATGACCAGCAGTATTGTTAAGGCAGAGTCACAGGCCAAATTAATGAAAACCATTATGGAAGATTTGACAGAGGAAGAAGAAACGATTTTTCGTCACGGACGGAATGCAAAATCTCCAACGTCTGCAAAGAATGCGTCTATTGTAGATTACCGGGTTGCTACAGGATTTGAAGCACTGGTTGGTTACTTATATTTGCAGCATAAAACAGAGCGTGCTTTGGAATTAATTGAAAAAGGTTTAAAAAAAACAAAGCAATTACCGGAATCAGATTAGCAGCGAAAATGCCGGTGGAAATCAATTTGTGCATTTTAGAAAATCGTGTTATTATCGATGATAGAGTATAGAATGGCAGATTGCCAGATAGTTTGAAATTGAATTACAGGGTAGCAGATGGGAAAGTGTTGCTGGTAGATTCATAGCAGTGTAGTGAGGATAGAGAGGATAGAAAAAATGAGATACGAAGAGTTAACAATAGAAGGAAGAAATGCCGTAATAGAGGCATTTCGGGCAGGAAAAACAATTGACAAACTTTTTTTAC
The DNA here is from genome assembly GCA_028724545.1 of bacterium. Classification (GTDB taxonomy): domain Bacteria; phylum Bacillota; class Clostridia; order Lachnospirales; family Lachnospiraceae; genus Butyribacter. The sequence goes on from JAQYCU010000039.1 coordinate 2,144, forward strand.
TGGATGGATGTCAGGACGGACCAATCCGAACCATTCTGCGTGAGGCAAAAAAAACGGATACCATTATTAATTTTGTGCAGAAAGAGCGTTTGGACCAGATGTCAGAAACGGGAAAACATCAGGGTGTGATTGCTTTTTCGGCAGCATATCATTATGGTACGGTAGAAGAAATGTTGCAGAAGGCAGAAGAAAAAGGGGAACCACCTTTTTTGATTCTTTTAGATAATATTGAGGACCCACATAATTTAGGCTCAATTTTGCGTACGGCAAATCAGGTTGGTGCACATGGTGTCATTATACCAAAGAGAAGAGCTGTCGGTCTGACGGCTACGGTTGCTAAGGCTTCAGCGGGCGCAATTAATTATACACCTGTTGCAAAGGTTACTAATCTTGTAAAAACGATTGAGGAACTGAAAAAGCAGGGAATGTGGTTCGTTTGTGGTGATATGGATGGAGAATCTATGTACCAGTTAGACCTTACCGGACCAATGGGGGTTGTGATTGGCAATGAGGGGGATGGCGTCAGCCGTCTGGTCAAAGAAAAATGCGATTTTGTTGCCAGCATACCAATGTTTGGCGATATTGATTCCTTAAATGCTTCAGTGGCAATGGGAGTATTGTCATATGAAATTGTACGACAGAGGATACAAAAAAATAAGTAAAGAGTAAAAGAAAGCAAAAGGAAGTAAAACAAAACCAAAGTAAGACAACATCAAAACAGAAGAACATCAAAACAGCAGAACAGAAGAACAGCAGAAAAAAAGACACAGGATGGCAAAAGAAATAAGAGAAGAAAATGCGAGGAATTAAGATGGGGATGGATTTCCAAACGATGGATGTGCTACAAATTATTGAATTGGCACAGAGTGGAAATGGTGATGCAATTGCATATTTAATGGAAGAATATAAAAGTATGGTAAGAGCTCTGTCACGTCCGTTGTTTCTGATTGACGGGGACCAGGATGATTTAATACAGGAAGGTATGATAGGTCTGTTTAAAGCTATTCAGACATATGATGCAAAAAAAGGTACGTCGTTTGACACATTTGCTAATTTATGTATTTCCGGTCAGTTATATTCAGCTATTAAGATTTCTAATCGTAAGAAAAATATGCCACTAAATTCCTATATTTCGATATATTCTGATGGAGAAGATGAGGAAACAGGAGTACCGGAAAATTTATATGAATTTGATTCTGCTTTTGCAACAAGGCAGCAAAATCCGGAAGAAATTGTAATTAGTCAGGAAAATGCAAAAAATATAAAGAAGAAACTGATTAGCCGTCTGAGCAAGATGGAAATACAGGTGCTGGATTTGTTTTTGAAAGGACTTACCTATCAGGAAATAGCGCAGCAGTTAGGAAAATCGCCAAAGACGATAGATAATGCCTTGCAGCGAATCAAGAGCAAATTAAAGAAAATCAGAAAATGCTGAGGGAATAAGCCGGATGAGCAAAAACAAGCCAGAATAAGAGGGGGAAGGAAAAATAAACAGGACGAGGCGAAAAAGCACTTGAAATATTTTGCATACTGAGGTATAATATCGTTTGTGATTGCTGCTATGGCTCAGGAGGTAGAGCGTCGCCTTGGTAAGGCGGAGGCCACGGGTTCAAATCCCGTTAGCAGCTTAAAAAGCGAGGAGTCATTTTAACAGGCTCTTCGCTTTTCCTTATTTATAGAAAATTATTTGCATTTTGCGAGTAAAGATACTTATTTGTATTTTTGTAAGTAATGATATTTATTTACATTTATTTGCAGCTAACAGAAAATTATTTGCATTTTAGCAGGTAAATGAGGAAATTGTGAAACGGGGAAACGTTTCGGATTGGAGATGTATATGAAAATAAGAAAAAGTAGTATTTGTTTTACTTTATTGTTGGGAGTGTTCCTTCTGGCAGGAAGTCTGTTTTACCATCTGGAAGCATCGGCAGCCAATCAGGAAGACGGTACTGTATTTACTGTAGGGTTTGATGCCAGTTTTCCACCATATGGATACAAAGATGGAGAAGGGGAATACGCCGGCTTCGATTTGGATTTGGCGCAGGAAGTTTGCAACAGAAGAGGTTGGACTCTGAAAAAGCAGCCGATTGACTGGGATTCTAAAGATATGGAATTAAATTCCGATATGATAGACTGCATCTGGAATGGTTTTACCATAAACGGCAGGGAAGACAAATATACATGGATTGGACCATATGTAGATAATTCCCAGGTCGTTCTGGTCAGTCAGAATAGTGGTATAGAGAAACTGAACGATTTAGAGGGGAAAATTGTTGTAGTGCAGGCCGATTCCTCAGCACAGGCAGCATTGACAGGGGAAGATGCAACACAGGAGAATCAGGCATTAGCCGGTTCTTTTGGAGAACTGCAGATTGTTGGTGATTATAACAGTGCGATTATGAATCTGGAGGCAGGAGCCGTAGATGCCATTTGTCTGGATGTTGGCGTGGCAAAATACCAGCAGAAAAATCATGACAAACTTGTGATTCTGGAGGAAACTCTTTCGACGGAAGGATACGGAATCGGTTTCAAAAAAGGAAATACAAAACTCCGGGACCAGGTACAGGAAACTTTGTTTGAAATGCTTGATGATGGAACATTTCAGAAGATAGCAGAAAAATATGAAGATTACAATTTGCCGGAATGTATTTGTCTGTCAAAGGATACACCGGGCGTTGAGGAAACCTTAGCAGCAAGTGACGGCGAGAAGAAAGAAGCCGCACAGGAAAAAACTTCTTCCGGTATGGTCTTTTTGGAAAAAGTAAAAACAGGTTTTGCAAATTTTGGAGATATTATCAAACAACTGCTTTTTGGTTTTGGGGCAACATTATCCATTTTTGTTCTGACATTACTGTTCTCCTTACCTCTTGGACTGTTGATTACATTTGGAAGAATGTCTAAAAATATTATTTTAAGAGGCATTACTAAATTCTACATATCTGTTATGCGTGGAACTCCGTTAATGCTGCAGCTTCTGGTAGTATTCTTTGGACCATATTATCTGTTTGGCGTAAAATTGTCATCATTTGGACCATATTACCGGTATATTGCTGTTATTATAGGATTTTCACTTAATTATGCTTCGTATTTTGCAGAAATTTACCGTGGTGGAATTGAAAGTATTCCGGATGGACAGAGAGAGGCAGCAGCCCTTTTGGGATACAACAGAGTGCAGACGTTTTGCAAGATTATTTTCCCACAGATGATTAAAAAAGTTATGCCGTCTGTTACAAATGAAATTATCACATTAGTAAAAGATACTTCATTGGCATTTGTGCTGGCATATACAGAGATGTTTACACTTGCAAAACAGATTGCAGCGTCTATGACAAATATTATGCCGTTATTTGTGGCAGGCATCTTTTACTACATATTTAATTATCTGGTTGCTTATATTATGGAAAAAATTGAGCAGAAACTGGGTTATTATAAGTAGTGAAAAATATGTCGAATGCAAAGCAGAAATTGTGCAATGACAACCTATAGAAATATGTCCCAAAAACGGGACAGCAGGAGGTGGCAAAATGAAAAATGTACCAGTATTGGAAATGGAACATGTGAGTAAGAACTTTGGTGAATTAGAGGTATTAAAAGATATATCTGTTAAGGTGGAGGAAGGAGAAGTTGTATCGATTCTCGGACCTTCCGGCTCAGGCAAGTCAACGTTGCTTCGCTGTGCAACGAATCTGGAAAAGATGACTTCTGGCAAACTTTCCTATATGGGAGAAACCGATGAGAAAGAAATGAAAAAGTATTATGGCCTGGTATTTCAGAATTTTAATTTATTTCCACATTTTTCTGTCTGGAAAAATATTGTAGATGCACCAATTTCCGTACAGAAGAGAGAGAAAGAAGAAGTTTACAGTCAGGCAAAATCATTGATAAAAAAACTTGGACTGGAAGGAAAAGAAGACAGCTATCCATGCCAGTTATCGGGAGGACAGCAGCAACGAGTTGCAATAGCAAGAGCATTGGCGATGCAGCCTAAGATTCTCTTTTTTGATGAGCCGACATCTGCACTGGACCCGGAACTTACGGCAGAGATTTTGAAAGTTTTGCGTGAACTGGCAAAAGAGAAGATGACAATGGTAATCGTAACGCACGAAATTGATTTTGCACGTCAGGTTTCGGACAGGGTTATTTTTATGGACGGCGGTGTTATTGTAGAGGAAGGTGTTCCGGAAGATGTTATCGACCATCCTTCCAATGACAGAACACAGAACTTCTTAAAGAAACTTCAGCGTGAGTAGATTGGGACAGAGGACACAGAAATATGATAGCGATATATTTTATGGCAGTCAATCTGCTTGGCTTTCTGATAATGGGAATCGATAAGGTGAAGGCAAAAAAGCATGCCTGGCGAATACCCGAAAAAACGTTATTTTTTGTGGCTTTCCTTGGAGGCAGTCTTGGAAGCTGGGCCGGAATGTATTTTTTTCGGCACAAGACCAGACACTGGTACTTCGTAGTGGGAATGCCGGCTATTCTGTTTGCGCAGATTATCATTTTATATCTGCTGGGTGACAGAATACCGGGATTATGATAAGCAGAAAATGTGCGTAAACAAAGCCTGATATCAGGAAAACCAGAAACACTGGAAATAAATAACGACATCAGAAAAACCAGAAACGTTGAAAATAAAAGCAGACAGTAGGAAACAGGGAATACAAAAAAGGAGAATTGTCATGGTCATTACAAAATATTCATTGATAGGTGCAATTTTACAATATTATCCCAGTGCAAAAGAATGTTTCGAGGAGATGGGGATGCATTGTGTATCCTGTCACTTATCGCCACGCGAAACACTGGAGCAGGCATGCACTACACATCAGTGCGATTTGGACGAACTGATACAAAAACTGGACAGGCATATTAATGGTGAATAGTTCCAATTGCAAGTAGTACTTTATTCCTGTACTTTTTTTTGGTATAATTCTTGATATGATTAATTACATTTGGAGGGAAGTTATGAAACGAAGAATAACAGCAATGCTGATTGCGATGTTAAGTATTACGTCTGTTCTATGTTCCACTGTTGTGTCACAGGCAGAAGTGATACATGAAACAGATTTAGAAGATTATCTGCTGGAAGAACTTTCTTCGGCACATGCTCTGGGAATGGGGATTTCGATTGTCAGTGCTGATAAGGAGTTGTATTGTGCTGCATACGGAATGGCGCAGAAAACAGAGGCAGATTATGTACTGGGAGATTTGACAAAATCTTTTACGGCTGCCGGAATTATGCGTCTGGAAGAGGATGGCGAACTTTCCCTGGAGGATACGATAGGCGACTTTTTATCGGAATATAAAGGATTTAAAGATATTACTATCCGTGAACTTCTGACACAGACAAGTGGTATTGCGTCAGGACAGACAATGGATGATGCAAATCCTGAGGGAACAAAGGGAACATTTGAGGATGCAAACTTAAACTATACAATTCTTGGTGACATTATTGCAACCGTGTCCGGAATGGAATATGAAGAATATATTTCAGACAATATTCTGGACCCGTTGGAAATGACATCAACATATTCTATGCGTCATGATGCAGACATGGGCGAAGGAATGATAAATGGTTACAAAAACTATTTTGGATTTCCTTTTTCATACAAATATCAGTATTCAGCAGATGAAAAGTGGATGACAGTTCCGTCTTCTTATATGATTTCTGATGTGAAGGATATGGGAAGATATCTGCAGATGTATTTGCAGGACGGAGGCGATGTTTTATCAGAAGAAAGTATTGAGAGTATGCTTTCCGGTGATACAGTGGTTCCAAAGAGCGAAAAGATTTCCAAAGAAATTTTTGGCAAAACTGCAAAATATGGAATGGGCTGGATTGAGAAGGAAACAGATGGACAGAAAGTACTGTATGCTTCCGGAAAAACAGAAGGACATACTACTATGATGATGCTGCTTCCAGAACAGAATGTTGGTATCGTGATGATGTTTAATTCAGCAGATGCGCTGGTTGGACAGAAACTGATTCAGCAGCTTGCAGAGGGTGTGATTGCGATTGAATTAGGAAACACACCGGAAACGATTGGGGACAATACTTACTTTTTGCAGCATATTGCTTATGATGTGCTTATGCTGTTAGTTCTCATTGCAGCATGTCTGCCTATTTTCCTGATGAGTGTATGGTGCAGAAAACGCCGCCAGAAACTGGCTGATGTACCGGGAATTATTGCAGATGTGGTGATTCATATTATTCTTCCGACAGTGGCATTGGTAGTGTTTAGCAGATTGATGCCGGCGTATTATGCCGTGAAATTTATGCCGGATGTATTTTATGTTAGTTGTCTGACGATTGGTGTTCTTTATCTGGGAGCACTGGTTAAGCTGGTTGCCGGCATTGTGATTGCAGTGAAGGGACCGGAAAAGAACGACGGCAAAGATGAGGAAGAAAAGGCAGAGCCGGAGCAATCTGAAGAAAAGTCTGATGATGGCAGTGAAAGCGACGAAACGGAAAAGGCAGAGCCGGAGAACGATAGCAAAGTTGATGAGAAAGTCGACAAGACGGAGGCTGAGTCAAAAGAGCCGGAAGAAGATAAAAAAGATGAAAACGATAAGACCGGTGATGAAACGGTAGAAACAGAAAAAACGGAAGATGACAAGAAAGAAGAAAATAAAACAGAAGATGATAAAACAGATGAGGAAGACAAAAAAGAAGTCTAAAAATGCGATAGAAAACGAGTAGAGATATAATAGAATCAATCACATACAATAGAAAAAGTTGACAGAGTAAATAAAATTTGTTAATATTATCAAAAATTGTAAATCGAAATGCTATGACGAGGAGGAGTACATATAGCGTGAGAGCGTAGAGAGAAGATGGCTGGTGAAAATCTTTGTTTCAGTTATATGGAAGTAGCCTCTGAGCAGTGGACCGAAAGGAATGATTTCCAAGTAGACTTCAACGGAGATTCCACCGTTATCAGGAAAACAATATTGATGGCAGCAGCCGGCGTATTGTAGAGAGCAAAAAGAGATTTTTGAATTTAGGTGGTACCGCGGAACTTATTCGTCCTAAACTGGCAGGTTTGTTAGTTTAGGACTTTTTTAACGTTAAACTTGCAATCAGATGCAAGTTTCCGGTCTGATTTTCGATTAACAAAAAGCAGCCTGAGGCAGTATTGCAGTAAAAACAGAATGTGTCAGAAACAGTATCACATCATAGAAAAAAGAAAGGTGGTTCATTTATGGTAAAGGGAACAGAGATTATAGTGAAAGCATTGAAGGAAGAAGGAGTGGATACCTTATTTGCCTATCCGGGTGGTCAGGCAGTGGATATCTTTGATGCATTATATGACCAGAATGATATAGAAATCATACTGCCCAGACATGAGCAGGCTTTGATTCATGCAGCAGATGGTTACGCACGTTCCACCGGAAAAGTTGGTGTATGTCTGGTAACGAGTGGTCCGGGTGCAACAAATCTGGTAACGGGAATTGCAACTGCAAATTATGACAGCGTTCCTCTGGTATGTATTACGGGACAGGTTCCTTTAGGTCTGATGGGAAATGACGCTTTTCAGGAAGTTGACATTGTAGGCATTACAAACAGTATTTGCAAATATGCAGTAACGGTCCGTACAAGAGAAGAACTTCCAAAAATTCTAAAAGAAGCATTTTATATCGCACGCACAGGAAGACCGGGGCCGGTTGTTGTTGATATTCCAAAGGATATTCAGCAGGCAATGGGCAGCAACGAATATCCGACAGAAGTGAATATTCGTGGTTACAAACCAAATGACAGTGTTCACGTAGGACAGATTAAAAAGGCTGTCAGTATGCTGAAAAAAGCGAAGAAACCTCTCTTTTTGATAGGTGGGGGTGTCAATATCTCCGGTGCCAATGAAGAGATGAAAAAATTAGTGGATGTGACAGGAGTTCCCGTTATTACGACGATTATGGGAAAAGGTGCGATTCCGACCTCGCATGAACTTTATATGGGAAATATCGGTATTCACGGCAGTTATGCAGCTAATCACGCCGTAGCAGAATGTGACTTGCTATTTTCCATTGGAACCCGTTTTAATGACCGTATCACAGGAAAAATCAGTGAATTTGCCAAAAATGCAAAAATCGTTCATATCGATATTGACTCTGCGTCCATTTCCAAAAATATTGTCGTTGACATTCCGATTGTGGCAGATGCAAAAATGGCCATTGAAAAACTTCTTGAGTATGTTACAGAATTAAAGATTGATAAATGGGTAGAACAGGTAAAAGGCTGGAAAAGAGATTATCCGATACATATGAATCAGTATGACGGTCTGACACCGGAAAAAGTCATTCAATATATTAATGAAAATTTCACGCATCCGATTATCACAACGGATGTAGGACAGAACCAGTTATGGGCAACACAGTATATGGAACTGGAGAGCAACCGACAGTTTTTGACCTCTGGCGGACTGGGAACAATGGGATATGGATTCCCGGCAGCAATCGGTGCCCAGTTAGGCAATCCGGAACGTACTGTTATTGCAATTTCCGGTGATGGTGGTATGCAGATGAATATTCAGGAACTGGCGACAGCAGTTGTATTGGAACTGCCATTGATTCTTGTTGTATTTAACAATGGTTATCTGGGAAATGTGCGACAGTGGCAGGAATTGTTTTATAACAAGAGATATTCTTCCACTTGTCTGCGATATCGCAAGAGCTGTGAGAGAAACTGTAAAGACAGGGATAAATGTTGTCCAAAATATACACCGGATTTTGTGAAACTGGCAGAAAGTTATGATGCGTATGGCATCCGTATCACAAAAGAAGAAGAAATTGCAAAAGCATTTGCGTATGCGAAAGAGCATAAAAATGCACCGACAATCATTGAATGTGTCATTCCAAGAGAGGCTAATGTATTTCCAATGGTTCCAACCGGAAAACCGTTGAATGAAATGATAATGGACTGCTAAAAGTTGACAAAGCAGTTTTTGGCAGAAAGAAATAAAAAAGAATAAATACATTGGTCGGCAGAAAGGATGGATAAAATATGGAAACGAAAAAGAGATATATTTCACTTTATGTAGAAAACAGAATTGGTGTACTGGCAAAAATTTCCGGACTTCTGGCTGGAAAATCTTATAATCTGGACACTTTGACAGTAGGAGAAACCGAAGACCCGACAGTATCCCGGATGACAATTGGTCTGACGATAGATGATGTCACATTTGAGCAGGTCAAGAAACAGTTAAACCGTTGTGTTGTTGTTATCAAAGTCATTGATTTTTCGGAAATTCCGATTCACAAGAAAGAATTGCTTTTTATTAAAATATCAAGCTGTTCCGAGAAGGACAAAGCAGAAATTTTTAGAATTGTAGAAGCTTTTTCTTTGCAGGTTATAGATTATGATAAGAGCCACGTTCTGGTACAGTGTGTCAAGACAGAACGTGCTAATAATGACATTATTGCATTGTTTAACAAGACATTTGTGAACCGAATTGAAGTGGTCCGTGGTGGTGGTGTTGCGATTGAAGGCATTTCATCACAGGAGCAGTAAAATAACAGTAAAAATGGACACAAAAATGAGCAAATAGAAAAGGGAGGAAACGGATGCAGTGGGACAATGAATTTTTAATTCCATTATACAATGCACTGCTGATACCGGCAGCAGTCTTTGGAATAGGACTGATTGTTGAGTGGATAGGAGGTCTCCTGACTACATTTCTGGGGATGTTGTTCGGAGGAAAAATTGCATTTTTTATCCGAAATCGGCTGACTTTTATCGGAACGGTGCACCACGAACTGGCACATGCGCTGTTTGCGTGGATATCGGGTGCGAAAGTGACGAAGGTGGAATTGTTTCACGTAAGGGGAGAACAGCTGGGATGTGTCGAATTTTATCCCAGGGGAAACACTTTTACAAAAGCAATCCAGATGATGTTAGCCAGTATTGCACCGGTTGTCTGTGGTGCCGTCAGTTTGTGCGTATTATCCTGGTTCTGGTGTTATCGCTGTACGCTGACGTGGCATTATATTCTGACGGGATATCTTATGGTCAGCATTTTGTTTCATATGAATATGAGCTCACAGGATATAAAAAATGCATGGAAAGGGATGCCCCTGACCATGCTGATTTGTTATATTATTTTCTATGTTACAAAAATAAGTTTTATTGGTTAATTATGCCATTATCCGAAGTCCCTTTGGATAATGGTTTTTTAATATTCCATTCTGGGCTTTGCCCCATCCTAAAGAAACGCCGTCATAGGATACCAGCGTCCAGGAACGGAATGTCGTGTCACAGGGAATGGTTTCTCCTTTCAGATACCGGAGTGCTGTTTCATAATCACATTCCTGACATTGCATAACATCTTTTGGTGCCAGTGCTTTCGCAAGAGCATGCGCCGGCTCAAAACGGTTCTTCTTGAGTGTTCCCAGATGCAGTCCGGCTCTCACTACTTTCAAGCCCTGCACGGAAGGCATCTGACGTGGAAGAAGATAGAGTTCGTTGCCAAAATACTGATAGGATGCATTTTCTGAAAGGTAACGTAAAATGGAATAGGCTGCATCAGCAGGTTCCTTCTGCAAAAACTGTTTGCAGAAAATTTCATAATCTTCTAATGTATTCTGTGTTTTTTTCGTGGCAGACTTTTTCTTGCCTTTTTTATCTATATGTCCGTGTGCAGACGGTAAGGCTCCAGACTTTCGCAAACGTGCCACAAAATGACCTTCACCCTGCAGTTTGTGTGGCCATAAACGAAGTGCTTTTTGTGTTTCAGGAGTTTGTCCCCCTTCCAGACCACAATCGTCCGGAAGAATCTGACGCCAGTCTTCTAACTGGTAATCAGGATATTCCTCTAAAAACCACGTTATCATTTCTTCGTCTTCTTCTGGCGCAAAAGTGCATGTGGAATATACAAGAACGCCACCGGGAGCCAGCATCCGGTCAGCACATTCCAGTATCATTTTCTGACGGCTGGCACAGACGGCAACCTGCTCTGGCGACCACTCCTGGATTGCCATTTCATCTTTACGAAACATTCCCTCACCGGAGCAAGGAGCATCCACTACGATTTTGTGAAAAAAGAGTGGAAAATGTTCTGCCATACGGTCGGGTGGTTCGTTGCATACGACGCAGTTGCCGACACCACAACGCTCGACATTTTGTGATAAAATTTTGGCACGGGCAGAAAAAATCTCATTGGATACCAAAAGACCTTCTCCAAGAAGACGGCCTGCTATCTGTGTAGATTTGCCACCGGGCGCAGCACATAGGTCACAGATAATATCGCCGGGCTCCGGTGCCAGCAGGCTCACAACGGACATGGCACTTGGTTCCTGAATATAGTAAGCCCCTCCTTCGTGAAGAGGGTGTCTGCCGGGATGTTCCTCTGAAACAGCATAAAAGCCTTCCTTTGCCCATGCGACAGGTGTCAGGGTAAAAGGAAGGTTTTTATTACAGTCTTCTTGCTGATATTTCAGAGGATTGATACGCAGTCCGTATGCCTTTGGCTGCTGATAACTGGCAAAGAAAGCATCAGCTTCGCTGCCCAGCTGCTCTTTCATACGGGATATAAAATCATCTGGTAAATTTGTCATAATAGTCCTCGTTTTTAAATCAAATCTGAGATATCAATATTTTCGCCGGTAATGCCGACATGGGCACCATCTTTTGCTTCAGAAGTATCTTTGTGTGCAACAAGCCATTTGTTTAAAGCCCACAGGTATTTATCTTCTTCATTTTTTGGTGTAATATTTGGCATTTCTTCGTTTGTGCCCTTTGGTAAAACAATAATCACACGGAAACCGTCACCTTTCTTTGCACTGCACGGAGCGTAGTGTAATGTGGTAGCGTAGAGTTCCACACCGGTTCCTTTCGGACATAAGAAAGCTTCTGTTTTAGAAGAATCAATCTGTCCGTTTTTGATATCCTGCTGGCGTGCTACCAGTAAGATAACATCATCAGCAGCAATGTCGATTTCGCTATCTCTGTGGTATTCAAAGCAATTTAACAGGGTGTTGGTACCATTGCAATAACCAATCTGGATTGGCATACCACCATAACAATTATCTCTGAGTTCAGTGTAAACACTGGTTGCTTCCAGCACATCTACAGAAGGAACATAAATAACAGAGTCAGCAGGCTTTTCGGAATTTGCTTCCAGCGTAGCAAGTAAATCTGTAAAATCATATCCTTCCACAACTTTTCCATACATAGCAAATGCTTCGTCAAAAACTGATTGAATTTTCATAGTAAACCTCCATATTTTCGTGATTTCTGCAACTTTTAGCCGGTTGCAGTTTTTTGTAAATTCATTATAGCATAGTTGGGAAAGGATTTGAAGAATCAGTTTTGCCGGTATGACAGACAAGGGAAAAAATAATGATTTTGGAAGGAATTGTCGCTTTCGCGTTATTGTATTATAAAGGAAATCACGCTATAATAGAGAGAACGAGGTCTGACAAGAGGATGAAAGGAGATTGTTATGAGGATAGCACTGGGACAACTTCACATTTTATGGAAGGACAGGACGGCGTCTATATTGCATGCTGAGCAGATGATTGCTGATGCGTCGGAGGCTGCGTGTGATGTGATTTTATTTCCTGAATTATCGTTTACCGGGTTTACGAAGCAAATCGACCAGATTAGTGAACCAAAGGAACAGTCCCAGACGGTCAGCAGAATGAAAGAACTGGCACAAAAGTATCAGATTGCTATTGGTTTTGGCTGGTCTGCCAGTGGAAAATCAGCAGGAGATAAGTCTGTGAATTATTTTACGCTGGTTGATGCTGATGGAAATATTGCCGGTGAATATTCCAAACTTCATCCGTTTACGTATGGTGGGGAAAGCGAGTGTTTTGAAAAAGGAAATGAAATTGTAACTGTACCATTTTTGGGACACACGGTTGGACTGTTTATCTGCTATGACTTGCGATTCCCGGAGATTTTCCAACTGGCATCGCGTAAGGCTGATGTTCTGTTTGTAATTGCAAACTGGCCGGCGATACGGAGTGCACACTGGGAAACACTGTTACGCGCAAGGGCAATTGAAACGCAGTCATATGTTGTTGGTGTCAATTGTGTAGGAGAAATAGACCAGATACAATATTCCGGTGACAGTATGGCAATCGATTCCATTGGTAATATTCTGGGTAAAATTTCCGGAAAAGAAGGAATTTTAGTCTGCGACATTGATGACCGTGCATGGAGTTTAAGAAACAAATTTGCAACGGCAGCAGACCGCAGAGAAGATTTTTATATAGAGCATTTTCAAAAAGAGGACAGATAAGGGGAGGACAAGATGAGACAGTATGAATTGGCAATCCGCATTGCACAGATACATCATTTGGTAGATGAGAGAAAATATAAAAAGGCACTGGCTGTAATTCAGACGCTGGATATGCGACAGGTCCGTTCGCTCAGCGATTTAAAAGTATTTGCTGAAGTCTATACCAGAACGGAGCAGTTTGAAGCAGCAAAAGCAACATACCTGCGTATTTACAGACGTTCGCATACAAGACGGGTATTGTATCGCCTGATTTATTTATCTATCAGAACAAATGCGCTGGAAGATGCAGAGGCGTATTATCAGGAATTTGTGCGTATGAATCCGAACAAGCGTGACGCTTTGATTTTGCGTTACCGGATTGATAAGGCATCTGGTGCACCAATCGGACAGCTGATTGAAATTCTGCAGGAATTAAAGCAGGAAGAATATATTGAAGAGTGGGCTTATGAACTGGCAAAATTGTATCACCGTGCCGGACGGCGTGAAGAATGCCGTGCTGAGTGCGAAGACATTATTTTGTGGTTTGGTACCGGAGAAATTGTGGAACGGGCAAAAATACTGATTGAACATCTGGAAGCACATGACCCAATGCCATATTATGATGACAAGGATTTTACGGCACCCAAAAAAGAAGAACCGAATCCGGATGATACAGGCTCTCTTCCGGACCTGAATGAATTTATAAAGGAGCGCAAGGCACAGAAAAAGGAAGAACGTCGTCTGGAAAGAGCGACAAGACAGGACAGATATGACGAGGAAGAGGAAATAGCAGAAGAGATGCCGGAGGATATGTCAGATGACATAGAACAGGATGATTTTGACTGGGAAGAAACGAAGCACCCCGACAAAAAAGCATCAGCAGAAGATGAATTTATTGATGATTATGAAGATGATACATTTGAAGCAGATGGACTGGAATTGTCGAAAAAAGCAATGGGAAAACTGTCCGGATTGTTAAAATTAGGAAAAAAGGAAGAACACCAGCAGGAGAAAGAAGAAGGTCGAAAAGAAGAAGGTCAGAAGGAAGAACCGGAAAAAGCAGAAATACCGGAGTATCATCACTCACAATCGGGAACCGGTATTACACAGGATTTAGCAAAAGAAATTGCTGCTATTTGTGAGATGGAGCAAAGAGAGCAGTTAAAGGAAAAAGCAGTAAAGGTGATTAATGAAGTTCCTGATGCAGCAAGCAATGTGGTAGAACGGATGCAGCAGGCGATTCAGAAAACAGCAAACAAAACCTACATTCCACTGGATGTAGAAGAAATTTATTCTGCAGCAGAGCCGGTACAGCCAGAAGAAGAACCAATACAGGCAGAAGAAGAACCAATACAGGCAGAAGAAGAACCAATACAGGCAGAAGAAGAACCAATACAGGCAGACGCAGAGCCGGTACAGCCAGAAGAAGAACCGGTACAGTCAGACATAGAACCGGAACAGTCAGATGAAGACGCAATACAGGCAGACGCAGAACCGGCACAGAATGACACAGAACTTTTGCAGCAGTTATTGCAGGAAGAAATCGTAGAAAAACCAGAAGAAACTTTGTCGCAGGAGGCAGAATCCAAATCAGAGGCGCAAATCACACCGGAGGAAAAATCTGCACCAGAGCCAGAGTTACAGGAAGATACAGCGTCGGCACTGGAAAATTATGAAGCACCGGATATTCCGGTTGTGGAAACAGAATATATGGAAATGCCGGAAATCACATATGCTGATTTGCCGACAACGAGAGCATTGCAACGTTCTTTTCGGGATATACTAACTTTAATCAGAGGAGAACTGGACCCGTCGCATTTTGTTCTGATGGGAGATGGAACGGAGCGAATCGTAGGTGTTTCCAAACAGATTGTACGAGTAATGAAAGAAACCGGATATTTGTCACAGGGACGTATCGCGAAGATACAGGCTGCCCAGTTAAACAAAATGGATGTTATCAGTTTCCGGAATCAGTTAAAAGGCAATTGTCTTTTGATAGAAAATGCAGCAGATTTATTATTCCCGACAATTACCAAACTGTTTTCCATTATGGACGAATACTGTGGCGACATTGTCATTATTCTGGCAGATGAAGGAACAACGCTTGACCAGCTGTTCCGTTTCGTACCGGTTTTAGCAAAAAAATTCAAATATATTATTGATATTTCAAAGTATACCAAGAAAGACTATGAGTAATTGCATAGAAATGAGGATTAGTATGAAAGATATCAGTTATGCTATCAATGTAATAGGACATATTAACCCGGACACCGATTCCCTTTGTTCGGCAATCGCATATGCCCATTTAAAAAGAGAGATTACCGGACAGAATTATGTAGCAAGGAGAGCCGGTCAGATTAATGCGGAGAGCAAATTCGTTTTAGACTATTTTCAGGCAGAAATCCCGGATTATGTGGGCGACATCCGTACCCAGGTTATGGATATTGACGTAAACCGTGTCAACGGCGTTGATGCCGAAATTTCTCTGAAAAAGGCATGGAAAATAATGCAGGAGGGAATGCTGCAGACGCTTCCCGTTGTGGGAGAAGACGGTAATCTGCAAGGTCTGATTACGATTGAAGATATTGCAAAATCTTATATGGATGTCTATGACAGCACAATCATTGCCAAAGCAAAAACACCATTTCGGAATTTGATTGAAACATTGGAAGGCGAACTGCTGCATGGTAATCCGGAAGAAAAAATTCAGTCAGGAAAATGCCTGATTGCAGCAGCGAATCCTGATTTGATGGAAAGTTATATTGAAAAAGATGATATTGTGATTTTGGGAAACCGTTATGAATCCCAGCTTTGCGCAATCGAGATGGGAGCAAAATGCATCGTGGTCTGCGATGGCGCAATGGTTTCTTATACGATTAGCCGACTGGCCGAAAATCACGGCTGTTTCATTATCAAAACACCATATGACACGTATACGGCATCCCGTCTGATTAACCAGAGTATCCCGATTGGATTTTTTATGAAAAGAGAGCATCTGGTTACTTTTGGACTGGGTGAGTTTTTAGATGATATCAGGGAAACAATGACGAAGAAGCGTTATCGTGACTTCCCGATATTAGACTGGAATGGCAAATACTTTGGAATGATTTCCCGAAGAAGCCTGCTGGGAGCGCGCAAGAAAAAAGTAATTCTGGTAGACCATAATGAACTGGCGCAGGCAGTAGATGGCATTGAGGAAGCACAAATTCTGGAAATTATTGACCATCACCGGATTGGCAGCATTGAAACAATGGGACCGGTATATTTCCGTAACCAGCCATTAGGCTGTACGGCAACCATTATTTATCAGATGTATCAGGAATGTAACGTAGAAGTTCCACAGAAAATTGCAGGACTTCTGTGCTCGGCAATTTTATCCGATACGCTGATTTTCCGTTCTCCAACCTGTACGCAGATTGACAAAACAGCAGCAGAGGAACTGGCGCAGATTGCCGGAATTGTACCGGAAGAATTTGCAGCGAAAATGTTCCAGGCAGGAAGCAATCTGTCTGTTAAATCGCCAGAAGAAATTTTTTATCAGGACTTCAAAAAGTTTGTTCTGGGAGATGTTACGTTAGGTGTGGGACAGATTAATTCTATGACAGAAGAAGAACTGGAATCGATTAAAGACAAGATGATTCCGTATTTGCAGAAAGCTCTGACAGACCACGAAGTCGAAATGATTTATTTTATGCTGACAAATATTATGGAAGAGAGTACAGAAATATTATATGCCGGCAACGGTGCCAGAGAATTGGCACTAAAAGCATTTTCATTGCCGGCAGATACAAAACAAATTATTCTGGAACACACGGTGTCCCGTAAGAAACAGGTGATTCCTGCGATTATGATTGCTTTGCAGGAATAGGAGCCATCTTTTCGATGGCAGAAATGGCATCGTTAATCCAGTCACCTTCTAAATATTCTACTTTTCCGGCGTCGCTGGCTGCTGAGATAGCAGGTGTCATTGGGATTTTTCCAAGAACCGGAATGTTGTATTCAGCAGCGACTTCGTCAACATGGCTTTTTCCAAAGATTTCGATGTGCTTTTTGCAGTCCGGACATTCCACATAACTCATATTCTCAATAATGCCTACAATAGGAACATTCATCATCTGAGCCATTTTCACTGCCTTTGCCACAATCAGGGAAACCAGTTCCTGTGGAGAAGTGACAATGACGATACCGTCAACCGGAATTGTCTGGAATACGGTCAATGGAACATCACCGGTTCCCGGAGGCATATCTACAACCATGTAATCAACATCTGTCCAGATAACATCCTGCCAGAACTGTTTTACAGTGCCTGCAATAACAGGGCCTCTCCAGATAACAGGGTCTGTTACGTCATCCAGAAGCAGATTGACAGACATTGTCTGAATACCGGTATCAGTTACAACAGGATAAATGCCGGAAGCATCGCCCATTGCATGCTCTGTGATACCAAATGCTTTTGGGATGGATGGGCCGGTAATATCAGCATCCATTACAGCTGTATGATATCCTTTTCTCTGAAAATTCACGGCAAGCATAGAAGAAATCATAGATTTCCCAACGCCACCTTTTCCACTGACAACACCGATAACTTTTCGTATCGTGCTTTGTGCATGTGGCTGCTCTAAAAAACTCTTAGGGTCCCTGCTACTACAGTCAACAGAGCAGCTGGCGCAGTCGTGATTGCAATTTTCACTCATATTATTTTTTCCTCCAATCAATAAAATATCTAGATTAAGTTTCTAAAATAAGTCGCTTTTTTTACCAAAAAACTTTTCAATAACAGGAAAATAAAAGCAAACAGTATTATAACAAGGAATAGATAAAAAGTCCAATTTTTCCCAAAAGGCTGTTCTAATTATGGCAGGACAGAATATAGATAAGATAGAACTGTTTGCAGAATAGGTAAAGAATGGAGTTGGGTAAATGAAGCAATATGAACGAATTGTATCATATATATATCGTTATAATCAGGACATAAAAGGGGCAAATGTCGGTTATGCAAGAGTAGAAAAAAGAGGTGCATTTTGTCGTCTGTTTATTCAGATGAGGGCATTGCCTTTAAACAGCGTGCCACAGGTGTATCTGTACCGGCAGGAAGAAAATAGCATACAGACAGTTCTGGCCGGTCAGATGATGGCAAGAGGCAGCAGTCTGTTATGCAAAGTCAACTGTGAGAGCGAAAATGTATTTGGTACCAATCAGACAATAGATGAGATGGATGGAATTTTTATTTATGTGGAAAGGCAAAATTATTTTGCAACTTCGTGGAAAAATGATACATTTTATCTTGGAAATTGGGAAGAACCGGTAAGAAAAGATGCAGAGTCAGAAGAGATGGGGGAAGAACAGGATAAAACAGCCGAAACTGTTGCAATAGAGGAAGGGGTTGCTGAGAAAATTGCTGAAAGTATGGTAGCAGAAGAAAGCAGTCAGGATATGCAGATGCAGTCGATTTGTGGTGTATGTCCTTTTAAACGAAAAGCATATGATTATGGCAAAAAAATCCTGATGACATTTCCATCTATGAAACCCTTTGAACCGGGTGTGGTAACGGCTTGTGTCCGTATGGAACTGCAGGATATCGGATGCCTGCCAATTGCTTCGTGGCCGTTGTCGGGAAACCGTTTTTTGCTTCACGGATATTATTGCTATCGTCATCTGATATTTGCACAGCTGCCGGATGGCCGGTATGTGCTGGGGGTGCCGGGAATTTATAGTGAAAAAGAAAAGAGCAACGCCCTGCGTTTTGGATTTCCAAGATTTCAGTCCATTGGTGATTTTGGGGCAAAGCAGGGAGCGTTTGGCTACTGGATGCTGGTGCTTCCGGGAACGGAACAGTCAGAATTGCTTCCCACATAAGAAAAAAGAAGATGGTCTGTCCAGATACCATTGATTTGCGCAAAAGAAGACAGATCCCCTTCTTCGGCAAAACCCAGACGGGACAGTAAACGGATGGAGGAAGTATTATCAGGCTGTACAAAAGCTTCTATCCGGTGCAGGTGAAATTCCTGCATTACAATTGGCAGCAGAAAAGAAAGTGCTTCTGTCATATAGCCGTTATGGCAGGCTGTTTCTCCGAGTTTGTACCCTAACATACATTTTTGAAAAGCACCGTGCATAAAATTGCTAAAACAGACGGAGCCAATAGGAACGGATGGATTTTCCTTTGCAAAAATCCAGTACCGGATATAGGAAAGTTTTAAAAATGCGTGATATTCACAGGAAAGATTTGACGCATGAAAAGATGCAGTATAAAAATTTGCAGGACGTTTTGGCTCGTAAGGCTCCAGAAAATCCTTGTTTTCACAATAAAAGTCACATACGGTCTGAGCCTGTTCTGCGTTCAAAATTTGTAATGAGAGCCGTTCTGTCTGATAAATAAACTGCATATGATACCTCCTAAAATATCTCACCTGCCAGACTGCCTGACGAAAAGTGGATGTACAGGCATTGCTGATTGTGGACATACCAACTTTGCAAAAAAGTGGAAGTCTTGCTTTTTGTGAGTTATTTCGCTAAACTATTATACAGTAAAAATCAGACGGGGGCAAATAGGCAGCGCAGATTACCCGTGCAAAGAACGGAGAATTATCGTCTATGGAAAAAGATGAAAAATATATGAAGGAAGCAATCAGACAGGCGAAAAAGGCAGCAGCCATAGAGGAAGTGCCAATCGGCTGTGTGATTGTCTACCAGGACAAAATTATCAGCAGAGGGTATAATAAAAGAAATCTGCAGGGAAGTACACTGGCACATGCCGAACTTCTGGCAATCCAGAAAGCAAGCCGGAAATTAGGTGACTGGCGTCTGGAAGACTGCACGATGTATGTCACATTAGAGCCGTGTCCGATGTGTGCCGGAGCGATTGTGCAGGCAAGGATTCCACGTGTTGTTATCGGAGCAATGAATCCCAAAGCAGGCTGTGCCGGCAGTATTTTAAATCTGCTGGAAGAGAAACGTTTTAACCATCAGGTGGAAACCAGACGTGGTGTTTTAGAAGAAACCTGTCGAAATCTGATGAAAGATTTTTTCAAGGAACTGCGCAGAAAAAAAGGGCAGGAAAGATAATTCAGACAAGGAAAATGATTTCATTCAGACCAAAACTTGACATCCTGTCAGACAGACGATATAATGAAAAAACATTCGCACTAGCCGGGGAGTCAGCGGTGCCCTGTACCTGCAATCCGCTATAGCAGGGGTGATGTTCTGTTTCGGATTTATTATTTGTAAAGCTGCCCAGTGTATGTGGCGTTGAAGTTTTGGTCTTGCGCAATGGAAACTTACGAACCGTGTCAGGAGGGGAACCTAGCAGCACTAAGTAAGAACTTCCGTGTGCCGCGAGGTTGCCGGAACTGAGCTGGCAGCATTGGTAACGTTTACTGTAATATTTACAACGCAGAATGTGCGGATTTTTTATAAACAGAGTTTCAGATATTTCCCTTACCTTTTTGATGAGAGGCATATCAAATGTGAAACTCCTTTTTTATTTTTATGGAAAATAGGAAAAAGCAAAGAAATGCAAGTGCAAAGTGCCAGATTTGCGCTTTTTTTATAGAATAGGAAATTGCTCATAATGTAGTGTTAAGCCAACAAGAATTTTCTTTGAAAATTCTTGCAGTGCAAAGCGCTGGCTTTGCACTTTTTTTATTATATAGAAAATTGACGGTATTGTTTTTAGAATGTATAATATATGTTAGCATATTATTTTTGGGTTTACGCAAAAGGTCGGAGGAGAAGCAGTGAAAGCGGAATTGAAAAAAAACAGTGTCAATCAGATTATTAAAGGAACAACCTTGTTTGAGGCAGGCGATTCTATCGGTGAAATCGGACTGGTTGTAAAAGGAAGAGTCCGGGTTCAGTCAGAAGGAATCAATCTCGTTCTGGGTTCCGGCAACTTTCTGGGGCTTTGCGATTTGACACAGGACAGTTATCAGGCAACATATACGGCAGAAACCAATCTTGTAGTTTATGCTTTCCCGGTTTCTGATTTACAGTCAGAAGTCCGTGCCCTGATAAAAGTAAATAAAGATTATGCACCGTTAATGGTGTCTACATTAAGTAAATATATTCGTGAAATCTCCAAAATTTTAGGAGAAATGCAGGAAACGGCAGAGTCGCTGTTTAATTTTATAAAAAGTGCTTATCAGTCATATCAGGAAATCGGCAAGCAGCAGGGGGTTACGACATCAAACCTCCGGACTCTTGAAGAACTGGAGCTGTATCGTGAGGAAAATCCTTCCGAGCAGGAGCTTATTGCTTATTATTGTGCGTGTGCTGATTTGCCTTCTGAGGTTCAAAAAACATATTTTGGTGCCGGTGAAATCATTGCGACACATCATATTCTGGAAGAAATATCTCTCGTTAACAAGATGTTTACGCAATGTTATGATGTAGCCTGCTATCTGAAAGAAATGGCCAATCCGCTTTGCCTGGATGACAGAAGCCTGTATACGATTGTATTGCAGCAGGCAACTATGATTCAGCACGCAGGTGAGTCTGTGTCAGATGTTATGTCACTTTTTGATGACATTATAGACCGTGTCAATTCTTTGGAAAATCTTCTGATTGATAAAGCAGGAATTGAATTAGAAATTGACCATGAATTTATGGAAGATGCTTATTTTGAACTGCTCAATGGAACTAGTCCGACGGCAGATGATGGGGAACTGGCACTTGTAGAAGAACAGTTTATCAGCACGGATGAACTGGTAGGTGCGTTAGACCAGATTTTGGCATATGGGCAGCTGGAGCCGGAAGCAGAAGAACAGTTTCGTTCAGATGTTTCTGCGTTTATGGCACTGCCGGACAAATATGCTACGGATGATGAAGCAAGAAGTATCAGAAGAGGCCTGCAGAAGGTTTATTACAGCTTATATAAAAATGTTTTCCTGAAAGATTTTCATTCGACAGAAGAAACACCACTGGTCATTGACTTGTTTTTACGTTACGGTTTTTTGAGTGAAAAACTCGTATCCGAGGAAATTCAGGAAGAATTGCTGACAATCGATACCTACCATTCCGGTATGGGACCGTGCAAAGTTTATGATATGAAAGAATGGCTGACTCTGATTCTAAAGGGAGAAAAGGAACCGTCAAAGAGTGAGTTTGACTTAGATTATGAAGAAAATCTGCGTGAACTGCGAAAAACAGGACATATTACCGTTGAGCAGCAGGAAAAGATGGCAAAAGATATTAATGCAAAATTCGACTACGAAGTGCAAAATATGTTCCGTACAAATCATAGAATTGTCTTCGGACAGGTTACGGCTTTTGTTCCATTTTTATTTACCGAAGGCTGCACAAGCTCCATTAACAGGGGGTATTTATCAAAAGACAAGGTAAATGCAGCAGTCAAGCGCCTGCAGCAGATTGATTATTCCGTATTTTACCGGGAAGGACTTTATGCAAAAGAGGGCAGTGAATTTGCAAAAGAATATATACAGCAGGAAGTATTTCCGGATATTATCTTAATGCCGATTTACGGAAACAAAAGCGTTATGTGGCAGGAACTCAGTGGACGCCGGAGAAATTCCAAAGGAAGATTTCTGCTTCCAATATTTATGGAAGGCGATTTAAATAGTGAGATGATTAAATTGTTTGGCCGTTTCCGTTGGGAATTATGCCGAACCATTCAGGGTGCGTCATGGAACAATATCCAGAGCAAATCCCTGACAAGCGAATATTTTGATTTTGTGCAGTTCTATCGCAAAAACAGGGAATTGTCAGAAGATAAAAAAGAAAAATTAAAAATGCAGATACAGAAGAGCAGAAACAATACAAGGGAAGTTTTTGTCATTGATTATGAAAACTGGGTAAAACATGAGGCACAGGGCGGACTGTGTCTGACAAAACCAGTCAGAGAAATTATGGCTACCTATTGTCCGTTCCCACGCGAACTTCGTGAAAAGGTAAGTGAGCAGCCAATGTTTCGTGATGCGATGGCACGTTTCCAGAGAGAACGCGCAAAGAAAACAAAAGAGTATGACTTGAAATTTAAAGTGTGGGAAAAAGAACAGGCAGAAGTTCCACCAGAAGTTATAGAAACCAAACGTTTCTATACAGAACTTTAAATCCACCCACCATCTAAAGTGATTACCTGACCCGTCAGGTAATCATTTTTTTCGTTAATATCATAGGCCAGACGTGCCACTTCTTCTACAGTTCCCAGTCTTCCGGCAGGGATTTCTTCCGTGAGGGCAGTAAGTTCCTCTTCTGATAAGAAAGCATTCATCTGGGTATCAATCGCGCCACAGGCAATGGCATTGACCTGAATGTTACTTGGTGCCAGCTCCTTTGCCAGTGCTTTTGTGAATGCATTGATGCCACCTTTTGTTGTCGAGTAGGCAACTTCCGTAGAAGCACCGACGCAGCCCCAGACAGAAGAAATAGAAAGAATTTTTCCGGATTTTTCCGGGAGCATCATCTGAATGGCTGCCCTGCTGCAATAAAATACAGAGTTTAAGTTGGTGGACAAAACAGCATTCCATTCCGAATCCGTCATATCCTGCAGCAGTCCGATATGCGAAATGCCGGCATTGTTAATTAAGATGTCTAAATGACCAAATTGTTTTTTGATTTGTGCAAAGAAAGAAGTGACGTCCTCGGAATTACCCATATCACCGGTAAAGGCGAGGCAGTCCGTGCCAGAACGAAGGATGCTGTCCTGTACCTTCAGCAGTTCCTCTGTATGATTACGGCAGCAGATAGCGACACGATATCCTTTTTGTGCATAATATAATGCAATGGCTTTGCCGATTCCCCGGGAAGCCCCCGTAACAGCAACTGTTTTTTGTGACATAATAAGCACTCCTTTCACAAATCAGACAATAAGCAGTATGCGACAACTGCTGTTAAGAGTATAGCACGAATTGAAAAAAACGTAATACTTTACATAAT
Organism: bacterium; assembly: GCA_028724545.1. Taxonomy (GTDB): domain Bacteria; phylum Bacillota; class Clostridia; order Lachnospirales; family Lachnospiraceae; genus Butyribacter. Next base: position 26,260 of record JAQYCU010000039.1, read on the forward strand.
TTTCTTTTTTTGATATAATAAACTGTATGTTTGAATTTAAAAAGACAATTTAACGGAGAGAAAGGTACTGCGATGAAAAAGAGTGTTTTAAAAATGTTTCTTATGAGTTTACTGAAATCGTTGCTTTGTATCGTTATTATTCTTGGGGTTGGATTAATTAGTTACAAAATTTCTTACACCGTATTATCTAAGAGTAGTGATGGTCTTAGTACAGATAGTGACAATTTAAAAGATATTATGGATGAAGCGACAACAGATGAGATTTCTAAGAATTTAATCTATGTTTCAGATGATAAGAATAAGATTACACATCTGATGCTGGAAATCTGCAATACAAAGACATATAATATGGACTACATTACCATACCGGTAAGAACAGATTATACCATACCATCTGTTATGTATCGCAAATTGTGTCAGGTAAACCAGGAGATTCCACAGGTTATCCGTGTATCAAAGTTAAAACAGTATTTTGAAAACGAAGATGATGCATATGGTTATGGTGTGTTAATTTTTGAAAAGATGCTGGGAACGGATATCAGTTATTATACGGCAATTTCGGAAGAAACCTATGAAAATCATTATACAGAGCAAAAAGTAAAAGTTGCATATAAGGCGAAGAGTTCTATTAACAATACGCCGGGACCGGACGGAACAACACCGGAGTCCAACACAACTATCAAGACAAAAATGAAGATTTCTGTTCTGAGTGAGGCATATACCAGCCAGTTAAAAGACTTAGGCTCTGACCAGGAAAAGATAGCTGATTATATCAAAGACCAGTATGAGCGTGTATCTTCCAACTTAACAGTATTTAATAAAATCGGTTATCTGGAAGCATACCAGAAGATGAATGTTGACTATTATCATTACTGGGGCGTTCCGGGTACTTATTCCGGAAAAGTATTTGAAGTAGATACAAAAGCGACAAAGAAAGCATTAAAGCAGCTGACAGGAAATGAAACAGCATATACACAGGCACAGGACCTGACAGCAAAGAACATGATTTCTGAAGTAGTTTCATCATCATCAGATGAGGAAGAAGATGATGATTCAGAAGAAAGCACGGAAAGTTCCAAAGGACTTAAAATTTATGTTTTAAATGGCAGCCAGATTGGAGGCCTTGCTTCTAAAACAAAACAGAAATTAGAAGAAGAAGGGTATACGGTACCTAAAATTGGCAATTATACAGATGAAACATTAACCAGAACACGAATTGTAGTATCTAAGAAGGGGCAGGGAGAAGATTTAAAAGAATATTTTAGTGATCCGGAGATTACCACAGGCGATGTGACTTCGGGATATGATATCGAAATCATCCTGGGTACAGCGGATGCTAACTGATTGGTAGGAAGGTAATATGCAGGCTTCAGTTAAAATTATGGATATTGACGTCGATATGTTATCTAACGACGTTTTTATAGAAAAAATCAATGAATACCTGACAGACGAACGCTTAGAGGTAATCTTGTTTGCCTCAACAGAACTTTTAAATTATGCCGTGCAGGAAGAAGAATACCGGGAAGTGATAGACAGGGCTGAACTTGTCCTGCCGGGTGAGGAAGCACTTCTAAGTGCATATCATGCAGATGTTTTAGAGGCAGGCGATATGGTTGTAAGCTGCAAAAGTTTCGGCATGGTTCTGGAAAAACTCAAAAAAGAAGACAGAACAATTTATATTTTGTCAAAAGGTGAAGAAGATATCAGACTGCTGACAGGATATTGTAAACGGATGCAGCCCGAACTTAAAATTGTCGGCGACTGCTCTTACAGTGAAGATTTGGATGATGCAGCCATTGTAAATGAGATTAACAGCCATATTCCGGACATTCTGCTGGTAGATTTGCCGACAGGCATGCAGGAAAAATGGATTATGGAACATGTTTCCCTGCTGAATGCAAAACTCTGTATTGCAATCGGTGGTGTGGCTGGGCTTATTATGGCACAGGAGAAAAAAACACCGATGTGGATAAAAAGACTGCATTTAGACGGTCTTTATCATAAACTGGTCAGAGAGCAGACGGTAAAAAAAGATTTCCGTGCACGCATATTTCGGAAAAAAGTGGTGCAATATAATAATCAGATAGATGAGAAAAAGGATGATAATTAAATTACCATCCTTTTTTGTTTGCTATTTCATAAAATTGCAATATGGAGAGAAATTATGCAGGAAGCAATGGAAAAAGGTGTGAAAATAGTAGCCGGTACATTTCTGATGGCAACGGCAGTAAATTTTGTGTTTGAACCGATGAATATGGTAATAGGAGGCGTGGCAGGTTTTTCGATTCTTATCAAAGACATCACAAGTGCTTATTATCAGGGAGGCATTCCGGTCTGGCTGACAAACGTATTGCTAAATATTCCGATTTTTTGCTGGGGATATTTTGTGAAGGGGAGAAAATTTCTGACCTACACATTGTTTGCCAATATCTGCTATTCCTTCTTTTTGTTCGCGCTTCCGGTTATGTCCATTTCGCAAAAAGACTATTTTCTGGCTGCATTATACGGGGGTGTCCTGACGGGTGCCGGACTCGGTCTGGTATTTGCTGCCGGATATTCAACAGGAGGCACGGATTTGCTTAGCAGCATCCTTCACGAATATATCCGGAACTGCTCTGTTGCGTCCATTCTGTTTTGTATCGATGCCGTTATTATTTTGCTTGGTGCACTTGTGTTTGGGATTCCGTCAGCAGCCTATGCAATTTTTGCCGTATTTTTGTCTTCCAAAATTATGGACAGCATTTTGTCGGGACGAAAAACCGAAAAGCAGGTATGGATTATCTCGGAAGCTTACCAGAAAATCGGGGAAGAAATTATGGAGCATGTAAAAAGAGGGGTGACCAGTGTGCCCGGAAAAGGGATGTACAGCAATGATGATAAAAATATATTGTTATGTGTGGTGGAAAAACGGCAGATTGTATCTGTCGTGGGTATCGTGCGCCAAAATGACAAGGCAGCATTTGTGATAGTGCAGGATGCAACAGAAGTGATGGGAGAAGGATTCCAGAAGATGGAGTGAAAAGAATAAAATTTGGCAAAACCAACAATTTTTGGACGAATTTTATGGAATATTTTCTACGTTTTGAACGAAAAAAAATAAAAGTATACGCTTTGCACAAAATAGGAATTGTTTCTTTGGCAATTTATGCTATGGTAAACGAAAACTTAATGGTGTATTATATGTTTTGTGATGAGCGTAATAGAAAATTACGCAGATAAAAATATTATTTATTGATATATGGGAGGATACATAATATGGCAAGTTTATCATTAAAAAACATTTCTAAAACTTATCCAAACGGATTTCAGGCTGTTAAGAATTTCAACCTTGATATTGCAGACAAGGAGTTCATCATTTTCGTAGGACCTTCAGGATGTGGTAAGTCTACTACACTTCGTATGATTGCAGGTCTTGAAGAGATTACAGAAGGTGAATTATGGATTGGTAACAATATGGTAAATGATGTTGAACCTAAGGATAGAGATATTGCGATGGTATTCCAGAACTACGCTCTTTATCCACATATGACAGTTTATGACAACATGGCATTTGGTCTTAAATTAAGAAAGACACCAAAGGATAAGATTGACAAGTTAGTTAGAGAAGCTGCTAAGATTCTTGATATTGAGTCATTATTAGACCGTAAGCCAAAGGCTTTATCAGGTGGTCAGAGACAGCGTGTAGCTATGGGACGTGCAATCGTTCGTAACCCTAAGGTATTCTTAATGGATGAGCCTTTATCAAACCTGGATGCTAAGCTTCGTGTACAGATGCGTATCGAGATTTCTAAACTCCATCAGAGTCTGGAAGCAACTATCATCTACGTAACACATGACCAGACAGAGGCTCTTACACTGGGAACACGTATCGTAGTTATGAAAGATGGTGTTATGCAGCAGGTTGCTACTCCTATCGACCTTTATACAAAACCTTGCAATATGTTCGTTGCAGGATTCATCGGTTCTCCACAGATGAACTTCATCGACTGTAAAGCAGTTCAGGATGGAAATGATGTAAAACTTGAGTTTGGTTCATACGCAGTAAAACTTCCTGAGAACAAAGCTGAGAAACTGATTGAAGGTGGTTTCATCGGTAAAGATGTTGTATTAGGTATTCGTCCAGAAGATATTAAAGATGAAGAAATCTTTGTTAATGCTGGTACAGATAATATCTTAGAAGCAACAGTTAAGGTATATGAAATGCTTGGTGCTGAAGTATTCTTATACTTCACAGTTGAAGGCGTTGATATTACAGTTCGTGTTAACCCACGTACAACTGCACGCCCTGGCGATACTATCAAGATTGCACTTGATACAAGCAAGATTCATGTATTCGACAAAGAAACAGAAGTTACTATTACAAACTAGTCTGATACAGGATTATAAAGTATTTCCAAAAGGATGTTGTCATTTGGCAACATCCTTTTTTTGCTCTTTGTCAAGAGGTGGGGGGAAAAGAACCTTTTATATTTTTTTTGGAATCCGGGAAAATTAATTTTACCCGGTATTTTTTCAAGCAGGACAGAGGGCGATTTTTTGTGAAAAACGCCGATTTCCTATAGAGATTCAATATTTACATTTGTACAAAACAATGATAAAATGGACGTATAGGCGTATTTGAAGTATAAAAATGTTGGAGGAAAAATATGATATCAAATCAAGTGTTACAGACAACGATAGACGGTTTGAAAAATATTACACGCATCGACATCTGTGTAATGGACATTGAAGGCAAGGCACTTGCTACTACAATTAATAATGTTGAAGAATATGAAGAAGCAGTTATGGCATTTGTAGATTCTCCGGCAGATAGTCAGGTGCTGCAGGGTTACCAGTTTTTTAAAGTATTTGACGAGCATCAGTTAGAATATGTTATTTTGGCAAAAGGCGACAGCGATGATGTTTATATGGTCGGCAAACTTGCTGCATTTCAGATTAGCAATCTTTTAGTTGCTTACAAAGAGCGATATGATAAAGATAATTTTATAAAGAATCTTTTGTTAGATAACCTTTTGCTGGTTGACATTTACAACCGTGCTAAAAAACTTCATATTGAAACGAATGTAAAGCGTGTTGTATTTCTGATTGAAACAAAAAACGAAAAAGACACCGGTGCATTAGAAACAGTGAAAGGCCTTTTCGCAGGCAGAAAACAGGATTTTATAACACAGGTAGATGAGAAGAATATCATTTTGGTAAAAGAAGTTGGAGAAGGCGAAGATTATTCCGATATGGAAAAGACAGCCAAAGTGATTCTGGATATGCTGAATACAGAAGCAATGACAACGGTGCACGTTGCATATGGAACAATGGTAGAGGAAATCAAAGATGTTTCCCGTTCCTATAAAGAGGCGAAGATGGCGTTAGATGTCGGTAAGATTTTCTACAGTGACCGTAACGTAATTGCTTATAGCAGTTTAGGAATCGGCAGGCTAATTTACCAGCTGCCAATGCCACTTTGTAAAATGTTTATCAAAGAAATCTTCGGAGATAAATCACCAGATGAATTTGATGAAGAAACCATTGCCACTATCAATAAGTTTTTTGAAAACAGCCTGAATGTTTCGGAAACTTCCAGACAATTATATATCCATCGAAATACATTGGTATATCGTCTGGACAAGTTACAAAAAAGTACAAATCTGGATTTGCGAGTATTTGATGACGCGATTACATTTAAGATTGCTTTGATGGTAGTAAAATATATGAAATACATGGAAAGTTTTGAATATTAATATCGTGCGTGGGCAAATTCAAGGATGAGTCCACGCACATTCTGCATAAAAGGAGAAAATTATATGGAAAACAGCACACCGTTAATTGCATTAGAAGACGTCGTGGTACGTTATACGGCTGGAACAGAAGCACTAAAGAAAGTAAACCTTTCTGTCGGGAAAGGAGAATTTGTTTTTGTTGTCGGAAGCAGTGGCTCCGGAAAATCCACCCTGATAAAGACACTTTTGGGAGAAGTGCCAGTAACATCAGGCAGCATCAGAGTTTCTGGAAAGCAGCTGAACAAACTAAAAAGAAAAGAATTACCCTATTACCGAAGAATGCTGGGCGTCGTATTTCAGGAGTTTCGTCTGTTAGAAGACCGTAATGTCTATGAAAATGTTGCACTGGCACAAAGAGTTATCGGTGTCAGCAATGAGCGCATCAAAAAGAATGTTTCGATTATGCTGGATATGGTAGGGCTGAATGATAAAAGCAGGGATTATCCACAGGAATTGTCCGGTGGAGAACAGCAGCGAGTTGCGATAGCCAGAGCAATGGTAAACAGGCCGGGCATTCTGCTTGCTGATGAGCCGACAGGAAATTTAGACCCCAACAACTCCTGGGAAATTATGACATTACTGGAAGAAATGAATAAACTGGGAACTACGGTTATTGTAGTTACGCACAATAATGAGATAGTTGACAGGATGAAGAAACGTGTTGTCACACTTCATCAGGGAAATTTGATAAGTGATGAGGCACAAGGAGGATATGTACAGTGAAAACACTTGGTTATGGATTAAAGCAGGGAATGAAAAATATATGGCAAAACAGATTGTTTTCGTTAGCAGCGATAGGAACGATTGCCACCTGCCTCTTTCTGTTGGGGATTTTCTACGCGCTGCTCAGTAATTTTCAGCATATGGTATATAACGCAGAGAGCACGGTCGGAATTACCGTGTTTTTTGAGGAAGGATTGCCACAGGAGCAGATAGAGCAGATAGGCGACCAGATAAAAACGTGCAAAACTGTTGAGAAGGTAACGTATGTTTCAGCGCAGGAGGCCTGGGAAAAGTTTCAGAAAGAAATGTATTCGGACGAAGGTGCTTTAGAAGATACCTTTGGAGATGAAAATCCGTTAAAAGATTCAGCATCCTATGAAGTATATTTAAGTGATGTGTCGAATCAGGAAAGCATTGTGCGAACCATCAGTGATATGGAAGGTGTGCGCAAAGTAAATGGCTCCAGCACGGTAGCAAACGGACTGAGCAGTTTTAATGCACTGATTGCTTACGTTTCAGCAACAATTGTTATTCTGCTTTTGCTGGTTTCGGTATTTCTGATTAGCACGGCAGTAGCAACCGGCATCCGTGTCAGAAAAGACGAGATTTCCATTATGCAGTATATAGGTGCAACAGATGCTTTTATCAAGACGCCGTTTATCATTGAAGGTGTCGTAATTGGTCTGACAGGGGCGATTATTCCACTGATTGTATTGTGGTTTTTATACGAAAAACTAATCGATTTTATACTGGCTCATTTTTCAGTATTATCGCAATGGCTGGCATTTGTACCGGTGGCAGAAGAGTTTAAGGTGTTACTTCCACTTTCCCTGCTGGTAGGTGTCGGAATCGGTTTTGCAGGCAGTGCGATGTCAGTACGGAAACATTTGTTGAGGTGATGAAAGAATATGAAGAAAAAAATCGTTTTAGTCGCAGTACTCTGGGCTTTCGGGGCTGTTCTGACCGGCAGTGGCTCTTTGCAGACGTTGCTGTTTGGGCATCCGTTTTTTGAGAACCAGAACGTGCAGGCAGAAAAAGCAATTGAAAGTGAGATAAATAAGACAAACCAGAAAAAGCAGTCTTTGCAGGAAGAAAAAAAGCAGTTGGAAAGCGACATTGCTGCCATCGAGTCCAAAAAAGACAATGTTGTAGAATATATTCAGACACTGGATGAAAAATTAAATGGTCTGTCTGAAAAAATAGAGAAGAACCAGGAAGAAAGCACGGCTGTAAAAGCACAGATAAAAAACTTGCGAAAAAAGAAAAAGCAGGCGCAGAAGCAGAAAGAAAGCCAGTATGATACCATGAGCAAGCGCATAAAATACATATATGAAAATGGGAACGACGGCTATCTGGAACTTTTGCTGGAATCCAACAGTTTGTCAGAACTGTTTAATCGTGCTGAGTATGTCAGCAAAGTCACAAATTATGACAGGCAGATGTTGAAAAATTATCAGGAAGTCTGCCTGCAGATAGAACAGTCGCAAAAACAACTCAAAGAACAGCTGGCCGAACTGACAAGTCTGAAAGACAGTCTGAAGCTGGAAAAAGATTCTGTTAATCTGCTGGTAGATAAAAAGACAGAGCAACTTAACAAATACCAGACATTAGTAAGCAATAAGAGTAGTGAGGTTGCCAGTACGAACAACCTGTTACAGCAACAGGAAGATGCATTGGAAAAACTGATGGCAGAACAGCGTCGTCAGGCAGAAGCAGCTGAAAAAGCAGCTCAGAAGAAGCAAGAGAAAAATACGCAGAGCAACAAAGCGAATAATTCGTCTAATAATACGACAAATAACAATTCGACAAATAATAATACAGCAAGTAACAACACGACTAGCAACAATACCGTGTCTAAAGCAGGATATGGATGGCCACTTGCTGCATCCGGAAGGATATCCTCTTATTTCGGTTACCGGACGGCACCGACAGAAGGTGCCAGCACGTTCCACAAAGGAATCGATATTTCCATTCCGACGGGAACCGGTGTACTTGCGACAAAAGCAGGAACCGTAGTAACATCATCCTATTCCTCATCAGCAGGAAATTATATTGCCGTGTCGCACGGAAATGGCGTGTATTCATACTATATGCACTGTTCAAAACTATTGGTAAGTGCAGGAAGCAAGGTTTCAAAAGGACAAAAAATCGCTTTGTCGGGCAACACAGGAATATCGACAGGCCCTCATCTGCACTTTGCCATTTATGCAAATGGGGCATATGTTAACCCGTTAAATTATGTATCCCAATAGAAAAAAACAGAACTTGCAGTACCATTTTTGATGTATTATATTATAAAAAAAGAAAGGGAATATATGAAAAATAAGAATTTTTTAAAAGGTTTTTTGCTGGGCATCCTCAGCAGTGTGGCAGGAATGTTTCTGTTTATTATGCTCGTTAACGGAGGTGTGCTGAATCTTACGGGAGGAAATTCGGGCAGCCATGCTGCTTTGCGACAGAAAATCAACAGCAAAGTCAATGTGCTGGAAGCATATATCGACAAATATTTTTTGGATGACATAGATGAAGAGAAGATGGCAACTTCGGTTTATAAAGGGGTAATCAATGGTTTAGGAGATGATTATGCAGCGTACTATACAGCCGAAGAGTACAAAGAAATTATGGAAAAAACAGATGGCATTTATTGTGGAATTGGTGCCTATATAGCAACAGATACCAAGACCGGACTGGTCAGTATTGTAAAACCAATCAAAAACAGTCCGGCAGAAAAAGCAGGAATCAAGGCAGGAGATTTAATCTATGCAGTAGATGGAAAGGAGGTAACAGGAGAAGAAATTTCCAGCGTTCAGGCTTTGGTAAAAGGGGAAAAGGGAACAAAAGTAGTTTTGACAATTGTCAGAAAGGATGAGCAAAAAAAAGTTACTGTTACACGTGATGAAATTGAAGAGGATACTGTAAGCTGCCAGCTGTTGGATGAACAGATTGGTTATATACAGGTTACGGGGTTTGAATCGGTGACACCGAATCAATTCAAAAATGCTCTCAAAAAATTAGAAAAGAAAGATATGAAAGCCCTTATCATAGATTTGCGTGATAATGGTGGTGGGCTGCTGGATGCAGCAGTAGAAATGCTGGACCAGATGTTGCCTAAGGGAGTTGTAGTGTATAGTAAGGACAAAGAAGGAAACAAGCAGGAATATTATGCAGAAGATGATGATTGCTTCAAAAAACCACTCGCTATTTTGGTGAATGGCAATTCAGCCAGTGCATCAGAAGTCTTTGCAGGTGCCATTCAGGATGAGGAGGCAGGAAAATTAATTGGCACAACAACTTTTGGAAAAGGTATTGTACAGGGTCTGTTTGGCTTAAAAGATGGTTCTGCCGTGAAGATGACAACGGCAAAATATTACACGCCAAAAGGACGCAATATTCATGGAAAAGGGTTGACACCTGATATTAAGGTGGAACAGTCAGATGAAAAAAACAAGTTACCGGTTAGTAAAAAGGAAGTTGATAACCAGATAAAAGCAGCGTATGACTATTTATTACAGGAAATTGCAAAATAAAGCATTTTTCAACACTTGACAGGAAAACTGTTGCGTGATAAAACGAAGGAAAAAGGAAAAGCGTGCCGTAACATAGTCTTACAGTTGCTTTTGGGTAAGATAAGGGGATGGCTATGATAAGAATTGCAGTATGTGACGATGACATGAAAACATGTAATCTATTAGAAGAGTATATCGCAAAAATATGTGATGATATGGATGTGAAATTAGAACTTCACATCTACGACAATAGCACAGAATTGTGCGAATGTGTCCAGAAAGGACAGAAATATGAAGTGCTTTTTCTGGACATTGAAATGCCAAATCGGAATGGCATTGAAGTGGGAAGTTATCTGCGAAAAAATTGTGGTGATGATTCGATTCAGATTGTGTACATATCAGGAAGTGAGTCATACGCTATGAAATTATTTGAAACGCATCCTGTTAATTTCCTGATTAAACCACTGGCTTATGAAGCAGTGGAGGAAACTCTCAAAAATTCATTAGAGTTAATGAATACGATGGCACAAAAATTTGTGTATCGGAAAAAGCAGGACGTCTATTTCGTGGATTACCGGGATATTATGTATTTTAAGAGTAATAACAGAAAGGTTCAGATTGTAATTCCGGATCAGACACTGGATTTTTACGGAAAGTTAGAGGAAATATATCAGACACTTCCGGAATCCAGATTTCTGTATATTCACAAGTCATTTATTGTTAACATTGCATTTATAAAGACCTTTGAGTATAGCAGTTTAAGCCTGCTAAATGGTGAAGTGCTGCCGATATCCCAGTCGAGGAGAAAAGCGATACGGATAGCACAGGAATCTTTTACTTTGGGAGGAAATAAATGACGGTATATACTATGGTTTATCTGATTACAGAAGTATTTTATATTTATATTCTGAATCTGTATTTTAGTTCAGTCTTTGAAGAGCGCAGAACGAATGCATGGGCTTTGGCAGCGACTTATCTGGGTTTTCTGTTAATAGCAGATGGCGAGTATCTGATACTGAATGATTTCAGGCTGAATGCATTATTAAACATTCTGTTTATGTTTGCCATTACGCTTCATTATGAATCGACTATGATAAAGCGTATGCTGACAGTGCTGTTATTGTATATTATAATGGCGATGATAGAGTCGGTGATTGTGGCCCTGACTGGCCCTATGGCAGAAATATCCCGTGCCGAATATCAGGAAGTTTTAGGACCTGTTTTTATTAAGTTCGCATTGTATATTGTAGTGTTACTGTTGCGCAACTTTAAAAATATCAGAAAGAATATGATATTTCCGAAAACATTGTTACTCAGTATTTTTCTGATTCCGTGCAGCTCGGTGTATTTGATTTTTAGTATGATTGTCAATAACTTTAATCATTTTGACAAAGTGCAGTTAGTTATCTGCATTTCAGCTATTTTACTGATTAATGTAGTGGCATTTTATCTGTACGATACGATTGTCAGATATTATAACGAACGAATGGAAACAGAGTTAGTCAAACAGGAAAAACTGTATTATCTGAAACAATTTGAGTATCTGAAGGACAATGTGGAAGAGGTAAAGGCATTTCGTCACGATTTAAGGAATCATCTGGGCGTTTTGTATGCGATGGTAGACACGCAGCCGGAAGAAGCCAAAAAGTATATCACAGAAATGAATGGCAGTATGACTGCCGGCAACCTGTATGCCAGAACAGGTAATATTATCATTGACAGCATTGTTAATACGAAATTAGCAAAAGCAAAAGAGAATAATGTTGAGATTATTACAAATTTTACAGTTCCTTCTGAAGTGGCAGTGGAGTCATCTGATTTGGTGGCTGTGCTGGGGAATATGCTTGATAATGCATTGAATGCTTCCTTGAAGTTGAAAGAAGGACGCAAAATAGAAGTTCAGATTCGTTTTGAAAGAGGAATGTTGCGAATCGACATTTCCAATGCATTCGATGGCAATCTCAAGTATGAGAATAACCACCTGGTAACAACAGCGCGAAGGAAAGACGGACATGGTTATGGCATACGGAATATAGAAAATGCTGTCAGAAAATATCGTGGATGCTATGAGGTATCCTGCAGTGAGTCTATCTTTTGTGCAAGTGCCATAATGTATGTAGCATAACAGCAAAATACAAAAAAAGAAATCAGAAAATTGTTTGTCAAGAGCAATTTTCTGATTTTTTTTAATTTTTTTAAAAACTTTTTTAAAATTCAACAAAAACACTGTAAATTTCTACAAAACGCTCAAAACGGAAATTTTAAATAGTGCTATACTAAGGGCGTCACAAGAAGGATGAGGAGTTCGGATGTATTCACGTTGCATTGATACTGGGTGGGATACAAATGAGTTTTCTCAGGGCAACTTGTTATCCGTCGGATAACAAGACGAGCGAAAGGAGGTCTGGAGGCTTATGAAAAAATTGCTAAGAAAGAGTATGCAGTTTTTGGCTACTTTCGGAATTGTTGTAACAGCTACTGCTGCAAATTCAACATGTCTGCTGTTTGCACATCAACCTGAAATGCCAGAAGGCTACAAGTCACTCCGGAAATTCTAATGCTGGAAAAGATATCTGATAAATTAACAAATGCCATGCTAAGAGAAGATACGATTCAGGAAGAAAGCAAAGAACTTTATTCTTTTGGCATACAGCAGGGACTTTTCCTGCTGATAGGCGTCATATCATTTATATTCATTGGATGGTGTTTTGGAATGGTATGGCAGGCGTTGCTTTATCTGGTATTTTACATGCCTATCAGAATTTACGCTGGAGGTTATCATGCTCCGACACAGAAACATTGTTATGTGTTTTCATGTGCCATGCTGGTGCTGGTATTAGCAGTTATGAAAATAGCGCGCGCACAAACAACTGCATATCTGGTGCTGACGATAGTGGCCGGCGTGGTATTATTTTTATTGGCTCCTGTGGAGGATAAACATAAGCCACTCGATGAAAAAGAGGAGTATGTCTACAGAAAAAGAGCATATATTGCTATCAGTATAGAGTTGCTATTATGCCTTATCTGTGTAATGTTGCGATGGAAAATGCTTTTATGTATCTGTTCTGCAGTAATAACAAATGCGGGTATGACTGCTTTAGGATATATGGTAAATAAAAGCAGAAACACAAATAGGTGAAAGGAGAATGAGTATGAAGCGAGGAAGATTGAAACGAATAACTAGTTTTCTTTTATCAACAGCATTAATCGGCTCAACCATAGTAACAGGTACAGCCGTAAATGCAGAAGAGTCAGCCAACTTAATTACAAATCAGTCGGTAACAGGAAGTGCTACCTATGTTGGTACATATCTGAAATCAGATTACTATTCAGCAGGTTATACCGGACTGGAGATTTCATTTACGTACACGGACCTTGGCACTCTTGCATCTGACAATACAACAGGATTCAATGACACATTTGAATTTCTGGTATTTGACAGTGCATGGGGTGGCTGGAACTGTACAAAGGTAGGTCCTGCGGGATATGACCAGACGGAAAACCTTACGGCATCAGATGTTTCGGAAGACACCGAGTATACGGTCACGGTTCCGATTGACACAATCGAGGACAAATTAAGTACTTCAAATCCGGTACAGGGTATTAACCTTCAGACCGGTGGAATCGGAAATACGGCAGTAACAATCAACTCACTTAAATATGTAACAGGTACTGTAGAAAGCCAGCCAACGGTATTAACGGGAGCGTGGCATAAGACAGGTGTTGATGGTGATACGGAGGAACAGTATGGAACGATGAATCTTACCAGTGGATTTGCAAATGTATATGCTAATCCGTGGAACATTTCTGTATCTAATTTCTCAGTTTCTACATTTACAACACCGGTGGTAGCAGTAACAGTAGAGTATGCTGATGTTACAGGTGACCCGATTTATCCACAGTCAGAAATCCTGGATTCTACTACTTATCAGCCGATAGTAGCGAATTATCCACAGGTGTCAGAAGGAGGAACTGTTACATATGTAACGCAAATTCCAACTACAATGACATCTATGCTCCTTGCATATGACACCTGCACCGTTAAAAAAGTAGAAATCTATGATGAGGCAGAAAGTTATACAACAGCTAAGACAAACTTATCAACAACAAATATTACAGCTGCAGTATCGCCATGCTGGAATCTTGGCAATGCCTTAGAATCTACAAGCAACGGGGAAACAGGAGAAACACTCTGGGGTAATCCGACAATCAACAAGCGTCTTTTTAAGCAGGTTGCTGCTGTCGGTTTCAAATCTGTTAGAATCCCTGTAACCTGGCTGAGTGCAGTTACAGTAAATGGCAGCACCGGAACAGTTAATACACAGGAATGTGATGCTATTCTTGACAGAGTCAAAGAAGTTGTAGATATGGCAATAGATTATGACTTATTTGTTATTATTGATGTGCATCATGATGGTGGAGAAAATGTAACCGGAAAATGGCTGGATATTACAGCATCAAACCAGACCGGTATACAGAATGCTTTTGAAGCTCTTTGGACTCGGATTGCACAAAGATTCAGAAGTTATGACCAGCATCTGATATTTGAATCTATGAATGAAGTAATGGAGTCAAATAATTATTCAACAAATGTTTCGGATGAAATCTGGACGAATATTAATGATTTGAATCAGATATTTGTGGAGGCAGTCCGTGGTGCTGGAGGAAGCAATACCAACCGTTTCCTGATGGTACCGGGATATAATACGAATATTGACAGTACCGTATCAGCTGGTTTTAGATTACCGGACGACACTGTGTCAAACCGTCTTATGGTATCGGTGCATTTCTATGACCCATATAATTTCACACTGAACACCGGAGATGGAAGTACAACTTCTATTACTGAGGCTGAGAGTGCTTATATTGGTACACAGTTTGCCAAGTTAAAAACAACATTTGTAGATGAAGGTATTCCGGTTATCCTGGATGAGTTTGGTGCCGTGGACAAAGACAATCTGGATGCGATTGCAGCTTATACAACGGAAGTAGTCAGTCAGGCACAGGCAAAAGGCATTGGATATGGTTATTGGGATAATGGTTATACCGGTGACTATGGTATGGGATTGTGGAACCGTTATACATACGGACAGACGGCATTAGGTGAACGGCTGCTTCCTATATTAGCTGGCAATACAGCAGAATAGGCTCTTATATGTAAGGTATAATCAGACAATATCAATGAAAAAGAAAACTAGGAAAATGACGAAAGTATACGCGAATTGTAAACGAATAAGTATTTATATATATTTTAGAAACTTACGTATAGGAGATATAACTTTTGTCCTGTAAAACAGGGTTGTCCTGGGGAGTACTGGAAAAGGAGGTACTCCTCAGGACAATATTTATATGTATCTCTAAATTTTGGAATATTTAGGAGGGAATCGATGTTGAAAAGCAAAAGTCACAAAAAAATAGTTAGTGTAATAGTATCAACAGCGTTACTTACTACTTCTGTCCTGACACAAGGAACATATACAAAGGCATCTATGGAGCCGGTGTCAGTGACCAAAGGCAATTATTGCGGGGATATCACATACACATATTTCAAGGATGATACAACTGCCGAAGACACAGCATCCTATTTATTGTTTGAAGGTTCCGGGGCTATGAAGAACATAGAGAACACAGGAGTGATTAGTGAGTCAGGGGGATATACGCAAGGCACGAGCCAGCTGGAAAATCAGCCATGGATGCAAAACTGCCTTCCGGATGATGGTCTGGACAGTTATGGTAATGAATATATTGACACAAAAATATATAATGATAAGACATTCTATCCACTAACTGAAATAATTGTTGGAGAGAATATAACAGATTTAGGGGTAGGAACTTTTGCCAATTATAGTACTAGAAGACCGGGACCGACTATCCGGTTAGGAAAAAATATCACAAAATTGCCACGTGAGGCTTTTCAGTTTACAAGGAGGTGCAGTATTTATCTATATGGAACGGCGGAAAGGGAGATAGATGAAAATGCGTTTATACGTACTGGAACCACTACCTCTACAGGAAATACGATGTATTTTCCTACAGAAGAAATGAAGGCGACATTTGAAACATATTTAACCAGTGAGGCTATAGGGTGGACAGAGAAAGAGGTCACAAAGTTTCTTTTTGTAAAACCAAGTCTAAAAGTAGACAGTTCACCATTATACCTTGCTGTAGCAAAAGGAAAAATAGAAAAAAAACTTCATATAAAAGATGAGGTATATGATAATACTTATCCGGAGGATAAATGGAATGCTATGCTGGAGGCACTTGCAGATGGAGAAGCTGCTGTGGCAGCAGAAGATGAGGCATTTGCAAATAGTGCTGAAAGCACATTGACAGAAGAAACGGTTGCCACGAAGGCAAAAGCCATAAATGATGCTATCGAAGCAATGTCAGATTCGGATTCTAAATATGATGATTTACAGAGTAAAATAGACGAAGCCAAGAGAATCAAACCGGAAAAGGATTATTCAAAGAGTTCATGGCAAAAGCTGCAGACTGCTATCAATGATGCTGCACAGCTGGGCAGAGAAGAAGATAATGAAAAATATGAAACAGCGATAGCAAATCTTGATACAGCAATCAATGGAATGGTCAAGATTACGGAATATAGTGAGGTGCTTGCCAATGCAGAAACCGTTGACTTAGAGAGCAAATCCAGCCATACAAAAGCAAGCTGGGATGCTTTTATTACGGCTTTTGAAAATGCAAAAGCAATGCCGGATGATGCTACACAGGAAACGGTAGACAGCCTGACATCTGCGTTGAAAGCAGCACAGGAAGGTCTTGTTACATTAGACCTGACAGCCATCCAGAAAGAAGTTGCGACTTGGAAAAAGAACGCAGAAGATGAAGAGCGTATGCTGGAATCTTATACGGCTGAATCGTATAAAAAACTGAAAGAAGCATATGATGCAGCAAAAGAAGTTGCTGAGTTGACTGTCTATGAGCAGACGAAAGTTACAACACAGGAAGAGATTGATGCGTTACTGGCTGCACTTGTGGATGCAGAAAGAAGTTTGGTGGAACTTGATGCAACGGAGGCAAAACAAGAGTTAAAGGCATATGTTGAGGAAGTAAAAGCAGCAGGGTATCAGGAAAGTGATTATACAGCAGAAACCTGGCAGGAATATGCGACTGCTTTAAAACTTGCTGAGAGTACTGCTAATAGAACGAGTAATACCCTAATCAGTATTATCAAGGATAGACAGGAAAATCTAAAGGCAGCAGTTGCAAATCTGAAAAAACAGGAGCGTGAAGAAGGTGTTTATCTGGAGTATACCGGTTCTTGGATAAAACAGGGCAAGGAAAACAAGATGCAGGGTTATGCGCAGATTGACTCAGAAGCAGTTTTGAAAACAACGGACTGGTGGATGGAGATTTCAGGTCTTGATTTGTCTGGTATGGAAAATCCAGTATTGGAAGTAGAGTATACGGCTGATGGTGACACATTGCAGATTTCAGCAAACACAACCGGCACTGCGGGATGGAATGACAATAATCCGGTGCTTACCAGTGGTACGGAAAACACAGGAAAATCCAAGTTTAAATTAGATAAGGATTATAAGTATATTCTTTTGACATCAAATGCTATGTATCTGGAATATAGCAAAGTAAAAATTTATGATGACAAAGCAGGTCTTGCACAAGAAATACTGACGGCATCCGTGGATAAAGCAAATAAATTGAAAGAGGCTGATTATACAGCAGAAACATGGAAAGTATTTAAGGCTGCTCTGGAGGCTGCTGCAAAGATTAGTGATTCTTCGACAGAAGAAGAGATTACGGCTGCTGATACAGCATTGAAAAAAGCAATGGAAGGTCTGAAAAAGGCAGAAGTAAAGAATGTAACACCTGACACAACAAACGAGAATAAGAATGACAGTACGAAGAATACAGACAGTACGAAGAAGACGGCAGTCAAGGGAACAACATTTACTTCCGGCCAGCTGGTTTATAAAGTAACAAATGCAGCCAGTGGAAAATGCGCCGTAGCAGTGAAAGCCCCAAAAAGCAAAAAAGTAAGGAGTGTTACCATTCCTGCAACAGTCAAAAAAGCTGGTATTACCTACAAGGTTACTTCTATTGCTGATAATGCGTTTAAGAATTGCAAGAAATTAAAGAAGGTTACCATTGGAAAAAATGTTACTTCAATTGGCAAGAGTGCATTTTACAATGCAAAGGCATTAAAGAAAATTACAGTAAAAGCTACTAAGCTGAAGAAAGTAGGCAAGAAGGCATTAAAGGGTATTAACAAGAAGGCTGTAGTAAAAGTGCCGAAGAAGAGCTTAAAGAAGTATAAACGTCTTTTCAAAAACAAAGGTCAGAAAAAGACGGTTAAAATTAAGAAGTAATAAACTAAAATGTTATCTGTTATGTTTTTGAGTAATTAGGGTATTAGTCGATTTTATTATATTTTATGGTAATTAGGGTAGTAATCGATTCCATTATATTTTTATAGTAAACTAATGGCATCAATTAATTTAGCCCGGAAAGTCATAGTACCTACACGATATCTCATAGTATCCTTAGCAGCTGTTTCGCCACAAAAGCCCATTACGGTGCAGGCAGAAACAGCTGCTTTTATGTTGCCAGAACAGGCAAGATAAGCACCAAGAAGGGCAGACGACATACAGCCGGTTCCGGTTATTTTCGACATCATACTGCTGCCTTGTGTCACATGAAAGACGGAGTTGCCGTCTGAAATAATGTCGGTTGCCCCTGATGCAATTACAATGCAGGATAAGGTCTGGCTTAACTGACGGACGATATCATCTGCGTTAGAAATTTGAGTGCCGGCCAATGGTGTGCTGCCATCTGGCAGCAGAATATCTGCCTTGTCAGCATCTACGCCGACGGAGGTGTTTCTGCCTTCAACGAGTGCTTTGATTTCTGAAAAATTACCACGGACACAGGAAGGTTTTACTGCGTCAGTCAGTTCCCAGAAGTAGTTCCGGCGAAAGGTGATACCGGCAGTACCTACCGGGTCAATGACAATAGGATGGCCTGCTTTCTGTGCTGCGATGGCAGCAGTTTTCATAGCGTCCAGACTTTCGGTGGCACCAAGATTGCAGACGAGTGCATCGCAATGAGAAGCCACTTCTGCAACCTCCATCGGATGGTGTGCCATAGTAGGAAGGGCACCTGCTGCCAGCAGGATATTGGCGCAGTCATTGGCTGTTACTATGTTTGTAATACAGTGGACAACCGGACTCTTTTTGCGTACCATATTTGTATATTCTTTTGCCTGTTCAAGTGATAATTCCATTATAAAACTCCGTTTTCTTTGTATTATTTTTGTCTTTTTCATTATCCAGTTATGCTGTTTCATTTATCTGGGCTTTTAGCTGTTTCAGCAAACCGGATTTCTGCATAGTCAGTACCAGGAAAATGGCAATGATGGTTCCACCACAGGAACTGATAAAGAAAGGAATTACAAAAGTAAAAAGTGCTGCTGCCTGATTTCCCATCAGGAAAGCTGCGACAGGATAAGAAAGCATACCACCTATGATGGCAGTTCCAAAGACTTCGCCGATAAAAGCGAAAACAGGTTTTTTGCCGTATTTATAAAGAATGCCTGCCAGAAAAGCACCACACATACTGCCGGGAAAAGCAAGCAGTGTGCCAAGTCCCAGAAGGTTTCTGAGAAGGCTGGCAATAAATGCTGCTGCCAGTCCGTAGGATGGGCCTAAAAAGATGGCACACAAAATGTTTATTAAGTGCTGGATTGGCGTGCATTTTGAGCCGAACACCGGAAAAGAAAAAAGTGAACCGATGACGGCAAGTGTAGCAAAGATGGCTGTTAATGATAACTTTTTAATATTTGTACTATTCAAAATTGTCCTCATTTCTGCACTGCTTCGTATGATGGAAAGAGTTCGTGCCAAGCAGTGCCATTGCACGAAACCCGAATTAATTATAACCTATTATGGAATTTCTTCAAGAACTTTCTGCAGAGAATGGTTTTCGTGTCTGGAAAACATTGCCTTTGCCTGAAAAAAGTGATAAAATATAGTTTAGTTATATGGTTGAAAGGTAAAGTTACATTGTGTGTACTACTAACAGTATAAATTCATTTAGCATCATTCAGCAAAAAGGGGAAAAGTTATGAAAACAAAAAAAGTTTTAACACCGAATTTAAAGCCAGGTATGGTTTCTTCGGAAGCAGCATATACTTTTACGAATCATCTTGTTATTCAGAGCAATACTACGCTGACTCCTGAAATTATTGATAAGTTGAAATATTATGCGATTAAATCAATAAAAGTCTATGTAACAGAAGAGGAAGAGGGATTAGCAGAGCAGGGAGTACCGGTACAAGAAGAAAAAACGGACGCAGATTTCGGACTTAATTTGGAAGGCCCTACCTATTTTGAGAGAATCCAGCAAACGGAACATTTTATGGAATTTAAAGAAAATTTTACCAGTTCTGTTAGCAATTTTAAAGAGCAGTTAAATGATATTGTTGTAAAAAACAGCAGCGATGTTGTGGATGATATGCTGGCAGAAGTGGATTCTATTTTAGCCAGAACACGTAACCCGTTGCATTTGTTGGACATGATGCAGTGTTTGCGTGGTTTTGATGATATGACTTATATGCATTCTATGAATGTTGCTTTGATTTGTAATGTCATCGGTTCGTGGGTAGGACTTCCGGAAGATGAAATGCGTGTTTTGATTGTTTCCGGATTGTTGCATGATATTGGAAAGTTAAAAATACCACAGGAGATTATTACCAAACCGGGCAAATTGACGGATGAAGAGTTTGAAATGATTCGTTCTCATCCAAAGCTTGGATATGATATTCTTCGCTCCAAAGATTTAGATAATCGTATTAAGCTGGCTGCATTACAGCATCACGAACGCTATAATGGCAGTGGTTATCCACGTCAGCTGACAGGACCGGAGATTAGTAATTTTTCTTCTATTGTTGCCATTGCAGATGTATATGATGCAATGACTTCAAACCGTGCATATCGTAAAGGTATTTGTCCGTTTACGGTTATTGCTACACTTGAAAAAGAAAAAGACTTATACGAGCCAAGTTTGCTATATCTCTTTATGAAGAGAACGATAGAAGCGTATGTTAATACAGAAGTTCTTTTGTCTAACGGTGAACGTGGAAAAGTAGTATTGTTAAACCAGAATCTGCTTTCCAGACCGGTTGTTATTACAGACAATAAGACATATGATTTGTCGCGTGATTTTAGTGTTGAAATTTCGGCATTAATTTAGTTATTAATTTAATAATGATAATTACAGAAAAGTATTCTCACGGCTGCTGTCGTATCCGTTTTCGGAAAACACAGCAGACGGGGGATGCTTTTTTTGATTCCCCAGACCCCGATATTTACTTTTACAACTGCCCGTGTTATACTAAAAAGTGGAGTATTTTTAAAAAGTTCGACACATTATCGCCATTTTTTGATGCCATAATGTGTTTCAAAAGTATGAATGGATAGATTGCATTGTGTAATGTGAAGGAGGAAAAACATGCAGAAGTTTCTGGCAAATTGTGGAAAAAAAGTAGTAATTGGAGTCTTTTTACTGACAGCCCTGTTGACGGGAGCAAAGGCGCAGGCAGCTGAAACAGCAAGCCTCAGGGTGATTTCTACTACCGATTTGCATAACCAGATTAATAATGAGAATTATGATGCAGCCACGAAAAACAGAACAAAATCACTCGCCCGTTTAAGTACCATGATAAAATCTGCGCGTGCCGAGGTAACGAGAGGAACAAGCATCACAGTAGATGTCGGGGATTCTGTTTATGGTTATGGTGCAGAGAAGATTATGGGAAGTGCTGAACAGCCGGGCGATGCGTTGCAGCCGATTTTTGCAGCGATGAAAAAGGTTGGCTATGATGCCATTACATTAGGAAACCATGATTTTGATTATGGATATACATTTATCAAAAACCAGATGATAAAATCCGGCTTAAGTAATCTCTGTGTGGTAGCCAATGTAAAAGAGTCTATGAGTGGCACTTATCCGTGGCAGAGAACAAAGATAATTACAAAACAGGTTCAGACTTCGCAGGGAAGAAATATAAATTTAAAGATTGGTATTGTCGGTGTTACGAAGGCAGAACTGTCAACATATTATGATTATAATGGAATTTTGCAGGGCGAAAGTATTCTGGCTACTGTACGCACACAGTCAGCAGCATTAAAGAAGCAGGGGGCAGATATTGTTGTTGTCCTTTCGCATTGTGGATTTGGCGAGGAAAATGCAAAGGATGAGGACCCGGAAGTTGGCTATGCATTGTCAAAAATCAGTACGGTAGATTGTGTTATGTTAGGACATCAGCACCGTAATTATCCGTCGGATGATGTCAGCACAAAACCATTCTATGAACTGTCAAATATTGACAGAGCCAATGGCCTGACGAATGGCAAGCCGGTTGTAATGGTAGCAGACCATGCTGATGGTATTGGTATTGCAGATTTGCAACTGAAAATCAGTGGCAGTACGGTTACGGTTACAGGTGCCAGTACAGAAGTCCGGAAATGTTCGGCAGTGGTTCCTGAGGACCCGGAAATAGCCAGTGTGACAGACACGATGGATTCTCTTATCAAAACCACATATAATGATATTATGGCAAACGTGGCTACGAGCGCAGCAATTACCGGTTATTTTGGACCATTAGAGGATAATTACGCGCTGCAGTTAAACAACGAGGCAAAAATACGGTTTGGTCTGCAATTTATACACAGCAGCGCAGGTTCAAGTTATTCTAAGTATCACGTTATTGCTGCAACCAGATTTTATCTGGACGGAAGCGAAGGCAAAGATAATTATATTGAAATAGGGGACAACTTTACCCGAAAAGACATTTTGAATATACAGGAATATCAGCATAACAACAATTATGTATACTGGATTACCGGTGCGCAGCTAAAGAGGTGGATGGAATGGTCTGCCAGTATGTTTGCGCAAAGCAATGAAATTATTACTTCGGATTCTGTGCTTGCACAGCTGATGAAGCAGACTGGGGCAGCTTCGGTTGTATCGAACAGCTGGGTAAAAGGCTGGCAGTCATATGCCATATTTGATGGCTTGGAGTATACAATAGATGCTTCACAGCCACCACGCTACAATGTATACGGAGAAGAACTGAATGCTAAGGCATCCAGAATCAAGAATCTTACTTATAATGGAAAAGCTGTGACAAATACTACAAAGTTTATTCTGGTAGACAATTACGTATCGAAAGAATCAGCAGTCAGAAGTGCTTTGTATAACCAGAGATTAACTTCAAAAGATTTAAGAACATCATACTATTTAGAAAATTATGTAAAAGAACTGGGAAACTTTGACCCGATTACCAATCAGGCTGACCACAACTGGTCCGTAAGTTTTGGAACAAAAGGGAAACGTATTGTGCGCTCCAGTTCATTATCTGAAAAATATGCCTTGCTGCAGCCGTGGTACAAGAGTACTTTGAAAATGACAGAGGACTGTGCATATTATGAGGCTGATTTGGCAAATGGTACAAAAGAAACTGATACATATGGACCATTGCTTGTACTGGCACCGTCCACAACAAAAATTACAAACAAAAATGTGACGGTTTATATTCAGGCTTCGGATGCTTCAGGTGTATCACAGATTTCGTATTTGCAGGGACAGCATGATGCAGAAGATTCTGCATGGGCAAATGCCAAAAAAGTCAGCAACAATGCGCTGACAATTACAAACAATAGTATCTATTCTATTTGTGCAACAGATGGAAATGGAAACCGAACCGTAAAACATATTGATATCAACAATATTAATACGAAAGTACTGGAAGTACCGACGATTGATAAATTTTCCAATAAGAAGACTTATGTAACAGGAGAGGCACAGGCCGGTCTGACGGTACATATTTCTGCGTCAGGGAAAAATTATACAACAACGGTAAATGCAAAAGGAAAATATTCCTGCAAAATCAGCAAGCAGAGAGCAGGCAGGGTGATTTCTGTATATGTTTCTGACAAGTCAGGAAGAAAGAGCAGTGTTGTGAAGACAACTGTGTTACGGCGTGGACCAAATTCACCAACATTAAATGCTGTAACGAATAAGACAAAAACACTGACCGGAAAAGTAAATGATACCAATACTACGATTCTGGTTTATGTAGATGACAGAGTGTATGTACCAAAGTCGCGAGGTATTTCTGTTTATAAAGAGTGCGATAAGTATTCTAAAAAGAAAAAAATTTACTATGCGTCAAAATACAAAGTGTCGAAAGGAACATATCATATTACGATTTCTGTTCCGAAAGCAAAGAAGACTATTACGGTATTTGCAGTCGATTCAAAGGGAAGATGCAGTCTGGTAACGAAGCGCAGTACGCAGGATGCCGCACCAAACCAGCCACAGGTCAACAAAATCTGTGATGCTGAAAAACTTGTAACCGGCAAGATTCCTTCGGCTACTAAGATATGTAAGGTAACGGTAAAAGCAGGCAAGAAAAAATATACTGCAAAGAGCAAAAAGAATGGACATTTTGTGGTAAAGACAGGAGGATTTAAGGCAGGTTCTGTTATTTCTGTTTATGCTTCTGATACTAAGAATGGAAAGAAGCGTACCAGTCTTTCTGTAAAATGCACAGTAGGTTCCCAGAATCAGTACATTTCTAAAAACAGTAAGATTACAGTGAAGTCCATCAGTAACCGTTCTACGGTAGTCAGAGGAAAAGTGACTTCGGCAGGAGATGTCTATATCAATTATGGTACAACAAGTGCCCAGCTGGATATTAATAAAGGTGGTTCGTTCTCTTATTCTCTGCCGGAACCGTTAGCAGGAGGCACAGTAGTTTACATTGTGCGTTACAACAAGTCAACGGGCGAAGTAGTAGAAGTTAAGAAACTTATCGTAAAGATGAAAACGCCTTCCAAGCCGAAACTGGCTACGAAGAAAATAACAAAGGATACGAAGAAGATTGCCGTTTTGGCAGGCGAAAAGGCAACGGTTGTTGTAAAAACAGGCAAAAAAGTGATAAAAACCACGGCTTGCAAATATGACAAAAAGAAGAAACGTTATGTATATCGCGTTGCTATTCCAAAGGGAAAAGATAAGATTGTCTGCTATGTACAAAATACTGCCGGCAAGAGTAAAGTTTTGAAAGTGAAGAGAAAAACGGAAAAATAAAAGAGGCAGAAAGATGAATACAAGAAAATCGCTTTATGATGTTGCAACTTTTTACAAAAAGGGTGCCGTATTAAAAGCAAGTTACGAAGGAATGCGTTATCAGGTAGAGCGTGCCGGGGCAGAAGAGGAGTATTGCCTGAAGGTTTCTGTCTGGCCAGAGCCTTTTTGCTACGAAAAAACGCAGCAGGATAAAATAGAAGCAAAAGAGTTTGCCTATTCGGAAGAAGGTCTGGATGAGGTATATACCTGGCTTTGCAATAAATACGAAGAAGAGCAGGAACGCTGGGAGCATGCCAGAGATTTTCCTTTGGATGGTGTATTATAAAGGAGGCAGATTTATGGGAAAATTATGGCTGGTTGAGGGATTTTGCCCACAGGACAAATATCATTGTCTGATGCCTGTAGAATATGTTCCTGTTGAGAAAAATGGCGAAGTATTCTGCTATAAAAAAGACAGTATGGCATGCAGAAAAGGGAAAGATGGCATATGCGAAGAAGGAACTGCGTGTGAGTTTTTCAAACAGGCACCAGAGGAACTGGATAAAAATGCAAACTGGTATGAACCATGATTTGTAAAAGTATATAGTCCTTGATTTGTAAAAAAAGAAGTTCAATTTATAAAAAGCAAAAAAGTCTGATTCGTAAAAAGTAAGAATCAGACTTTTTCGGAAAGAGGAAAAAATGGCTGCGAAGGAAAAGCAAAGAGTGGAAAGAGTGTTAGCTCTTCTGGACAACGAATACGGAACAGAGTACCGTTGTTATTTGAATTATGAAACACCGTGGCAACTGCTGATTGCAACGATGCTAAGCGCGCAGTGCACAGATGCCAGGGTAAATATGGTAACAAAAGATTTGTTTGTCAAATATCCAACACTGGAGGATTTTGCAAATGCAGATTTAGAGGAACTGGAACAGGATATTAAATCTACGGGATTTTATCATAATAAGGCAAAAAATATTATCGCCTGTACCAAAAAATTGCTGGAAGAATTTCACGGGGAAGTGCCACGCGATATTGACGACCTGACATCACTTGCCGGTGTTGGACGAAAGACGGCAAATGTTATCAGAGGAAATATCTACCACGAGGCAAGTATAGTAGTTGATACACATGTGAAACGTATTTCTAAGAAACTTGGTTTTACAAAGGAAGATGACCCGGAAAAAATAGAATTTGAGCTGATGAAAATTTTACCGGAAGACCATTGGATTCTCTACAATATTCATATTATAACGCTGGGGCGTTCTATTTGTACGGCACGGAATCCTAAGTGTGACACCTGCTTCTTACGGGAAGAATGTCCGGGTGCAAACTAGTATTCCAATTTGCAAAGGCGCAGTTGTCTGATGACAGAATCCTTGAGCGAAATGTCAGAATTTTGCACAAGTGTAATCAGTTTATCGACTTCTTCCAATTGCTGTTCTCTGGCATAGATATTGCCGAGCGTAACAAAAACACTGGAGATATCGCTGCCAATAGAAAGTGAATATTCCATAATCTGCCGGGAACGGTCATATTCTTCCTGCTCATATAAGTATTTTCCCCAGTTGTTTAGTGCACGGATAAAAGAAAGAAAGTTCTGGTCGCAGGCAGAAAGTTCTTCTAAGTTTGTCGGACCATATTTTTCTTTTAAGTCCGTATTAGAATAACCGGACAAATTCAGCATTTTACGTCTGGAACATTCCCGTACTTGATTTTGCAAGTCCTCTTCCGTTTCATCAAGAGGTGTTCCAAAAGGAAGTGCGTCATTAGGAACCGTGAGGTACGGTAATGAACTGATATCCTGTTTTCTGGCAAAATTGGCTTGCGCTTCCCGTTCCCAGAAGGCGTCATTTTTTTTAGAAACGTCAGAATGATTTTGTTTCAACTTGACGCGCAGCCATATTACGAATACAATAATGCATATAAGACAGATGGGCATAATGATGTTCCTTTCTAAAATTAACAAAATGGAGGCATAGTAATATGAATTTTTTTAATCCTAAGAATCAAAAAAGAATAGCAGCAGCAATATGTATTTTAGTTATTATTGCTATGGTTGTTCCTATTATATTTGGTTACGCATATTAGGATTGTATAGTAATCAGTTTTGAAGTGGAGAAATACATCGGGTATTTCTCCATTTCAATATTACAGAATATGCGAAATGTTGTCAAATTCACCATAAATATTTGACTTGCCAATTTATTATGGTGTGATAAAATAGATAGAAAAATATGTGAGGAGTATGGAGGCTTTATATGACAAGCAAAAATAAAAAACTGACAGTACTGTTTGTGATAGGATGTATATGCATTCTGGTGATAGCAGGTGCAGTAGGTCTTGTGGCCGGTGGTGCATTTAAGAATAGAAATAAAATAGCAGAAGGCGTTAAAATCAGTGGACTGGATGTTGGAGGCCTGACAAAGGAAGAAGCACAGAAAAAAGCAGATACCTATATTGAAAAGTTAGAAAACCGAGAGGTTACTATTGTAATAGATGATGCGCAGCAGATAACCACGACAGCGAAGAATTTAGGATTTTCCTGCGAAGCAGGGGATACGGTTGACAAAGCGTATGCATTAGGAAAATCAAACGGATTGTTATCAGGATTTCATAAAATTACGGAAAAAGAGAAGAATAAATTGTCATTTACTACGGAAGTAGATGAGGAAATGGTAAAAATGTTTGTGCAGGAAAACTGCAAGAAATATGACATTACAGCGAAAAATGCAAAACTGAAGCTGGTCAATGGAGCGTTTAAAGCAACAAAATCGCGTGATGGACGTGAAATCAAAGTGGAAGATACGGCAACAGTAATCAGTCACGATTTGCTGAAAAAAGTGTCAGATGAACCGTTAGAGATTGATGCAGTTGTTCAGGTTAAAAAAGCAAAATACACAAAAGAACAGGTGGCAAAGTGTAAGGATTTATTAGGAAGTTATTCGACATCTTATGCGACATCTACTGCAGCGAGGGCAACGAATGTAAAAGTTGCAGCAAATTACATTAACGGAACGATTGTTTATCCGGGAAAAACATTTTCTGTCATCAAAACGATTAAAGACCGTACCGAGGAGAATGGTTATCAGGCAGCATCAGAGTATTCCAGTGGAAAAGTAGTAGAAGGTATCGGTGGTGGCGTGTGCCAGGTATCCACGACCTTATACAATGCCGTTATCAATGCAGAACTGGAAGTTGTTGAGCGTTCGCCACATTCTATGGTGGTTTCTTATGTAGATGTATCGAGAGATGCTGCAATTTCAGGGGATTATAAAGATTTCAAATTTAAAAACAATACGGACGTACCGGTTTATATTGCTGCAACAGCAGATGGTGTTACACTTTCTTTCCGGATTTATGGCGAAGAAACACGTCCGGCAAACAGAACGATTAAGTTCAAACCGGAGATTTTGGAAACCATTGAGCCGGGGGAAGCAAAAGTGACGGAAGATAAGACAAAACCAGCGTCTTATCGCACGGTAACGCAGTCAGCACACGTTGGATATAAGGCAAAATTATGGAAAATCGTATATGTTGACGGACAGCGCACGGATAAGATTTTGCTAAATTCCAGTGTATATGCAGCAGAGCCGGAATATGTGACAGTAGGCAAACAGCCGAAAGAAACAAAAGAGCCAAAGAATACGGAAAAACCGAAAACTTCAGCCAACCCAAAGGAAACGAAATCGCCGAAGGCAAGTGCAAAGTCTACCGTAAAACCAAAGGCAACGAAAAAACCGGTTGCAACCAGTAAGCCAAAAGCAACAAAAAAGCCGGCAGCAGAATAGGCAGCAGAAACTTCATATGAAAGAAGTGGTATGGAAAAGCGACAGTGCGTACAGACGAAAGCAGAGAAATGAAGTGCGAAAATGTGTGCAGGCGAAAGCAGGGATATGAAGTGGCGACAGTATGTGCAGGCGAAGAAAAAATGCTATGGAAATAGGATTTGCAGATAAAGGAGAAAGTATAGAATGGAGATAGGAAAAGTACCTGAGAATGTGCTAAAAAGGGCAGTATTTAAGCAGATAAGAAAAAGACGTCCCGAAGTGATTCTTCACCCGGCTGTGGGAGAAGATTGCAGCGCGATAGCAGCAAAAGATGATGAAATGCTTGTATTTTCAGTGGACCCGATTACGGTAGCAACAAAGCAGGATGGTATGTTTGCTGTTCATATTACGGCAAATGACCTGGCATCTTCTGGTGCTGAGCCGGTTGGTATTATGACAAGTATTCTTTTGCCACCGGGTACAAGAGAGATTCGGTTACGGGAACTTATGCAGGAAATGGAACGGGCATGTGCTTTGCTGCAAATGGAAATTATCGGTGGGCATACGGAAATATCAGATGCCGTGAATCGTCCGGTAGTAACTGTAACAGGAATCGGCAAAGTAAAAAAAGGGGAGCTGATAACAACAGGTGGCCTCAAGCCGGGTGATGAATTGGTTATGACGAAATGGGCAGGAATAGAAGGCACGGCAATCATTGCTTCGCAGAAGCGAGAAAAACTGTTAGAAACATTGCCGGAAGAACTGGTAGATGAAGCAGCATCGTTCCGGGAGTATTTGTCTGTTATGCCGGAGGCAGCAGTTGCGAAACGTGTCGGAGTGAGTGCAATGCATGATGTGACAGAGGGAGGTATTTTTGGTGCATTGTGGGAAATCGGTGCAGCTGCTGATACGGGTATTACGGCAGATTTGATGAAAATTCCGATTCGTCAGGAAACGATTGAAGTGTGTGAAGTGTTTGATATCAATCCGTATCAGATGATGTCAAGCGGCTCTTTACTGATAGGATGTCGTCAGGGAAATCTTCTTGTGGAAGAACTAAATCAGGCAGGCATTCCGGCAGTTGTGATTGGCAGGGCGACAGAAACGAATGACAGAATTGTGAGAAATGGAGAGGATATTCGTTTTCTTGGGCCGGCAGGCAGTGACGAAATATATAAAATATAAGAAATATGTAAAAAATATTAGATAAAAGGAAAATAGAAAAAGTTAGAAAGCGATAGAAAAAGTTAGAAAACGATAGAAAAAAGCAGGAAACAATAGAAAAGATAGAAAACGATAGGAAAAGCAAGCATATAAAACAATATAAAAAGCAAGAAATACAAGAAAAGCAGGAAAGAGGTAACGTATGAAAGAGCAAATTTTAAATGCAATCAGCAAAAATGGTCGTTTTTCAACAGAAGACCTGGCTGCCATGCTGGCGACAGATGAAGAAACGATTAGAAAAGAAATTAAAGAAATGGAAGAGGATAATGTGATTTGTGGCTATCCGACGCTGATTAACTGGGACCAGACGGATTGCGAAAAAGTAACAGCGTTAATTGAAGTAAAAGTAACGCCACAACGTGATATGGGATTTAACAAAGTGGCAGAGCGTATTTACCGTTTTGAGGAAGTAGAGAGCGTGTATCTGATGTCCGGTGGTTTTGACTTAACGGTTATTATTCAGGGAAAGAGTATGAAAGAAGTGGCAAGATTTGTTTCGGAGAAACTGTCAACTCTGGAATATGTCAACAGCACGGCGACTTATTTTGTCCTGAAAAAATATAAAGAGCATGGACTGATTATGACAAAAGATAATAACGAATCAGAAAGGATGTTGATAACACCATGAGAGATCCATTGTCCAAAAAGATAAAGAACATAGAGCCATCCGGTATTCGTAAATTTTTTGATATTGTAAGTGAAATGAAGGACGCCATATCGCTTGGTGTCGGAGAACCTGATTTTGATACGCCGTGGCATATCAGGGAAGAAGGCATTTATTCGCTGGAACGTGGACGGACTTTTTATACATCAAATGCCGGTTTAAAGGAATTAAAGCAGGAAATTTCTTATTATCTGAAACGACGCTTTGATTTGGAATATGATGCAAATCATGAGATTATTATGACTGTCGGGGGAAGTGAAGCAATCGACGCAGCATTTCGTGCTATGCTGGATGCAGGCGATGAAGTCTTGATTCCTCAGCCAAGTTATGTTTCGTATGAGCCGTGTGCCATTCTGGCAGATGGAGTGCCGGTTACTATCCGTTTACGGGAAGAGGACCAGTTTAAACTGACAAAAGACCAGCTGCTGGAAGCGATTACGGATAAGACGAAAATACTGGTTCTGCCATTTCCGAACAATCCAACCGGTGCGATTATGACAAAAGAAGATTTGCAGGAAATAGCAGATGTTGTGATTGAAAAAGATTTATATGTGCTTTCGGATGAAATTTATTCGGAACTTACATACTCCGGCAGGCATGTTTCAATTGCTTCCTTGCCGGGAATGAAGGAGAGAACAATTGTTATCAATGGTTTCTCCAAGTCTTATGCAATGACGGGATGGCGTCTGGGATATGCCTGTGGACCACGGGTTATTTTGGACCAGATGCTCAAAATACATCAGTTTGCCATTATGTGTGCACCGACGACCAGCCAGTATGCAGCCGTGGAAGCAATGCGCAATGGAGATGATGATGTAGAACAGATGCGTAATGCTTATAACCAGCGCAGAAACTTTTTGATGAAAGCTTTTCGGGAAATGGGACTGCAGTGTTTTGAACCGTTTGGCGCGTTTTATGTATTCCCATCCATCAAAGAATTTGGTATGACTTCGGAAGAATTTGCGAACCGTCTGCTACGGGAAGAAAAAGTGGCAGTTGTTCCAGGAACAGCATTTGGTGAATGTGGCGAGGGATTTTTGCGTATCTCGTATGCCTATTCCATAGACAGTCTGAAAGAGGCGTTGGGACGTTTGCAGTCCTTTATTGAAAGACTTCGTAAGGAGAAAGAAACATGCTAAATATTGTATTATTAGAGCCGGAAATGCCGGCAAATACAGGAAATATAGGAAGAACCTGCTGTGCGACGGGAACGCGTCTTCATTTGATTGAACCAATGGGATTTAAAATCAATGATAAAATGTTAAAAAGAGCAGGTCTGGATTATTGGGAGCATCTTGATGTGACAGTATATGATTGTCTGGAGGATTTCTTTGAACAAAATCCGGATGCCGTCGGCAAGATGTTCATGGCAACAACAAAAGCCAAACAGAATTATTCTGAAGTATCTTATCCAGAAGATGCATACATAATGTTTGGAAAAGAAAGTGCCGGTATTCCGGAAGAAATACTGGTCGATTACGAGGAAACAGCGATTCGCATCCCAATGAATGAAAAAATCCGTTCGCTGAATCTGTCCAACTCGGTAGCAATCGTGTTGTATGAGGCATTGCGACAGAATCATTTTGGCTCGATGCAGATAGAGGGGGATTTGCACAGACTGCACTGGAAGGAATAGGGAAGGTGCTAGTTTTGTGGGATTTTTTGGAATTTATTGGCCCCGGCACCATTACTTTACTTTTTATAAAAAGGGCACGCTCACGCTGCCCAAAAAAAGCAGCAGTACAAAGTATACTAAAAAACAGGATACAAGTACTGGCGAGTTTGTAAGCACCCTTTTGTAGAAAAAGGAAACGAATGCTGCCGGGCAATTTAGATTGTGGAAAAATCCATTCCAAAACAATTCAGAGCAGAGGTGTAGAAGCGACACATTCCTTTCCAAAAAGGGCACAGCTGTACTGCGCAACAGCCGATTCGTGAAATGGCTGTGATAAAAAAAGAACTTCCTAACAGGCAGCTGTTAAACAGACACTGGTGCTTAGTTGGCGTATTTTGCCAACTTATGCACCACTGTGTTTGTTCCCAAGCGAAAGCGTGCTGCAGTAGGAAGTTCTTTTTTATCGCATGCCCTTCAACACATGCTGTTTCTTTAATAATTCAACTCAACGCGCACAATATTTTCCAGCATCTGTGCCGAATCAAAGTTATCATTTGCAATAACGGTATATTCAATCGTATCTGGTGCAACGGCACGGTAATAGATGCCAGCATTCTCATAAGTCCTTGCCAGACGGCAGTTCTTTTTATATACATCAAAAATACTAAGCGTACCACTGGCTGCCTCAGAGCGTGGCGAATAGTAAATAGCAAAATCTTCTGTTGAGGCATCACAAAGATAGGTCCATTTGTTATATGGCAAAGATGGGTCTGAGATAACCTGGAAAAGATTTTTCTTTTTGTAGCCAATATAATAACGGAAACGGATATCAGAAGACTCATTTGTGATATTCTGGCTTTGTGGCATAATAATTTTAATACGTCCACCGGGACGGCCTTCCAAAAGACCGAAAGCAACGCCCGTTTTTCCGTTTGGTTTCGTAATCGCTGCCAGCGTATCTTCTTCTGACGGCTGTGAAATATTCTGTGCCAAATCCCCAATATCAGAAACGCTTTGTGCCAAATCACTGATACCACCCTGCTGCGTCAAAGCTTCGATAGCAGAAGGTGTATTTTTAGGTGCAGCGATATTCGTGATATTGCTGGTTGCAGCAGACTGCTGTGCAGCTTCAATGCCAGACAACACTTTGGAAGTTGGAGCAACTCCTTTCTTTGTGTCTGTCATACCAAGAGCAGGATGCAGACGGAAGAAATCATTGCCAATGCTTCCGTTAACGTGATGCTGTAAGTCAGATGCATATGTAATCATATAGGTTTCAAAAAGGTCTGTTAATATCTGTGAACGGCTTCCGTTTCCGGCAAGGAAAATGTGAACACAGTTGATATCAGTTCCTAATTTGCCCTTAAAAGTTGCTTTCAGACATTCAAAGAAGTTTGCGATACCAAGTTCAATTCGTTTATGTAACAATTTGTCCAGTACCTGAATATTAACGTCCAGTTCGTAATTTAATTTCTGTTCGCCGGTGCGTGTAAACAGTGGAAGTTTAATTTTGCCGGACTGGTAAAGGCTTGCATAATTTTTATCGCGCTCCCAGAATGGACGGAGTTTTTCCATTAACTGCCGTGTATTGAGTTTTGCTTCCTGCGAATTTGTAATCAGCGATTCGCTTCCCGGGAAAGGCTGACACTCTGGAGGCAGTGAAAATGTAATATTGTCTTCACGCAGTTTGTCCTGATTTGCACGGAATACTTCATAAGACATCAGCTGCAGGAGGTTTTCACCACCAAGATACTGGTCGCCACCACTTCCGTAGCATTCTAACACATAATCATATCTGCGACTGTCGGCAGCATCTGGTGTATGCCAGTGTCCGAAGTCAAAGTCGGTTGTACCACCGCCGAAATCAAAGATACCGTAATAGACTTCTTTTTCGCCATTTTCAAGGTCAAAGCCATATTCCTCCAAAGCACAGATAGCATAAGCAGCTGGCTCAGAAGTACCTTTCATAACACGGAAGTTTTTCATAATTTCTTCGTCGTGCAAAATAGATTCTGGCAGAGATTTTTTGATACCACGGTAAAAACTGTCTACAATCTTATCGCAGATAGCATGTTCAAATGTAACAGGAAAAGAAAGTAAATAGTTTAAGAAGATACCATTGTTCATATTGTTAATGGCAAGTCCTATGTAATAAGCATAAATTTCAATTGGGTTGAAATCGTCCTCGCCGATTTCTGAAAATGGTGGAAGTGAAATGTCATTTCCAGATTTATCCTTTAAACGGATTTGTTTCTTCTGGCTGCCTGCCCACTGCTTTAGTTCATTAAAATAAGTATAATAGTCGTTGCTTGTGCTGTTCATCATACTGTTTACGGCAGTGTGGGAGATTGTCAAATCTTCCCATAAAGTATCAGGACGGCCTTCTTTCTGATGATATAATTCCATAAACCGTTCCAGATTAATTAATTCCATTACGGTAGGGTTTTCATACTGCATCAAATCAGCTTTTTTAGAAAAATGGCTGGTACCGATTCTCATAGGAATGATTCGTTCCGTATTATCCTGATATACGACAACGGTACTTTTCGTACCAAAATCAATACCAATAATGCCGTTTGGTTTGATATCGGCAGCAGGATTACGCGCAATCATTGGCGTGTTAACTTTTGCCGTGTATTTAAATGATGTGTGCTGGTCCTGCCAGAGATTCCAGTGTCCGCGGTTTGGGTCAATCAGAATATTTTCGTCATACCGGTCAAAATCTGCCCGTAACTGGTCGCAGGAAAGCAGATGGTCTTTCAAAATCTGTATAGTAGAATCCGACAAATTGTCAAGGGAAATAGTTTTTTCATTGACATCATACAGGAAAGAAGAACGGTAGGCGTTGTCTGAAATAAATTTAGCTTCGCCGTTCATAATACTTTCCAGAATGACATCCTCACGTATTTTGATAATATCTCCATTCCATTCAAAACAGTCTTTGTTTGTCTGATACAGAGAAAGTACATGCTCATAAGTGGAAATTAAATCAGCCGGCAGGTCATCTGGCACCAATTCGTTATCCAGCCAGAAAAAAAGCGTCTTTGCCGGAGAAATTTCTTCGCTGTCCATTCCATTTAGCCGGTAAAGTGGAATGTGATATGCCTCCAGTTTGGAAAAACCATTCCAACGCTTGGTGCGTATACCGTCTGCGTGAATTGCTTTACGGAAATCCATCACAGTAAAGAATCCGTCAAATAAATATTCCGGACAAAAATCATATAGTTTGTCAAACTTGCCACCAAAGGAACGTTTAAATTCGTTCATTGTCATCAGAGTGCCGTTGTAACCGTTAAATTCTTCGTGAAACGTAACCGGGTCATAGGTATGCTTTAAAGAGCAGTGGCCAAGTTCAAAATTATTCAGATTGGGGAATATGGCAACAACAGCGTTATTGTAGAGAACATCCTTGTTGCTGATATAAAACCAGTCCGAGTGCTTCGTGTGCTCGGTAATATAACTGCGCATATGCTCAAAAAACGCTGTTAATAACGCAGACTGTTTTTTGATTAATACGGGTATGTGTTCTTCAATCACCTCGTGAAAAAGGTCTTCTCCGATTGCAATTTTATCGACCTGTTTTGTTGTAATATTCATATGTGCCTCCTTTTCCCTATACGGACCTCAATATTATATTTGTTTTTGCTGCAGGAATACTAATTAATTTCTACAACTGATTTTTTAATTACTTCTCCGGTAAAAGCATTTGTCAGACCAGACAGCAGAACATTGGTAATTGCGCCTGCCGGCTTGCTTTTTTGCGTACGGATGTGTAAATCAACATCGAAAATATCGCCAATTGCTGTATTCTGTATCCCCAAAAGAGGAGATTCATTTGTCCCATTATACAGATGGACAAAATAGGTAATGATTTCGGAAAGAATGGCGACATCAGCCATATTTCCATTCAAAGCCTCTGAACGTGCAAATTCCCAAAGTGCATCAATATTGCCGGGCTGAACGCCACAAGCTAAAAATTCTTCAAAAGAAGTCCCTTTGAAAATGCCACTCAATGCTTCCAGACTAGGCTCAGACAGGCTTTGATATTTATAAAAAGTCTGTGTCTGTCGTTGGAAAATTCCCTTGAACTGAAAATATTTTCCCTTATACTCGTCACGCATTTTTTCCGTTTGCAGCAGTTTTTCTTGCGTCGATGCTAATTTTTGCTGCAATTCTTCCATTTGTAAATTTACATCATTTTGCTGCTCTGGCATAAATACCCCCATAAATAATTTGAAATACCTGTATCTGATATTACTAAAATATAACTACAATTAAGTATACCATATGTCAGAAAAGGTGGAAAGAAAAAGTTAAGGGAAACGGCAAATCTGACGAAGTAAATAATAGAAAATATCAGGAAATGAAATGGGGAATATCATGGATATTAAGAATATTGCTGCTTACGGAAAGCAGATGGTGGAAAAAAATGCAGCCAGTGTCAATTCTTTTTCAAATATATGCAGTAAAGAAACAAAGAAAACGGGAGATATTGCCGATATGGTATCGGTTGGCACGGGTGCATCGATGACAGATACGGGAGCTTATTTGCCGGAAAGTCATTTGGAAGATACGGCAAATGCGACAGAAGCAAATTTGCAGAAACAGGAAAATCTTGCCGTGCTGACGGGAAAAGATTATGAAGAGATAGAGCAGGAAGAAGGCTCTGTATCCGATATGGAGCAGGAGAGCGCAGAGCGTGCTGCTGAAAAGATAAAAGAGCAAAAAGCATTAGATGCTGTCAGAATGCAGCAGGGGCTTCAGGTAAGAGAAGAACTCAAAGAGGAACTGGAGCAGATACAGGCAAACGGATTTTTGTCGCAGAAAAGCGAGGAGCAGTTGCGCCAACTGTTAGAAGAGGCCGGTATCCCGGCAACGAAAGAGAATGTTTCACAGGTGCTTACGGCACTTGGAATGGCACAGGAGGCGTTACAGTTAAGCGACCAGTCAAAGGCATTCCTGATAGAACAGAATCTGCTTCCTACCATAGAAAATCTGTATCAGGGCAAGTATTCCACACAGGGAACGACAAGTGCCAAAACCGTACAGGAATTTTCTGAATATGAAGAGCAGATTAACCGTATTCTGGAGCAGTGTGGGAAAAACAGCGAAGCAGACAAACTTTCGGCAAAATGGCTGTTTGCACACGAACTTCCTGTGAATGAGGTTACTTTGTCGCAGATGGAGAGTCTGCAAAAGATGCAGGAAACAATGACAATGCCAAAAGTCTTAGAGCAGATAGTTTTTTCTATGTTATCAGGATATGCTGCCAAAGATGCAAATCTGGATACGGAAGGATATGAACAGGCAAGAGATGTTGTGACGAATCTGGCACAGGTGTCGGATGAGGTGATAACTTCTGCTGCAAAAGAAGTACAGGAAAGAGTAGTGGACAGTTCTGCTATCAATCTGGAATATATTTTTGCCATACAGGAAAAAACAGCAAAAGACAACCAGCCGTCGGACGGAAACAGTCAGAACAATGCACAGGATGAAAGCCGTCAGGTGACAATTCCTTTTGTTTATACAGACGGTATGGACAAGCAGGATATTTTGCAGGTAACGTTAAAACGGCAGGTGGAAGAAATACGTCAGAAGATGACGGTGCAGGCAGCAGTGCAGTTGGGACAAAAAGGAATGCAGATTGATACAGCACCGTTGGAACAGATTATTCAGGAACTTAGAAATATTGAAAATACATATTATATGCAGCAGATGGGAAAAGAGGCAGAAGTGCTGACAGACAGTGAACTGGATTTATTCCAGGAAACCTTGTCAAAGAAAGCAGATATTTCTGTTTCCCATGCAGCCCTGTTGGGGACGGGAATGCGCCAGCACAAACTTCTGACGGTCAATGAATTGCATGCAGCGATTGGCAGTACGGTAGCAAACCGGAAAGAATGGAATGGTGTGTATGAAACGGTTTCTACCCAGATAAGAAAAGATTTAGGAGATTCGATTCAAAAGGCATTTGAAAATGTTCCGGATATTCTGAAAGATATGGGACTTGCCACAAGCAGGGCAAATGAGCGTGCTGTCCGAATTTTGGGATACAACAGTATGGAAATAACAGAGGAAAATATCCAGCGTGTAAAAGAACTGGATGCGCAGGTCAATGATATGATTGACAATATGAAGCCGTCCGTAGTAATGGAACTGATACACAGAGGAGAAAATCCGTTAGAGATTCCAATCGGGCAGTTAAATGAAGAATTGGAACAGATTCGTCAGGAAAAAGAAGAAACTTCGGAAGAAAAATACAGCCGTTATCTGTGGCAGTTAGAAAAGAGTGACAAGATTTCGCCGGAGGAACGTGATGGCTATATCGGAATATACCGTCTGCTCAGCCAGATAGAAAAATCAGATGGAGCTGTGATTGGTGCTGTTGCAGAAACGGGACAGGAACTGACTTTGAAAAATCTTCTGACACAGGCACGGACGATGAAAGGCAAGGGAATTGATGCCAGAGTGGATGACGTAACAGGTGTTCATCAGGCAGTTTCCGGCAAAAAGTCTATTACAGACCAGATTGACACGGGATTTTCACAATACCAGAAGCATCTGGTTTCTAAGATACTGGATGAGATTACGCCGTCGAAATTATCTGACATTGCCCGGAATGAAATGGAAACCGTCTGGGATATGCCGTTAGAAGAATTGTCTGAGGCAATTTCTGACGTGCAGGCAGATGAAACACAGCAGAGAGAGTATTACAATCAGGAAGCAGCCAAAATCAGGGAGGCTTTAAGCGACAGCAGTGAAGCAGAAGAATTTCTGGAAAATATGCAGGCTGACAAAACCATTGGCAATATTCTGACAGCCGGGATGATGATAAAGGAAGGATTTTCACCGTATAAAGAATTTTATAGTGGCAGAAAGAAGTTTGCGCAGAATGACCGGGAAAAAGCAGATGAAGTAATTGATTCCTTTGAGGAAAATATGGAGGATGAGGCGGCTTTGAATGAGCAGTGCGCAAAATCCGAAAAAATAATGGAGGAAATTCTCACGAAAACGGCAAAACAAGCCGATATAAGTTTTGAGGATTTCAGAAGCCTTACACAGCTTCAGAGGGGAATCCGTTTGCAAGGCGTATTTCGCAGTTCTCACAGTTACGATATTCCGATTCGTACCGGGGACAGCGTTACAGCATTAAATCTTACAATTATCCGTGGTGCAGATGAGTCAGGGAAGATTCAGGTATCGATGGAGGATGAGAATTTCGGTAATATTTCCGTGGACGTTAAAGTTTCCAAAGCAAGCATAAAAGGTCTTGTGCTGTGTGACCAGCGGCAGGGATTTGAAGCTTTGCAGGAACAGAAGGAACTTTTGGAAAACAGTCTGGAAGATGCCGGATATCAAGTCAAAAACATTTCTTATGGAATGGATTTCAAGTCAAGAAATGAATTGCTTTCCGAAACGGAACGTTCCGGAATGGCAGACACCGAACAGTTATATCAGATAGCAAAAATCATAGTCCGTTCGGTAACGGCAGTAATACAGGAAAAATAAACAGTCTATGACGAGAAGGAGGATTTCATGAGAATCAATCATAATATTTCAGCACAGTTAGCAAATGTCAATTTAAAAAAGACGAACCGAAAAATGTCTGCTACATTGGAGAGCTTAAGCTCCGGATATAAAATTAATAAGGCAGCTGATGATTCAGCAGGTCTTGCTATTTCCAATAAAATGCGTGCACAGATTCGTGCATTGGACCAGGCATCCAGAAATGCCGGTGATGGCGAATCACTGTTGCAGACGGCAGAAGGTTCTTTGAACGAAATTGAATCTCTGATTCAGCGTATGCGTGAATTGAGCGTACAGGCAGCAAATGATACAAATGCAACTTCTGACAGAAAGGCAATGCAGGAAGAGATTGATGCATTGATGGACGAGGTTGACCGTATTGCAAGTACAACAGAATTTAATGGAAAAGGTCTTCTGGATGGTTCTTCTTCCAGAGCTGTTACTTTTGATACCAACGGTTTTACGGATGTTTCCCTGTCTTCAGGCGTTCATTCCGGTAACTATGAAGTGGAAGTGATTCAGCAGGCAACCATTGCTGAGGGCAAATTGACCTATACCATTCCTTCAACGGGAACGGCAAATTACAAAATCAATGGGGAAACAATTACATTGTCTTCTTCTGACACAGAAACAGAAGCATATGACAAAATCCTGACGGTATGCAGTTATCTGGGAATTGAAGTAGATGGTTCACCATATAGTGGAAGCCTGGACTTATCGACAAAAGCAAAAGGCTCAAAACAGTTTATCGAAGTAGAAGACGCAACAGGAACCGTGATTTCAAAGGATAAAGGAGAAGACTGTATGGTCAAACCAGTGACTGGCTTTTCTGACGGTGTAATGTGCCGTGGAAATGGCGAAAGCGTAATTTTAAGAGATAACTCCGGTTTTGAGATGCAGTTATCCATTGATGAAGATGTAACAGTAGGAACCAAGACAGAAATTACAGTATATGACGCAGGTGCAATGAAACTGCAGATTGGTGCAAATGAATCGCAGAATATGTCTATCGATTTGCAGGCTATTTCCTGTGCATCTTTGGAATTTAGGGAGATTGACGGCACGAACAAAGTCAACGTCTGCTCCAGTCAGGGAGCGCAAAATGCGATGTCTGTATTTGATGCAGCAATCAATACAATTTCATCTTATCGTTCCCAGTTAGGTGCTTATACAAACCGTCTGGAAAGCACGGTAGCCAGTCTGGATGTCAGCAGTGAAAACATTACAGAGTCTATGTCCAGAATTATGGACACGGATATGGCAACTGCCATGACACAGTATACACAGGAAAATGTTTTATCACAGGCAGCAACCTCTATGTTGGCACAGGCAAACAACAGACCACAGACAATTATGAGCCTGTTGCAGGGTTAAGATAAGTACAGGCTGTTATAGGACTGTAAATCGGCAGGTCTTGTTGCGGGAATGATAATAGAAAATAGAAATAATGGAAAACAGAATTAGTGTGAAACATAAATAATATGGAGTGGGGAATAAAATGTAAAATCATTTAGTGAAACCTGGTGGCAGATGTGGTATGATAAATCTGTTACCGGGTTTCTTTTGACTTTAGCAGAAAAAGGAGATAAGAAGAGTGAACCAAGAACAAAAAAAGGAGTATACAGCCAGAATTTCGCAGGCAAACAGAAGTGAACTGGTTGTTATCATTTATGAATTATTTTTATTAGCGATGGAAGAAGCGCATGACAATTTCAAGCACAACAAAAAGGAAGAGGGAGTGAAGTGCCTGAAGCGTGCAGAAGGATTTTTGCAGGAACTTATGGGAAGTCTGGACCGGAGATACCAGATAGCTGAAGAATTGATGCGTTTGTACCGTTATGTTTACGAACAGCTGATTGTTTCTGTTCTTCGTCAGAAAATCGTAAATGAAGAAACGATTCTGGAAGTGATGGGAAAGTTAAAAGATGCTTTTATCGAGGTGGCAAAAGAAGACGATTCGGAGCCGGTGATGGAAAATGCGCAGCAGGTATATGCAGGACTGACTTACGGAAAGAGTTCGCTTAATGAGATTTTATTATCCGATAATGAAACAAACCGTGGCTATAAAGCATAATTTTTTGCGTGTTTGTGGTGAAAATAATAAGCAGAAAAAATAACAAAAAAGAGGTGACCAGACTTATGAAAGAAAGAGCAGCCGGCATTTTATTGCCAATCAGCAGCCTGCCGTCAAAATACGGAATCGGGACGCTGGGAAAAGAAGCATTTCATTTTGTTGACCAGTTAGAAAAAGCAGGACAGAAATACTGGCAGGTGCTTCCGGTTGGACCGACCAGTTTTGGCGACAGTCCGTACCAGTCGTTTTCCGCTTTTGCAGGAAATCCGTATTTTATCGATTTGGAACTGCTGATAAAAGAAGGACTTCTTACAAAAGAAGATGTGGAAGGCATTAACTGGGGAGATAATCCGTCTGATGTGGATTATGAAAAAATCTATAATAACCGTTTTAAAGTTTTGCATAAAGCATATCAGGCAAGTGCGTTTGAGAAAGAAAAAGAATACCAGCATTTTCTGAAAAAAAGCAAATACTGGCTGGAAGATTATTGCCTTTATATGGCATTGAAATTCTATTTTAATGGAAAAGAATGGCTCGCGTGGGAAGAGGACATCCGTATGCACAAAAAGGAAGCCGTCGGACGTTACAGCAGCCTGTTAAGCGAAGAAATTAATTTCTGGAGATTTTGCCAGTATAAGTTTTATATGCAGTGGAAAGCACTGAAAAAATATGCAAACAGTCATCATGTCAAAATCATAGGGGACATTCCTTTGTATATGGCATTGGATAGTGCTGATGTATGGGCACACGGCGAATTGTTTGAACTGGATGAGAGGAAAAAGCCAATTCACGTTGCAGGAGTGCCACCAGACTGCTTCTCTGAGGATGGACAGCTGTGGGGCAATCCATTGTACGACTGGAAGAAGATGAAAAAGACTAAATTTGCGTGGTGGGAAGAGCGCATGAAGTCAAATGCCAGACTGTATGACGTGATAAGGATTGACCACTTTATCGGAATTGTAAATTACTGGTCGATTCCGGCAAAAGATGATACGGCATTAAATGGAGAATGGAAAAAAGGACCGGGCAAAAAACTGACAGATGTGATAAAGAAAGCAACAAAAGGCTCTGAAATTATTGCTGAAGATTTGGGAGTAGTCGGTCCGAATGTGCGAAAACTGATAGGAAAAACAGGATGGCCGGGAATGAAGATTTTGCTGTTTGCTTTTGATGGTGACGGTCAGAATGAGTATCTGCCACATAATTATAAAACAACAAATTGCATTGTTTACGGTGGAACACATGATAATGAAACTATTGTTGGATTTTATAAGGATAAGACAAAGAAGGAAACGCAGTTTACAAGGGATTATCTTGCCATTTCAGAAAAAGAGGAGATTCCCAAAGCGATGCTTCGTGCCGGTTATGCAAGCATTGCCAATACAGCCGTTTTTCAGATGCAGGATATTCTGGAACTGGATAATACAGCGCGTATGAATTTTCCATCTACGGTAGGAACGAACTGGAAGTGGAGAATGCTGCCAGACCAGTTTACCCAAAAGCATATTCGTATGTTAAAGGAAATGTGTATGCTCTATAACCGTTAACGTGTCAGAAAAAATAGGCACATAAAAGTGCCAAAGAAAGAAAAACGGGCAGCCGGGCAGAAAGTCTGTGCATAGATAAAAATAAAACAATATAGATATTCATTTTTGGAAAAATGTGTTATTATTAAATTACATGGTTTATTTTTAATGTACGGATTACGTTTGATAGGAGGAAGGATAAAAGTGAAAAAAAGAATGTCAATAGGAAGTTCAATCAAATGGATGTATGGTGTTATGATTGCCCTCATCCTTGTGGTTGCAGTAATCGGTTATGAAGAAATTGCATTAGCAGATAATACAGGTAATGTATTGTATACTGCATATGGCAAGACACAGGGAGATTTGGGAAACTGTTTTGCCAGTTTTGAGTCCGTAAAATGTTCTTTGCGTAATGCATTATATCTGTATGCAGACAATAAAGAGCAGCAGGATGCAGCAGTTGTCAAGGTGCAGGAATCCGAAGAGGCGATGTACAAATATATGGATATTGCCAAAAAGGAAATGGTAGACAGTGAGTGTCTGGAAATGCTTGAAGAAGCCAGAAAAGATGCAGATTCGTATATAGCAGATGTTGATGAATGTCTGTCGCTTCTGATAGCAGGAAAATTAACGGAATCCAGAGAATATCTGTTAAATCACGGCGTAGATTCAGCAAATGCTGCTGAGGCAACTATTTCTGATATGATTGTGAAATTGGACAAAAAGGCTGCAAATGAGCAGAAGAAGTTTGAACAGATTCGTGATACCGGCACAATGGTTACATTCTTTGTACTGATTGCCTGCCTTATCAATGCGATTGTGGCAGTGCGTTATCTGTTGAAACATATCAAAAATCCGGCTGTTAAGTTGGCAAGGGCAGCAAGCCGTGTTGCACAGGGTGAAGTAGATGTGGAGATTCCAACCGATTATGCTATGTTGGAAATCGGTGAGTTATCGGAAGCATTCCAGAAAATGATTCAGAATCTGAAGATGCAGGCAGAAGTAGTCGGCAGAATTTCAGAAGGTGATTTGCAGGCAGAAATTACGGCACATTCCGAAGGAGATGTCGTAGGCAATGCGTTAGTAAAACTTCTTGATGATGATAACAAGGCATTTCATGCCATCCGGAATGCAACGAATCAGATTAGTCTTGGCTCCAGCCAGATAGCAGCAGCAAGCCAGACGCTGGCGCAGGGTTCTACGGAGCAGGCAAGTGCCATTCAGCAGATTGC
Source organism: bacterium (assembly GCA_028724545.1). Classification (GTDB taxonomy): domain Bacteria; phylum Bacillota; class Clostridia; order Lachnospirales; family Lachnospiraceae; genus Butyribacter. The sequence continues at coordinate 71,007 of JAQYCU010000039.1, forward strand.
TGCTTCTATTACAGATATTGCAGGCAAAACAAAAGCGAATGCAAATCAGGCAGATGAGGTCAACAGAATCGTTCTGGAAGCAAAAGATAATGTGACGGCAGGTAATGACCGTATGAAGGAAATGGTCGCTGCAATGGAAGAAATTAATGAAGCATCTGAAAATATCCAGAAGATTATCAAAGTAATTGATGATATTGCATTTAATACAAATATTCTGGCACTGAATGCTACGGTAGAGGCAGCGCGTGCCGGAGAACAGGGCAAGGGATTTGCCGTTGTAGCAGAAGAGGTAAGAAACTTAGCCGGACGTTCAGCAGAAGCATCCAGCCAGACAGCAGAAATGATAGAGGATTCCATTGTCAAAGTAAAACGTGGTGGCGAACTGGCACAGCAGACAGCCGAGGCTCTGAAGTTGGTATCAGATATGATTGAGAAAATAACAGGCCTGAGCGAGGATATTGCAAAAGCATCCAATGACCAGGCGAGTGCAACTGAGCAGATAGACCAGGCATTAATGCAGGTATCGCAGGTTGTACAGACAAACTCAGCTACCAGCCAGCAGTGTGCATCAGCCAGTGAAGAATTGTCAGGACAGGCAAGAGGACTGAACAAGGAACTGTCAAAATACCAGTTAAAAGATGTTATCGGACAGATGCCGTCCCAGACATTAGAATATGCAGAACCAACTATGTTAGAAAGCAATATGAAGTATTAGGAATTGCTTCTTGACAAGCAAAAATGATTGTACTATATTAAAGTTAATGCGTAGATGAGAAGAGTAGATTACGTGCGTGATGACAGAGAGAGATGAGATTCAGAGGAGATTCTGATGTGCTGGAACATCTTATCACAAAGTAATTGAAGACTACCTCGGAGTGGCCCCAATCCGGTCCGGCAGACACCGTTACCGTCAATGAGTTGCGACGTGGTGACTTTTTACAGGCATCGTTGTCGAATAAGGGTGGAACCGCGAAAGTATATTCGTCCCTTCTGATTTTATCAGAAGGGACTTTTTTAATGGGAAAAACTAACTAAAAACCTGATTTATGGAGGTAAAAAAATGAAAGTAACATTAAAAGACGGCTCTTTTAAAGAGTATGAGCAGGCAATGCCTGTTATTGAGATTGCAAAAGACATTAGTGAAGGGCTTGCCAGAGTGGCATGTGTTGCAGAAGTAGATGGTCAGATTGTGGATTTAAGAACCATAATTGACAAGGATTGTGAATTAAATATCCTTACTTTTGATTCTGAGGCAGGAAAGAAAGCATATCGTCACACTTGTGCCCATGTACTGGCAGAGGCAGTTAAGAATCTGTATCCGGATGCAAAACTGACAATAGGACCGGCGATTGACGACGGATATTATTATGATTTTGATATGCCTAGTCTGGATAGAGAAGCACTGGACGCTATCGAAAAAGAAATGAAAAAAATTATCAAAAAAGGTGATAAACTGGAGCGTTACACATTATCAAAAGAAGAAGCTATCAAGCTGATGGAAGAGCGCAACGAACCATACAAAGTAGAAATGATTCAGGAACATCCGGATGAAGATATTCTGACATTTTATCAGCAGGGCGACTTTATTGAATTTTGTGCCGGCCCACACCTGATGTCAACGAAGCAGATTAAAGCATTTAAGCTGATTTCTTCATCAGGTGCTTACTGGCGTGGAGATGAAAAGAATAAAATGCTGACACGTGTTTACGGAACAGCATTCAATAAGAAAGCTGATTTGGATGCGCATTTAGAGCATCTGGAGGAAATTAAAAAGCGCGACCATAACAAGCTGGGCCGTGAGATGGAACTGTTTACAACCGTTGATGTAATTGGTCAGGGACTTCCACTGATGATGCCAAAAGGAGTAAAAATCATCCAGAAGTTACAGCGTTGGATTGAGGATTTGGAAGATAATGAGTGGGGATATGTCCGTACGAAGACACCTTTGATGGCAAAATCGGATTTATATAAGATTTCAGACCACTGGGGCCATTACAAAGAGGGAATGTTTATTCTTGGCGAAGATGATGAAGACGAAGAAGGAAACAGTGTATCCGGAAAAGAAATTTTTGCACTGCGTCCGATGACTTGTCCGTTCCAGTATTATGTTTACAAGGCATCACAGAAGTCTTACCGCGACCTGCCATATCGTATGGCAGAAACTTCTACTCTGTTTAGAAATGAAGAGTCAGGAGAGATGCACGGTCTGACACGTGTCCGTCAGTTTACTATTTCAGAAGGTCATCTGGTTTGTACACCGGAACAGATTAAGGATGAGTTTAAGAATTGTGTGGCACTTGCAAAATATTGTCTGACAACACTTGGTGTAGAAGAAGATGTCACATACCGTATGTCAAAATGGGACCCGAATAACCGTGACAAATATATGGGAACGGCTGAAGACTGGGACCGTGTACAGGATGCCATGAGAGAGATTCTGGATGAAATCGGTATTCAGTATACAGAGGAAGACGGCGAAGCTGCTTTCTATGGTCCGAAGTTAGATATTCAGGCTAAGAATGTATATGGAAAAGAAGATACGATGATTACAATTCAGTTGGATATGTTCCTTGCAGAACGTTTTGATATGTATTATATCGACCAGAATGGTGACAAGAAACGTCCATATATCATCCACAGAACATCGATAGGATGTTATGAGCGTACACTGGCATGGCTGATTGAAAAATATGCCGGCAAATTCCCGACATGGCTTTGTCCTGAGCAGGTTCGTGTATTACCGATTTCTGAAAAATATGCTGATTATGCTCAGAAAGTATTAGACGAATTAAAGAAAAACGGAATCGATGCAACAATGGACAACCGTCCGGAGAAGATTGGCTACAAGATTCGTGAGGCACGTCTGGACAAACTTCCATATATGCTTGTTGTAGGCGCAAAGGAAGAAGAGGAAGGAAAAGTTTCCGTGCGAAGCCGTTTTGCAGGCGATGAAGGCCAGAAAGATTTGTCCGTATTCATTAATGATATCTGCGAAGAAATTCGTACAAAGAGGATTCGTCCGATAGAAACAGAAGAATAATTATTTTAGAAATATTGCTTTTTGCGTATTTGCTGCAGAAAATCCTATGTTTTTTTGTGGTAAATACGCAGAAAATTGCAAAAATATATTGAAAAAATGGATAAGAAATAATAGAATGTATATGTTATGGTGGTATACAATGAATGGAGGAAATTATGATTGATTGTAAAGGAAAAATAGCAGTATTAACAAGTGGGGGAGATGCACCGGGAATGAATGCTGCAGTTCGTGCTGTAGTCCGTACCGGTATTGCAAAGGGATACGAAGTATACGGCGTCAAGAGAGGTTACAATGGTATTTTAAATAGAGATATGGAATTAATGACATTCCATGATGTATCAGAAAAATTACAGCACGGTGGTACATTCCTGTTTACAGCACGTAGTGCAGAATTTGGAAAAGAAGAAGGAAAGCAGAAAGCAGCAGAAATCTGTAAGGAAATGGGAATCGACTCGCTGGTTGTTATCGGTGGTGACGGCTCCTTTACTGGTGCAAAGGATTTATCAAAATATGGCATCAATGTAATTGGTATTCCTGGCACAATTGATTTGGATATTGCTTATACGGATTATACGATTGGATTTGATACAGCTGTCAATACAGCAATGGAAGCAATTGACCGTCTTCGTGAAACTTCAAATTCCCATGAACGTTGTAGCGTAGTAGAGGTTATGGGACGTTCAGCCGGTTATATTGCATTATGGTGTGGTATTGCAAATGGTGCAGAAGAGATTCTTCTGCCAGAGAAGTTTGACAATGACTATGATAAGTTAATTGAAGAAATCAAGAAGAATCGTGAGTCCGGTATGACACATCAGGTTGTCATCAATGCAGAAGGTGTAGGACATTCCAACAGCCTTGCAAAACGTATTGAGGAAGCAACCGGAATCGAGACAAGAGCAACTATTTTAGGTCACTTACAGCGTGGTGGCAGTCCGACAGCACGTGACCGTGTCTGCGCATCTGTTATGGGTTCTTATGCTGTTGATATTATCGACCAGGGTAAGAAAAACCGTCTGGTAGGTTACAAAGATGGTAAGGTATACGATGTTGATATTCAGGAAGCATTTAAGATGCAGAAGAGCATTGATGATTATGAATATCAGGTAGCAAGCATTCTGGGAACCAGATGTGAGTACAAAAACATCTAAAATATCTGCAGAATCACATCGCAATATGTGAAATATTTCATAAGCAAAAATAATGAAATATTACATAAGTGAAATGTTGAGATATTGCATATGACAAAAGATGCAATATTGCAAAAAAAATTAAAAAAAATTTCAAAAAAACAGAGAGGTGTCCTAATTTTGGGACACCTCTTTTGCTATGATAAAGTCATAAGAAAGAAATGCAAAGAAAAGATGACGGCAAAAACCGGCAGAAGCAAAACAGAAAGGTAGGATTCTTATGACAAATTTAGCAATGAAAAGAATGCAGCGGGTTGATACAAAAAGAACACAGGAGCAGCAGATTTATACTTGCGATAAAGTAATCTACGGATGCTTTGGTAAAACGGATATAAAAAGAGTAAAAGAAAATAAAAAAAGAATGCAGAAAGCACAGATAAAAGAAGGCATCCTTTTCGGATGCAAAGTATTTTTCAGTGTATTGGCAGGGGTTGTCCTGGCACAATCTATTTTAGAGGGCCAGAATGTCAGAATGTATGCAGTGCCCACATTTGCCGTTGTATGTATGTGGGCAGCATGCACGGGAAGTGTTTTCTGCGCTGCAGGACTGCTTCGCAATTTATTCTGTCTGGCTTTTCGGAAGTGAGAAGATAAACTCCGTGCCAACGCCTTCGGTACTGATGACATTAATATTTTCGCCATGTGCTTCGATAATTTCTTTCACGATAGAAAGTCCGAGGCCGGTACCGTTTTTATCTTTTCCACGGGAAAGGTCTGTTTTGTAAAAACGACTCCAGACTTTTGGAATACTTTCTTTTGGAATACCAATGCCGTGGTCTTTTACCGATACAAATACTTTATGATTCCTTTCGGAAGTATGGATTTCTATTGTAGAGTTGTTATGACTGAATTTAATCGCATTATCTAACAGGTTTTGAAGCACTAACTGGATTTTACTGCAGTCGCCGTGAACAAATAGTTCCTTCTGGTCAAAAATCAGTTCAAAGGAAATCATTTTTTCCAGACATCTCTGCTCAAATGGGGCAGAAGAGTTGCGAATTGCCAGATTAATATCAAAATCGTCCTGTTCTAGAACAATGCTGTTGTTATCCAGCTGATTTAACTCCAGAAGATTGCTTGTAAGCTTTGTCAGGCGCTCTACTTCAAACAAAATAATGTTAAAATATTTTTCCTGGATTTCAGCAGGAATCGTACCGTCAGCCAGAGCCTCGGTGTATCCTTTGATGGAAGTAAGGGGCGAACGGAAATCGTGTGATACATTTGCAATAAAGTTCTTCTGATAATCCGTCAGATGGTTCATTCGTTCTCCCAGATAGCGGATGGCAGAAGCGAGTTCTGCATAGTCACCACCGGGCAGGTCCTTCATCGTATCTGTTGTCTGTCCGTCAGCATACTTTCGTGCAGCGTCCGTCAGCTGGCGCAAAGGATGAATTGTCTGGTAATACAAAAATAAAAACAGTACGGCACCGATGGCAAGCAGGATAATCAGGCAGATGATAACAATATCAATATAGTTTGTTGCATTATTATCTAACTGGTCAGCTGGTGACATCAGCACAACATATCCTACTGTATCTAATGATTTTGTAATCGGATAGATAACAGTAATCATTTTTTCGTCAATCAGTCCCTTCGGTGCTTTTCCTACGACGGACTGGTTGGAAAGAAAGGAAGAGTCATACTCGTTAATATACTGGTCCTGCATAGAATCTGACACGTTGGAATCCATAATGATTCGGCTGGATGTCGATACAAGCCAGACGCGCATATTTGTCAGTGTCTGCAGGGAAGTAAAGTGTTTTTTTAATGTACTGTCAGAAGTATACAGGATATTCATATCAGGAATATATTCTTTTACAATCACTTCAGCTTCTTCGTATAGTTTGGTCTGCTCATGTTCAATCAGTTTGTTATAAATGGTTCGTTGTCCGTAAGTATTTAGCAGGACTAACATCAGCAGTGTAATCAGAATATAGGAAATGATAAATTTCCATTTCATACTTAGTTTCATAAATTACCCCGATTCTCGTGATATTCAAATTTGTAACCAATGCCCCATACGGTTGTCAGACTCCAGGACGAGTTTTTCGGAAACTTTTCACGAAGTCTTTTGATATGGACATCTACCGTTCGCGTGTCGCCAATGTAATCATAACTCCAGATATGGTCCAGTAATTGTTCTCTGGTAAAAACCTGGTTTGGATGAGAAGCAAGAAAATAAAATAATTCCAGTTCCTTTGGTGGCATATCAATGACATTTCCTTTGTAGTGGACAGAGTAATCTGTCAGGTTGATAGACAGGTCAGGGAAGGTTACCTTTTCGATAGGCAAATCATCCGTGGCAGTAACGGCAGGAGCAGCAGACTGGAAACGACGCAGTACTGCTTTGACACGTGCAACCATTTCTTTGGAATCAAATGGTTTCATAATATAATCATCAGCACCTAATTCCAGACCAAGTACCTTATCAAAGACTTCTCCTTTTGCTGATAACAGAATAATCGGCAGATTGGATTCTTTTCGGACTTCCCGTAATACTTCATATCCGTCAATCCCCGGAAGCATAATGTCTAGCAGCATTAAGTCCGGCTGGTACGTTTTTAGCGTAGATAATGCAGACTCCCCATCATATACAATCTGCGTATCAAAACATTCTTTTACTAAATACAGGCTGATTAATTCAGCAATATTTTCATCATCATCTACAATCAATATTTTTGCTTTGCCTGCCATACTATTTCCTCCTTGTCATAACTATTTAAATTCTACAATTGTAACACCCATATCACCTTCGCCAAAGTCTCCAAGACGGTAGGATTTGACATATTTGGTACGTTTTAAATGGTTGTGGACTGCTTTGCGCAGTGCACCGGTACCACGTCCGTGAATGACAGTTACTTTTGATAAATGTGCCAGGTAGGCATCATCCAGATATTTTCCTAAAACGGGCATTGCTTCATCTACCGTCATACCAATCAGGTTGATTTCCTGATGGATGTTGGAAGATTTTTCCATACGGATTTTGCCGCCACCTGTTTTTTGCTGTTTGGTTTGTACCGGCTTAGGCTGCTGAATCAATTCGATATCGCTAAGATTCACTTTTGTCCTGAGAAGTCCGGCCTGTACAAATAAATCGCCTTTTTCATTCGGAAGCGTGCTGACGGTACCCACCGAATTTAAAGAAAGAATACGGATGTCAGCACCAACAAATAAATCAGATGCATTAATTTTCTTGGCTTTTTTCTTCGGCGCATTCACTTTGATGGAAGAATCTTTCTCTTTGATTTGCTCGCGTAATTTTGCACGTTCTGCTTCCATTTCACGGATATGCTTATCACTTTTTGCCCATTTTGTATATTTGCGAATTGTTTCATCTGCATATTCTTTAGCGTCGGAAAGGATTTTGCTTGCTTCAGCATTGGCATTTGCCAGAATGCGCTCTTTTGAACTTTCCAGCTTTTCTGTTTTTTCACGCAGCTGCTTCTTTAATTCCGAAATCTCTTTTCGGCTTTGGGCTGCCACAGCGTGTTCCTGCTCTAATTTATGACGGGTTTCCTCTAAGTCGCTGATAACGTCTTCAAATGCCTGCGCATCTGATGTGATGCGCTGTCTGGCGTCTTCGATGATTTCTTCGGAAAGCCCCAGTCTTCCGGAAATGGCAAATGCATTACTTTTTCCGGGTACACCGATTAACAGACGGTATGTTGGACGGAGAGTTGTCACGTCAAATTCGCAGCACGCATTTTCGACATCCGGTGTCTGTAGGGCATACAGTTTCAATTCACTGTAGTGTGTTGTTGCCATAACAATTGCGTGTCTTGCGTGCAGATTGGACAAAATCGAGGTGGCAAGGGCAGCACCCTCTACGGGGTCTGTACCGGCACCAAGTTCGTCAAACAGGACAAGACTGTCTGCATCAGCTTTTTCCAAAATAGAAACCGTATTGACCATATGCGAAGAAAAGGTACTCAGGTTCTGCTCGATGCTTTGCTCATCTCCGATATCGGCATATACTTCTTTGAAAATGCGAAGAGAGGAGCCGTCAAATGCAGGAATGTGCAATCCGGCCTGTCCCATCAGGGTAAACAGTCCGACTGTTTTTAAGGAAACGGTTTTACCACCGGTATTTGGACCAGTTACTACAAGCAGGGAAAAATCCTTGCCCAGATGCAGGTCAATCGGAACTACTTTGTCAGATGGAATCAGAGGATGACGGCCTTTCTTAATCTGAATATAGCCTTCCTTTGGAAATTTTGGCTCGGTTCCTTTCATCTCACGGGAAAGCGATGCTTTCGCAAAGATAAAATCCAGTTTTGACAAGGTATAGAAGTCCTGCTCGATAAAAAAGGTCTGTTCGGCTGTCTGGTTACTTAAATCAGCAAGAATCTTTTCGATTTCTTCCTGCTCCTTTAATTCCAGTTCGCGAATTTCATTGTTTAACTTTACAACACTGGCAGGCTCTATAAAGAGAGTAGAGCCGGTGGCAGACTGGTCATGCAGCATACCGTGGAAAGAAGAACGGTACTCTGCTTTTACCGGCAGGCAATATCGTCCGTTTCGCATCGTTATGATGCTGTCCTGCAGCATATTTCTGGCAGAACTGCTTAAAATCTGGTTTAACTGTTCGTGAATACGGTCATTGGCATGCTTTAAACTTTGCCGGATTTTGGAAAGTCCTGCGCTGGCACTGTCTGCAATTTCGTCTTCGGCAAGAATGCAACGACGTATCTCATTCATCAAAGGCGAAAGTGGTTCAATCTGCTGATAATAGTCATTTAGGGAATCACCGGTAGATTCTTCTTCGTTTAAATTTTTCCGGAAATATGCTTTTACGCTGCCGGCAACATTGAGCAGATTAGAAACCGTAAGGAGTTCCCTACTGCTTAAAACGGCACCCAGTTCCAGCCTTTTCAGGCTTTCCCGGATATCGGACACGCCCTGGAAGGAAATGCTTCCCTGTGTCAGAATGTGCGTTAAGGCATCGGAAGTTTCACGCTGCTCTTTTGCAATGATGCCAGAATCTGTGTAGGGAAGTAATTCTTTACAGTATTTTTTGCCTAATGCAGAACCGGCATGGTTTGCTAACATTTCTATTATTTTATCATACTCAAGTGTATGGAAAACTTTCTGGTTCATAATATGACAGAATCCTTTCAGTTGATATTATATAATAATTATTTTCTGTAATTTGCTGATTTTGAAAACTGCGTCACAGGATACAATTTTCTCAGAATATATAATACACCAAGACAGAGGGAAATAGCAAGTTATGATGAAGTGCAAATAGCAAGTTATAGCAAAGGAATTGTTTTGCGAATAGGACAGAGAATGTTTTTTGGCGACAGGGAAACGGGTTCAAATTTACAAGTTATTCATAATCTATTCATAAGTTTATGATATGATTAATACACTATGCTGAAGACTTGCGACATAATTTAAAAACAAATAAAAATACTCATGAGAAGGAAATGTGATTGAGGTAATAATATGTTAAACAGGAAGAAGCAACAGGAAAACGATTTTCAACAGGAAAAAAAATACCAGTTTATACGGGAACAGATTCGTCCCCAGCGCAGGAAACAGGCACGCAACCTGCTTTGCTGGATTTTGGCGACGATTGGACTGGCATGTCTGGCCGGTGGCATTACAAGTGTTGTGATAACCGGAATGCAAAAAGGCAGTCAGGAAAAAAGCGCCAGTCAGGCAACTCTTTTGCCAGAGCAGTCTGCAGAGCCTGATGCCACAAATGCACCGGAATCCTCTGAAAAAGATGTTTCCAATAAGTCTTGGATGACACTGAAAAAATGGAACCGGTTATCAGAGGAACTTTCGGCTGTCGGTACAAATGCAGGTGGCTGCGTGGTTGGTGTCAGTGGCAAAGAAAATGCGAAGGACTGGTTTGAAAATAAAGACAATGGAAAAACAGTAACATATGGAATGATTATAAAAGAGAATGGCACAAGTTTTGATATTCTGACATCTTATGATGTTTTAAACGGCCAGTCAGAAGTAAATGTCATTTTGGAAAATGATGTCCGGACAAATGCCGAGATTTTAGGCAGCGATGCCCAGCTTAATCTGGCTGTCATCCGTATTGCAAAGGCGGGTATCAATCAGGATACGCTGTCAAAGATGACGGCAGCGAAAATGGGGAACGGCTTGAACTTAAAGAAAGGCACGAATGTGGTGGCAGTCGGCTGCCCGAATGGTGTGCTGCACTCTGTCGTAACAGGAACGATTACCAACGATACGGTTTCTGCATCGGTTACGGACGGAGAAGTAGAAATGTTTATAACAGATATGCCATATGCAAATGCAGGAAACGGTGTAGTTCTGGATTTGAATGAAAAAGTTGTCGGCATTATTACAACGGAGTTTAAGGAAACAACGGGAACAGCAGGGCTTTCCTTTATCAATATTTCCAGTGTCCGTGAGATAATCGAACGCCTGCAGAAAAAAGAAACGATTCCTTATCTTGGCTGCGAAGGGCAGACGGTGAGTGTTGCTATGGCAAATTCACATAATGTTGTTGCAGGAGCTTATATAACAGATGTGTATTCTGACTCACCTGCTTATAAAGGCGGCATGCGCGTGGCAGATGTGATAACACATATTGATGGGCAGGAAATTACGGCAATGTCTGATATTCATCAGATATTGTTAAAGCACGAAAAGGGCGACACCATACGGTGTACCATTTCGCGCAAATCCGGTAAAAATAAAGTAAGTAAAGTTTTAAGAGTGAAACTGGGATAGAAGAACAGAGAGCAACGCATCGTTGTTCTCTTTTTTCATAAAACAGAAACGGATAAAGTGGTTGTCCAAAAAAGTAAAAGAAGAACAATCCCGAATCATCAGTCCTTTCTGGATAGCTGCTTCAAATAAACGCTCACTCGTCACATTTTCTTTCAGACTGCGAAGCAGGATAAAGTTAGCGTGAGGCTGATAATATTTGAAACTATCTTTGTGCTTATCGAGGAGATTGCAGATTCTTTTGCGTTCAGAAAAAATCAGCTCTGTTGTCTGACGGATATATTTGTCATCCCGGAACATAATTTCACCGGCGACAGAAGCAAGGGAATTAATGGTCCAGGGATTTTTGAAAGCATTCATCTTTTCTACAAATGACCGGTTCCCACAGATGGCATATCCCAGGCGCAGACCTGGTGCAGCAAAAAATTTAGAAATGCCACGCAGTACCATCAGATTGTCATAACATCTGGTCAGGGGAACAGACGTGACAGAGTCATATTCTTCTGAAAATTCCACATACGTTTCATCTACCATTACAAAAATATTCTGTTTTTTGCAATGCTCTAAAATGGTACGCATTTTGTCCTGATGAATCTGCGTAGAGGTCGGGTTGTTGGGGTTACACAGCACCAGCAAATCAAAATCAGGTGTCAGTGCCTGGCATAACCTGGATTCATTCAGAAGAAAATCATCTGTTTCTTCCAGTGCAAAATAATGTATCTGGCCACCACTGAGAGAAATTTCGTGCTCATATTCAGAATAAGTAGGCCCGAGAATGCAGGCTTTTTTTGGATGAATAAACTGGATAGCCAGTGAAATCAGTTCAGTAGAACCGTTACCCACCAGAATGTCTGCAGCATCCGTGTCAATATATTCGGCGATTGCCTTGCGCAGGGAAGTATATTCCCTGTCAGGATAAGAGGTGATGGCATCAATATGGGATGCCAGTTCGTTTTTTAGTTTATATGAAATTCCCAAAGGATTTACATTGGCAGAAAAACTAATGATATCCTCTTTTTTTATGCCATAAACCTGTTCTATTTTTTCTAAATCGCTTCCGTGAAAATGTTCTTTTTGCTCCATTGTTCCTAACCTCGGTTTCTTACTAATGATGTTTTTGCTGTATTGCATTATAGCACTACAGACTCTTTTAGACAATAATTCCCTACCCATTTTGGGCTGAAAGGGGGTTTTTTGGGTTGAAAGGGAGATAGAAAAAGTGATATACTAATAGATAAGTATACTCAGCAGATTATGACGAAAATTGTCCGTTAGGAGAAGGCTGGAGTGTGGAGGCTGTTTATGAGAGAAAAAATCAATCAGACTGCAAAAGGGGTATTCCATTATCAGGTTTCACCTTTGCAGGTTACAGAAAAAGAAATACAAATCGAAGTGAATGCAGGAGAGCAAAAAGAACATATATTTACTGTTACGAATGAACTTGGTCGTCCAATGCGTGGGACGGTTACATCAGACTGCCATTTTCTGGAATTTCCAAGCAGTATTTTTCAGGGAGTCACAAACGAGATTACCTGTATTTTTCATGCTGAAACGCTGACTCCGGGAGAAACAGTAAAAGGAACAATCTGTATTGTTTCAGACTGTGGAACGAAAAAAATACCATTCACAGGAAATACGGGAGTGCCTTCATGCGAAGTTTCCACGGGAAAAATAAAAGATTTATTCCATTTTACCAATCTGGCAAAAGAAAATGCAGATGAAGCATCATCACTTTTTAGAAATCCACATTTCGAGGAAGTTTTCCTATATCGTGACAATGCCAATATCGCTCTTTACCGCGGGCTGTCAAAGGGAACGAGTAAAGGAATGGCAATGGAAGAATTTTTGATTGCGATTCATAAGAAACTGCCTATTCAGTTAAGTGTGAACAAAACAAATTTCCGGTATGAAGAATGTGAGCATAGTTTTACGGACCATTTTGTGCTGACAAAAGATAATTGGGGATTTGACGAATATCATATTAAGTCGGACAGCAGTTTCGTTGTTCCGGAACATAAGATTATCTGGTCAGATGATTTTACGGGCAATAAATATTCGATGGCTTTTCTGGTAGACGCCGATAAAATGATGCCCGGGAAAAATTATGCACGGATTACGGTTTCCACTGTCCGTCAGAAAATCGAGATTATCATAGAAGCCACCAAAGCAGGAACAGACCATAAAATGATGGTGCAACGGCATCAGAAACAGCAGCAGACGTATCAGCTGATGCATCTGTATCTGGAGTTTTGTATGGGACATATTTCCAATGAAGAGTATCTGAATGAAGTTGGAAATATTGTGATGACGATAGAAAAAGAAGGTGTGTCACTTGTAAACCAGTTATTCCGTGTGCATCTTGGCATTATGGAACATCAGGATACAGTAGTCAAAAGTGGTCTTGCCTTTCTGGAAACACAGACAGAAAAATTAAAGGAAAAAGATGGCGTACTCTATTGTGCTTATCAGTATCTGCGTGGATTGTGGGCAGAAGCGGATGAAGTGGTAGAAGAGTGCGTCAAAGAGATAGCGTCTTATTACCAGAAGGATTCCAAAAACTGGAAACTTCTGTGGTTTTTGCTGTATCTGGCACCTGAGTACCAGTCGGAGCATCGGAAATACGAAGCCGTGGTAAACGTACTGGATGATGCGTGCAACAGTCCGATTATGTTTTTGGAAATATGCAGCATACTGAACGAAAACCCGGATTTGCTGATGGATGTCAGCAGGGGCGTATGCAGGGCTATACACTGGGGCAGCAGACAGAAATATGTCAGCAGGACAGTCGCGCTGCGTTATTGCTATCTGGCAGGCCGTTTAAAGAATTTTTCAAAAGTCGTGCTGGAAGATTTGTGTCGGTTTTACGAGCAGTATCAGGAAGAAGAGATTCTGGCAGCTGTCTGCAAAATGCTGATGAAGGGACAGATAATCAGTAAGGAAGCATTTTACTGGTACCAGCTGGGTGTGGAGCATAATTTAAAACTGACCGATTTATACGAATATTATATGTATTCAATTGATGAAAATCAGGAGATGAAACTGCAGGACAGCACATTGCTTTATTTTCTGTATGACAATCATCTGAGCGTTACCAAAAAGGCGATGCTGTATGCCTATATCGTGAAAAACAAAAATGAGATGCAGGAAACATATGATTCTTACAAAACGATTATGGAAGAATTTACCCTGCATCAGTTAGAGGCCGGCAGAATCAACAACAGTTTTGCTGTATTATATGAAGAGTTTATCCGGGAAGAGTGTATCAATGAGCAGATTGCCAGACAATTGCCAAATGTTATGTTCTGTTATGAAATTCTTTGCGAGAATCCGGATATTGTGGGAGTATATGTAACCCATCGTGAACTGGAAGGGGAAGAATTTGTACCATTTATCAATGGAAGGGCAGTCGTACATATTTTTACGGAAAATTACCGGATTTTCCTGGCTGACCAGATGGACAACCGTTATACACAAAGTGTTGCCTATACATCCAACAAGATGCTGCATTTAGATTATCTGGCACAGAGCTGTCTGGAAAAAAATGCAGATGATTACCGTCTGCTTCTGTATCTGCAGGATAAGGCAGAACGCATTAACCGGACGGGAAAAGATGTAATGGATATCAGGCGGCGTGTATTAACGATTCCAAATCTGAGCAGTTATCATTACCGTAAGGGATTTTGTACGCTGGTCAAATATTACTATGACAATTTTGAGGGAGAACTGCTGGATGAAACCCTTGCCAATCTCGACTGGAATGTTGTCAATCCGGCTGACAGGACACTGTTTGTCGAATATTGTGCCGTGCGCCGGTTCTTTGATAAGGCGATGGAAGGGATTGAAAAATATGGTTACAGCAGGATAGACGGAAAACGCTTGCTGAAAATATCATCGGATGCCTTTGCACAGAATATGGAAACAGAAAATTCAAGTCTTGTGAAACTGGCATGGTTTATTTTTGGGACAGGTCATTTTGATGAAAATATGATGCAGTACTTGTGCCGATATTATGTTGGCCCGATTAACGAGATGATGCAGATATGGCGTTATGCGCAGGGATTTTCGATTCCGGTAAACCGTTTTTCGGAAAGAATACTGGCACAGATTATATTTACGGAAGAGATGTCACCGGATGCCTATGAAGTATTTTATGAATATTATGATTCCGGCAGGGACAAATTGCTGATTATGGCATTTCTGAAGTTTATTGCTTATAAATATCTGGTGCATAGCTGGATGCTTCCGGACAAGATGTTTTCTTATTTTTACCGGGAGGTGCAGTTACAGGAAAATCAGTTCTGCCTGATTGCTGTTTTAAGATATTTGAGCAGAAAATCAGAACTGAGTGCCGAAGAAAAAACTTTTGCTGAATATAATATCAGCCGGCTGTATGAGAAAAAAATGGTATTTCCATTTTACAGTGATTTCTACGGAAAGATTACATTGCCGATTCATATTATGGATGAATATTATGTGGAACATATTGCCAATCCGGAGTGTGAAGTAAAAATCCATTATCTGATTTCGTCAGGATATGAAACGGGAGAATATGTCACAGAAACGATGCGTGACGTTTTTTGTGGCATCCGTGTGAAAGAGTTTGTACTGTTTCAGGATGAAATCCTGCAGTACTATATTTCGGAACTGCGTCCGGAAGGCGAAGTGATTGTAAAGAGTGCCAGCGTAAGTTTTGATGAAACAATGGATTATGAAAGAACCAGCAGCCGTTATCATATGCTGAACCTTATGATGATAGCGCAGGAAATGAAAGAAGAAGGCACATTGATTGACATGATGAAAGAATATGCGCAGCTAAAGGAAAGTGTGAATATGCTGTTTCGTCCATTGGATTAACCGGACAAAAAAGCAAGACAAGGGAGGCAGGAGACTTGGAAACAGGAAGAAATTTATTGGTTGGAATCGATTTGGGAAGCCGTATTACGCAAATCAATTATTTTGATTTTACGTCTTATGAGCCAATAGCAGCAGGAAGAAATTGTGCTGGAGAAAGAATATATGAGATACCAACTTCGTTGCTGTTTGAGCCTGCTTCGGGGGAATGGTTCTGGGGGGATGAGGAACATCCTAAAAAGGACAACCTGGTTTGTTTTTCGGATTTTCTGGAAGATGTCAGCAGAGAGGAATATTTGGAAGGCAGCAACTATCGCATTGCAACATATGAAATTTTGAAGCGTTTTCTGGTAAAAGTGCTTAGTATTTTAAAAGAGTATGAGCCGGCGCAGAAGATACGGAAACTTGTCATTACCGTAGAAAAAAAAGAAAAACGGCTGACGGAGTATTTATTGCAGATAGGCGAGGAACTGGGAATCCCCAAGGGGGGCGTTGTCGTTTGCAATCACAGACAGAGTTATATGTATTATGCCATCAGCCAGCCGAAAGAATTGTGGCTGAATAATGTCGGTATGTTTGAACTGGAAGGCGACAGGCTTACGTATTCCCAGATAAATATAGACAGAAAGACAGAGCCGTATATCATTGGCGTGACGCAAAAGGATTTGTCGGATGACATAGAATGGCAGAAACTGGCAGAAGAAAATGAAGAACAGATTGCCTATGCGTTTTTAAATGCTGCCAACACCGTGTTGTACAAACAGCTGGTAACAACAATTTACATTACGGGAAGTGGTTTTGAGGCACCGTGGGCAAATGAAGCACTGCAGAAACTGTGTGCCGGAAGAAGGGTGTTCCGTGGGCAGAATCTTTTTACAAAAGGTGCCTGTTATGCAGCAAGAGAGTTGTCAGGAGAAGGAAAACTGGACTATTGCCTGTTTCTGGATGAAGAAATGATAGCAAGTAATGTATCGATTCGCCTGTATCATGATGCTGCGATGCAGGATGTACTGTTAGCCAAAGCAGGAACCCTGTGGGCAGATGTGGATTGCAGCGTGGATGTGATTCCGGATGATGAAGACGAGATACAGATTATTATACAGGATGTACTGAAGCATGAAACGAGGGCGCATATGCTGTCGTTAAGTGGTTTTGCCGGGCGGAAAAACAAAATGACACGTTTTACCATCCGGCTGCGGTTTGCTGACAGAAATACCTGCATTGTTACATTAAAAGACAATGGATTTGGCGAATTTTGTCCGTCCAGTAACCGTGTGTGGGAACGTTATATCAAGTTGGAGGGAAGTACATGGGAAAACTGATTCAATGTGCCGGCTGCATTGCAAAAGAGCCGTATCATTTTAGACTGACCAAGACGAATGTTTATTCAATAGAAGAAGTCTGCTACTATATCCGTCACAATATTTATATGATGCAGGAAGAGATTTTTGATAAGGAATTTGTGCTTTGGCTGCGCAATGAACTTCATATGGACAAAACGGCAGAAAAACTGGAACGTCTGATTCAGGAGCAGCACGATATCCGCGATATTGTAGTAACGATTTGCTGCAGCTGCGATTATTACGGGGAAGAAGAAATCAATGAACTGATTCGTATTATGGAGGAAATTGACAGGCTGCCAATGTATGCCCGGAGAAAGAAAAAAGGGGACCATTATCTTGCCTGCAAGTCTTATGAAAAGGCAATCGAAGAATATGAAAAAATTCTGGAAAGTGATGAAATATTGCAGGCAGAGCCGGAAGTATATGGCAATGTTTTTCATAATATGGCTGTTGCCTATGTGCAGATTGGAGAATTTCATAAGGCATCAGAACTTTTCCTGCAAGCCTATGAAAAGAATAACAGTGACGAATCGCTGGCGCAATGTATTTTTGCCCTCAGACTCAGCAAGGATGTGGAAGGATTCAAAAAACTGGCAAATGAATTGAAGATTTCCCAGGAAAAACAAAGTGCATGGGAACAGCAATACCAGAGGGCGATGGAAAAAAGTGCTTCCCAGAAGGAAGTGTTGCAGATAGAAAAATTAAGAAATTTGTTAAAACACGGAAATGTAGAAGAATATTATGACAAAGTGCACCGGTTTATTGCCGGCTGGAAAGAAGATTACCGGAAACAGATTAGTGTATAGATTGGTTCGGAGGATAGCATATGGCTTTTTGGAACAGAAAGAAGAAAAAAGACAGGCAGCAGGAAATGCTGGAAAAAGAAGCGCAGGAAAAGTTAGAAGAAATTCGTCAGAAGAAAATTTTCCAGCGCAAAAAAAAGCAGGAGGCAGCCAGACAGGAAGAAGCAGGGCAGCCACAGGATGATATGGAAAAGTACCGGACGGAAATCGTAAAGCCGGTTTACAAAAATGACCAGAAACGGTATGTTACAGAGTGCTGTCAGGCCATACAGGAAGCAGACCATCAGATTGAAAGTATCCGTAATGAATACCAGTCTGTTACCGATTATCTTCTGGATATCCAGAAAATAGAACGTATGGGAAAGGAAGACCACAAAGGACTTCTGGAGGCAGCCAAAAATATTGTCAGACTGACGAAAGAGCGCAATCAGTATAAAGAACGTAATTTGTCAATTTCGGACACGGTAATCCGTAAGTTTGAAACGTATGATGAAGAGCTGGTCGATGAAATCAAAAAGATGTATGATGCAGAAGCGTACCAGAAAGCCATTGATGGCGATTTGGAAAAACTGCAGGAAGAAAAGAAAAAGTTGCGTCAGGAAAAGAAGGAAATTATAGAAAAGCAGAATGCATTAAAAAAGATTGCGAAAGTATTGATTGTACTGATAGTTTCTTTATTTGTCCTCTTTGTGGCGATTTATTATGCGCTGCATGTAGATATGACATATCCGTATCTTGGAACGGTTCTGTTTGCAACCGTGATTTCTGTTATGATATTTATGGAGTCAAATCGCAACAGGCGTGATATGACAATGGCAGAACGCAAGACGGACAGGGCAGTGAGTCTGTTAAATCAGGTGAAAATCAAATGCGTGAACAATCTGAATCTGCTGGATTATAACAAAGAAAAATTTGGCGTAAAAGATGCTGCCGATTTTGAACAGCTTTGGAATGAATATTGCAAAGCAAAAGAATATGAAAGGAAATTCCGTGAAAATACAGAACAGCTGAATTATTATACGGATGAACTGCTGGCGATTCTGAAGGAAAACCAGATAAAGGACTGCGAGGTATGGATAGGGCAGGTTCTGGCACTTGTAGACAGCAGGGAAATGGTGGAAATCCGTCACGATTTAAACAGCCGGCGACAGAAACTGCGAGAAAGAATTACCTATAATGAAGATGTCAAAAAGGAACTGGTTATGGGGATTAATGAAGTGCTACAGGAAAATCCGGAGAGCAAGGAGGAGTTTTTGGAAATTGTGGCGGCTTACAGCAAAAAATAATGGAATTATTTTTACTGTATTCTTTGTAGGGGCATGTGATAAAACAGAGTTTCCTGCAGTAGCACGCGGTCTTACCGGTGCAGCGATTGTGGATGGCATGTGATAAAACAGAGTTTCCTACAGCAGCACGCTCTCGCTTGGAAACAAACACAGTGGTGCGTAAGTTGGCAAAATACGCCAACTAAGCACCAGTGCTTGTTTGACAGCTGCTTTTAGGAAACTTTGTTTTTATCACAGCCCATTTACAAAGTGGGTGCTTGGCGAAAATCTTTCTCCTGGCGTATGGTTTTCTGTAAGCCGATTGGATTTTTAACTCTATTTTTGCTTTGGCACAGGTTGGTTTGACTATAAATGTTATTAAAGGGAAAGAATTGATTTCGACAAAAACAAAAAAACGAAAATAAAAATATGAAAAGCAAAAACAAAAATTCAAAAAATATCTTGACAAATTATATTTCAGATGATAAAATTGTTTTTGCTGTGTAAACAGAACAAGTAGAGTTTATCCACTCTCACCTTAGCACGAGTAAGTGACTTGGGTTTCTATTGATGAAGATATTATGATGATGTATTCTCAAAACGTGGATGGCTTTACTATCCACGTTTTTTTAGTAAAATATCAATATTTGGAGGTGCACGACCATTAGTGAGTTAATGATTAATGAAAAAATTAGAGACAAGGAAATCCGTTTGATTGGTCAGGATGGAGAGCAGTTAGGCATTATGTCAGCGAAAGAAGCGATGAAACTTGCCAGAGAAGCAGAACTGGATTTAGTAAAGATTGCTCCTACGGCAAAGCCACCTGTATGCAAGATTATTGATTACGGAAAATACCGTTATGAAATGGCTCGAAAAGAAAAAGAAGCAAAGAAAAAACAGAGAACGACGGAAGTAAAAGAAGTTCGTCTTTCACCAAATATTGATACAAATGATTTGAATACAAAAGCAAATCAGGCCAGAAAATTTGTTTCCAAAGGAGATAAAGTAAAAGTCACATTACGTTTCCGTGGACGCGAAATGGCACATGTGAATTACAGCAAGCAGATTTTGGACAGTTTCTATGAAAAACTGGAAGATGTTGCTGTTATTGACAAGGCTCCAAAGATGGAAGGAAGAAGCATGGTTATGTTTCTTTCACAAAAACGCTAGTAAAGGTTGTCTGTGTTTATAGACAAGTCTTTCAAAAGGAATTTATTCCTAAATATAGAATCTAAATGATTCAAAAACAGTACCGGCAGTGCCGGTAGTACAGATAGAAAGGTTAAGGAGGAAATTTATTATGCCAAAAATGAAAACAAAACGTGCAGCAGCAAAGCGTTTCAAAACAACAGGAACAGGTAAGCTGATGAAGATGAATGCTAACACAAGCCATATCTTAAACAAGAAGACAACAAAGAGAAAGAGAAATCTTAGAAAAGCAGTTCCAGTAGATGAGTCAAATGTTAAGATGATGAAGAGATTATTACCATATTCTAAATAATTGAAGGAGGAAAGTAAAAATGGCACGTATTAAAGGCGGTTTAAATGCAAAGAAAAAACACAATAGAGTATTAAAACTTGCAAAAGGATACAGAGGAGCAAGATCAAAACAGTACAGAGTAGCAAAGCAGTCTGTTATGAGAGCGCTTACATCTTCTTTTGCAGGAAGAAAAGAAAGAAAAAGACAGTTCAGAAGATTATGGATTGCGCGTATTAACGCAGCAGCTCGTCTTAATGGTCTTTCATACAGCAAATTTATGTATGGTTTAAAACTTGCTGAAATCGACATCAACAGAAAGATGCTTTCTGAAATGGCTATCAGCGATCCAGAAGGATTTGCAGCACTTGTAGAAGTTGCAAAGTCAAAACTTGCATAATAAGCAGGAGAAGTTAAAAGAGGAATCATCTTTTAAAGGATATAAGAGGCGTATCTGAGGATATGCCTCTTGTTTTTTATACATGTTTACCTGAAAAGTGTAGAGAGAAAATGATTCAACAGAAATGGGGGTTGACAGAATACCATTTCATTTAGTAAGATAATTTAAGTTATAAATCAAGTAGTCTGCTATTTGATTGATAAGAAAAATCCTGTGAAGGAGAGGAGTATGCGTAACATCCTTAAAGAGAGAGCAGTTCACTGGCTGGAAGGCTGCTTATGTGTATGTTGGGCAGAAGGTAGCTCTGGAGATGTGATTCTGAACAGTGCATTAGTAGGAATCAACGGTTCATCCCGTTATCGATGAAAGAGATGTGTATTCTACGACAGTAGAACACACGGAAAACAAAGGTGGTACCGCGTATATTCGCCCTTTGCCGTATGGCAGAGGGCTTTTTTATTTGTATCAGGGAATTATTATAATGTCCCTGTATAATAAAAAGACATTACGCGCCAGAAGATGCGTAGTCAGACAGCAAGACAAGAAAGGAGTCATTATGGCAAAAGAACTGGAAAAAAATTATAACCCGGCTGACATAGAGAAAAGAACCTATGATAAGTGGTTGGAAAAGAAATATTTTCATGCGGAGGTAAATCGTGATAAGAAACCATTTACGATTGTAATGCCACCTCCAAATATTACAGGACAGCTTCACATGGGACATGCCCTTGACAATACATTACAGGACATTCTGATTCGTTTTAAGAGAATGCAGGGATATGAGGCACTTTGGGTACCGGGTACGGACCATGCTTCGATTGCAACAGAGGCTAAAGTAGTAGAAAAATTAAAAGAAGAAGGCATCACGAAAGAGGAAATAGGAAGAGAAAAATTCTTAGAGCATGTCTGGGACTGGAAAAAACAGTATGGTGGACGTATTGTAGAGCAGTTAAAGAAAATCGGTTCTTCCTGCGACTGGGACAGAGAACGTTTCACAATGGACGAAGGCTGCAGCAAGGCAGTCAAAGAAGTTTTTGTTAAATTATACAACAAAGATTTAATTTATCGTGGCGAGAGAATTATTAACTGGTGTCCAAAATGTCTGACCTCTATTTCTGATGCAGAAGTAGAATACGAAGACCAGGCAGGACATTTCTGGCATCTGCGTTACAAGACGACAGATGGAACCGGATATATTGATTTGGCTACAACACGTCCGGAAACTTTGCTGGGTGATACGGCAGTAGCAGTCAATCCAAAAGACGAACGATACAAAGATATGGTTGGCAAGATGCTTGATTTGCCGATTGTACACCGTCAGATTCCGATTATTGCGGATGATTATGTTGATATGGAATTTGGTACCGGTGTTGTTAAGATTACGCCGGCGCACGACCCGAATGACTTTGAAGTAGGACTTCGCCATAACTTAGAAGTAATCAATGTTCTGACAGAAGATGCTAAAATTGTTGATGACTATCCAAAATATGCCGGAATGGACCGTTATGAAGCACGTAAGGCAATCGTGGCAGATTTGGAAGCCGAGGGAGCACTTCTGAAAACTGAGCCACATGAGCATAATGTAGGTACCTGCTACCGTTGTGGTACGACAGTAGAGCCACGTGTATCAAAACAGTGGTTTGTTAAGATGGAAGACCTGGCAAAACCTGCGATTGAAGCCGTAAAGAAAGGGGATACCAAGTTCGTTCCACCTCATTTTGATAAGACATACTACCACTGGTTAGAGGGCATCAGAGATTGGTGTATCTCCAGACAGCTTTGGTGGGGACACCAGA
Source organism: bacterium (assembly GCA_028724545.1). GTDB lineage: Bacteria > Bacillota > Clostridia > Lachnospirales > Lachnospiraceae > Butyribacter. The sequence goes on from JAQYCU010000039.1 coordinate 93,886, forward strand.
TACCGGCATTTTATTGTGATGATTGTGGTGAGATGGTAGTTACCAAAGAAGATTCTGCCGTTTGTCCAAAATGTGGCAAGCCGATGCGTCAGGACCCGGATACACTGGATACCTGGTTCTCATCTGCATTGTGGCCATTCTCAACACTTGGCTGGCCGGACAAAACAGAGGAAATGGATTATTTTTATCCGACAAGCACACTTGTTACCGGTTATGACATTATTTTCTTCTGGGTTATCCGTATGATGTTCTCCGGACTGGAGCATACAGGAGAAGTTCCGTTTAATACGGTTCTGATTCATGGCCTGGTACGTGATTCGCAGGGACGCAAGATGAGCAAATCGCTTGGAAATGGTATTGACCCACTGGAAGTTATTGATAAATATGGTGCAGATGCCCTTCGTTTTACTCTGGTTACAGGTAATGCGCCGGGAAATGATATGCGTTTCTACTGGGAGCGTGTAGAGGCAAGCCGTAACTTTGCCAATAAAGTATGGAATGCTTCCCGTTTTATTATGATGCATCTTGGCGACGCTGAAATTACAGAGCCGGCAAAAGAAGATTTGGAAGTAATTGATAAGTGGATTTTGTCTGCTGTTAATACACTGGCAAAAGATGTTACCGACAATATGGAAAAATATGAACTGGGTATTGCTGTTCAGAAAATATATGACTTTATCTGGACAGAGTTCTGTGACTGGTATATCGAGCTGGTAAAACCAAGACTTTTCAAGAAGGAAGAAAATCCAAAGTCAGCTAATGCAGCATTCTGGACATTGAAGACCGTACTGATTCAGTCTTTGAAACTCCTGCATCCGTATATGCCATTTATTACAGAAGAAATTTTCTGCACGATTCAGTCAGAAGAAGAGTCCATTATGATTTCAAACTGGCCTGAATATCAGGAGTCATGGAACGACAGTCTGGCAGAAGAGCAGGCAGAACTGATGAAAAATCTGATTCGTGGTATCCGTAACATCCGTACAGAGATGAATGTTGTTCCTTCACGCAAGGCAAAAGTATACATTGTGGCAGATGATGATACAACGTATGAAACATTAAAGAATCTGACTGCTTCCTATGAGCATATGATTTTTGCATCAGAAGTATCCGTACAGATGGACAAAGAAGGCATTGAAGACAATGCTGTATCTGTTGTGATTGATAAAGCGACGATTTATATGCCACTTGCCGACCTGATTGATTTTGAGAAGGAAAAAGAACGCCTGACAAAAGAGAAAAAGCGTCTGGAGGGAGAGTTAAAGCGTGTAAACGGTATGCTGAACAATGAGAAGTTTATGAGCAAGGCTCCGGAAAAGAAGATTGCAGAAGAAAAAGAAAAACTTGCAAAATACGAAAGTATGATGGCAAAAGTAGTGGAAGAACTGGCAGCGTTGTAAGAGGAAGTTACGAGAAAGTCAGAAAAAAGAAAATGGAAAAAGCCGTATGTGTAAAAGAACACATACGGCTTTTTGTATGAATGACGAAATCGCAAATAGCGACATCACAACGACAAATTTTGAAAATGGCAAATGGTATCATCCATTATGTCGGTAAAATATTACCTACAGAAGACATTCTACAAGGATAGAATTTTCCGGAAGATAAAGTTCCGGAAGTTTGTGGTCTTCTGAGCCAAAAATCTGTTTAGCATAAAGGCTGCAGATTGCGTCATATGTTTCCTGTGAAAAACGCAAGGTCAGCATACATGCAAGGTGATTAAACAGTGTAGGTGCAACGGCATATCCCCAGTCTTCCGAATCTGCCTCATTAAATAACTTTGGAGATAACTGCAAGGTTTCACCTGTTTCTTTATTGTCTATAAATAATTCAATATAGTTATTATCAGCGTTGATAGCGTGACGCAATATACATAATTCGTCTTCTGATGCACGAAAATGTAACTTCTGTAAGAAAGTCGGGTCAACGTTTCCGTAAGAAGTGGAAGAGTTCAGTACAAGATGGTCTCCGTCTGTCTTAATCAGCCGGATTAATTTGTCAATGCTTGACTGGCTCATAACGTCGCTATTGACTGTGTTTTTTTTGTCAGTCAGAAATCTGACTAAAGTATCGATTTCGTCCTGGCTTAATAGCGAAAAACTCGTGTTTTTACTCTGCTTCATATCCTACCTCCTGACATCATCATTAAGTAACTATAGTATAACATTTTTTTTAGAGAGTTTCAATTAGAATTATTTTTTCTTTGACGTTTGCAGTCAGGGGCAATATTGTTCTGTATGGTTTTTGAAAAAACTTATGCTAATGCTTGCGAAATGCCCGAAAATCCTGTAAAGTATAAAGTTGAGAGAACTTTTGTGAAAATATCACAGTCTGGAGGAAAAGATGAGTAAGATTAATTTGTATAATACATTAACGAAGAAGATAGAACCTTTTGTGCCAAATGTGGAGGGAAAGGTAAATTTATATACATGTGGACCTACCGTATACCATTTCGCACATATTGGCAACCTGCGAAGCTACATTATGGAAGATGTACTGGAGAAGACTTTGCGCTATGTGGGATATGATGTCAAACGTGTTATGAACATTACGGATGTGGGGCATTTGTCAAGCGACGCAGACAGTGGAGAAGATAAGATGCTGATGGGAGCCAAGCGTGAGCATAAGAGCGTGATGGAGATTGCAGCATTTTACCGGGATGCGTTTTTTAGCGACTGTGCAAAGTTAAATATCAAAACGCCGGATGTGGTAGAGCCTGCGACAAACTGCATTCCGGAGTTTATCCATATGATTGAAACACTGATAGAGAAAGGCTATGCCTATGTTGCCGGTGGAAATGTTTATTTTGATACCAGCAAATTAGACAATTATTACGTTCTTTCCAATCAGAATGAAGAGGAACTGATGGTAGGAGCACGTGATGATGTAGAAGAAGACAGCAACAAAAGAAGCAAAACAGATTTCGTGCTGTGGTTTACAAAGTCCAAGTTTGATGACCAGGAGTTAAAATGGGATAGTCCGTGGGGAGTCGGATATCCGGGCTGGCATATTGAGTGTTCTGCCATCAGCATCAAACATCTTGGCGAGCATCTGGATATTCATTGTGGTGGTATTGATAATGTATTTCCGCACCATACAAACGAAATCGCACAGAGTGAGGCATATCTGGGACATAAATGGTGTAATTACTGGTTCCATGTACTTCATCTGAATGACAGTACGGGAAAAATGAGTAAGTCAAAAGGCGACTTCCTGACAGTTTCCCTGTTAGAGAGCAAAGGATATGACCCATTGGTATATCGTATGTTCTGCCTGCAGTCACATTACAGAAAACCACTTCTGTTTAACTATGAAGTGCTGGACAATGTGAAAGCAGCATATGAAAAATTAAAGAAAAAAGTGGCATCACTGGACAAAGAAGGCGAATTACAGCCGGAGAAAATGAATCCGTATCAGGAAGCCTTTGTGCAGGCAATAGGAAATGACATCAATACGTCACAGGCACTGACGGTTGTATATGATGTTTTGAAGGCTGATATGAATGATGCCAGCAAATTCGCACTGATTGAGCAGTTCGACCAGGTATTGTCACTTGACCTTACACTGGAAAAACAGGAAGATACCGTTGATGAGGATTTGGCAGCATATGTAGAGGAAAAGATTGCCCAGAGAAAGGCAGCGCGTAAGGAAAAAGATTTTGCCAAAGCAGATGCAATCCGTCAGGAACTGTTAGACAAAGGAATTGAGATAAAAGATACCAGAGAGGGAACAACCTGGAACCTGCTGTAAACTGTTTCGTGGCAGGAATGGTTTGAAAGTTTCAAAAAAAGCAAGAAGAAATGAGGGCTTTTATGAATCGAGCAAAGACGTATCATACAAGACAGCAAAAGGCGATTTTGCAGTTTATGGAAAGTACGAATCAAAAATATATCACTGTCGGCCAGATAGCAGAATATCTGAAAGAGCAGGGAGAGTCTGTGGGGCTTACTACCATCTACAGACATATGGACCGTTTTTTGAAAGAAGGCATCGTACAGAAAATTGTTCTGGACGGCAACAGTGGAGCCTGCTATCAATATATCGGCAGTGAGGATGAGGCGAACCAGTTTCTTTTGAAATGTGAAGACTGTGGCAGCATTATGAATATGGATTGTGGTCATATGCAGGAACTGTATTCCCACGTTCTGGAGGAGCATCATTTTAATGTTAATCCACACAGAACGATGTTTTATGGGGTTTGTGAAAACTGCCTTTCAAAAGAAGAAATGGAGCAAAAACCTCAGAAAAAAACAAAGCAAAACAAAAAATAACGGATAAAATTACCAAATATATCAAAATAGTGTTAAAAATCACGCTAATAGTTATAGACGAAGAAGAAAAATCTTACTATACTTGTATTTGTAAGCAGGAGCAACTGCTTAAAACTTTTGAAACCGGCAAATTTCCTGTTGTGTCATAACACATAACGCAAGGCACAAAAGAAATTTGTAGCAAGAAAATATATTTATTTCAGGAAGGAGAGTTACAATGAAAGTAGCAGACGGATTTTGGTTAAGCAAAAAGGGGTATGATGTACAATATGCTTCCCAGGCATACAAGGTAGAAACTACAGAAAATTCTATCAAGGTTCTTGCAACTCCATACACAGTAATGAACAGAGGTATGACACTTGGTGGACCAAACCTGGAAATCACATATTCTTCTACATCAGAGAATATTATCAAAGTGCATATTGACCATTACAGAGGTGGACTTGACAATATTCCACGTTATGAATTAAACGAGGACACAGGATATACTCCTGTTATCAACAAGTCAGAAGACAAGTACGAACTGATTTCAGGAAATACCAAAGTAGTTATCAAAAAGGGTGACGACTGGGATGTACAGTTCTATTATAAAGACAGACATTTAACAGGTGGAGCATGGCGTTCTGCTTCTATCATTTCAGAAAGCCAGTTTACTGCCAATGCAAGAATGAACCTGCAGGAAGATGATGAATTTTTCAACTATCCACAGGATGCACATACAACCTATCTTCGTGAGCAGTTAAAGACAGATATCGGTGAATGTATCTACGGATTTGGTGAGAAGTTCACACCATTCGTAAAGAACGGTCAGACAGTTGAAACATGGAACTGCGATGGTGGTACCTGCTCAGACCAGAGTTACAAAACAGTACCATTCTATATCTCATCTAAGAGTTATGGTGTATTTGTTAACAGCTCTGATAAAGTATCATTTGAAGTAAACTCTGATACCGTATCCAAAGTTTCCTTTACGGTACCTGGTGAAGAGTTAGAATATTTCGTTATTGGTGGCGAAAACTTAGAGGAAGTACTGGAGCATTATACAACACTGACAGGAAAGCCAGCACTTCCACCGGCATATACATTTGGTTTATGGCTGTCTACTTCATTCACAACAAACTACGATGAAGAAACAGTAAACAGCTTTATTGACGGTATGGCAGAAAGAAAGATTCCACTTCAGGTATTCCACTTCGACTGTTTCTGGATGAAAGAGTATGAATGGTGTAACTTTGAATGGGATAAAGATATGTTCCCAGACCCAGAAGGTATGTTAAAACGTCTTCATGACAAAGGACTGGAAATCTGTGTATGGATTAACTCTTACATTGCACAGCAGTCAAAACTGTTCGATATCGGAAAAGAAAAAGGTTACTTCATCAAGAACCTTGACGGAAGTGTATTCCAGGCAGATTTGTGGCAGCCGGGTATGGCTATCGTTGACTTCACAAATCCGGAAGCATGCGACTGGTTCAAGGGTCTGTTAAAGAAATTATTTGATATGGGTGTTAACAACATCAAGACAGACTTTGGTGAGAGAATCCCTACAAAATGTAAATACTACAATGGAATGGACCCAATCAAGATGCATAACTACTACACATATCTTTACAATAAGTGTGTATTTGAAGCATTGGAAGAATATTATGGAAAAGACAAAGCCTGCCTCTTCGCACGTAGTGCAACAGTAGGTGGACAGAAGTTCCCAGTACACTGGGGTGGTGACTGCTACGCAGAATATTCAGCTATGGCAGAAACACTTCGTGGTGGATTATCACTCTGCTCATCAGGTTTCGGTTTCTTCTCACACGATATGGGTGGATTTGAAGCAACAGCTCCTGCTGATGTATATAAGAGATGGTGTGCATTTGGTCTATTATCTACACACAGCCGTCTGCACGGTTCTACTTCTTACAGAGTGCCTTGGGTTTATGACAAAGATGGTGATACAGAGGCATGTGATGTACTTCGTCACTACACGGTATTAAAGGGAAGATTAATGCCATATCTCTGGGCACAGGCTAACAAAACACATACAGTTGGTGTGCCAATGATGCGTTCTATGATTATTGCATTTACAGATGATACAGCATGTAAATATCTTGACCAGCAGTATATGCTCGGTGACAACCTTTGCATCGTACCTGTTATGAATGAAGAAGGAACAGCAGAATTTTATGTACCGGATTGTGGAACATGGACAGATATTCAGTCTGGTGAAACATACGAAGGTGGAAAGTACTACACAAGAACATGTGATTACTTCCAGACACCAATTCTTGCCCGTCCAAACAGCATCGTAACATATGGTAACTTTGATGCAGAAGATAAGATGACAGTTGTATATGACTATCTTCAGGATGCAGAAGCAGTTGTATATGGTCTGGAAGATGGAAAGACAGCAGAAGCTACTATCTTCGACAGCGAATCAAACAAGATTACAGACATCAAAGCAAGCCGTAACGGCAATGTGATTACAGTTTCTTATGCAGCTACTGATAAGTCATTCAAGGTAACAGCAGAAGGAAAGACTGTAGAAGCAAAGGCAGGTTCTACAAGCGTAGAAATTGCTCTGTAATCTGGAAACGATTATAAAAATGAAACAAAGATTTAATAAAAATCATCAAAGACAAACGCTGACAGCTATATGTGTCGGGATTTTGTTGCTGGTTTGTCTGGGGCTTTTGATAAAAAATGCTGCCAGACAAACAGAAACAAAAGAGGCGATGGTGCCAAAAACGGTGGCAACTGCTACGGCAAAACCGAAAAGCACGCCACAGCCTACACCAAAGCCAGAACCAACACCAAAGCCGGAAGAAAGCATTTATTCTTATCTGCAAGGCCCGAAGTCGTGGAAACAGCGTCTGAAATGGTCAGGTGAATGGGGAACTTCTTTTTATGATGGAGGTTCCTTTGGTGGATTCGGATGTGGATTGTGCTGCATTGCCAATGTGTATTCTTCTCTTACCAAATACCAGTGTACACCGGTAGATGCTTATTCCTATGCCAAGAAAAAGACAGGCTATGGTGGTGGAGGTGCTATTGACTGGGGATATATGCGCCGTACATTAACATCAGCCGGTTTTGCGTGCAAGGTAAGAAGAAAGCCGTCTTCGTATGCAGCATTTCAAGAAGTGATTGCAAAAAATAAGTGTGCGATTGTGCTGGTAAGCAGTTATTTTTCAGACTGTTACTGGAAAGATACGCCGGGACATTATGTTACGATTTTTCTGTATGACAGGAAAACGGACAAAGTATTTCTGGCAGATTCCGGGGACCCGAACCACAACCGGCACTGGGTGTCGCTAAAGAAGATATACAAATCGCTGAAAACATCCAGTCCGTGGCATTATTTGACGGTAAAAGAATACCGGGAAGAGAATGATGCCTGGAAGCACAAGTCAGCAAAAGGGAACTGGGTTTCCAAATGATGATAAAAACAAAAATAGGATTATTTCATCCCGTCAGGATATTGCCGAGGCAGCCTGACGGGATTTTTTGTTTTTTTGCAAAGAGTCAGGTGAAATTTTGTTATTATGGGATGTTTTTCAGGGGGATTCTGTTTAGGACGAAACACTGCGAAGTCATTGCAAATGAATTGATTTAGCAGTGTTTATTTGTTATAGTGAATTTATATTAACAGGATTACGAAAAAAAATGAGTGACAGGAAACAGAAAATAAAGAATCATTTGTTTTGAGGAGGAAGAAAATTGGGGAGCAAAAAAGAGTACGAAGAAAAGCAACGGCACGGAACGGTGGAACTTCCGGTGGGATTGCACAAGATGGAATATCCGGAGGGAACGGATGTTATTTTTTATCTGCACTGGCATCAGGAATTTGAGTTTCTGGTTTTGACGAAAGGTAAAATTCTGTTCACGATTCAGGATAATGAATATGAGCTAAATGTAGGAGATGGTGTGTTTATCAATTCTAACCTGCTGCATTCAGCGAGGACAGTAGACGGACAGGCGTGTTCCTTTTTTGCAGTTGTATTTTCCTATGAGGCACTGGAAGATGATATTCACAGTCCGTTTGCAAAAAAATATATTCGTCCTGTTCTGAATGGGAAGTATCTGCTGGAGGAATATCTGGCAGCAGACAGTCCAATAGGACCTCACAAGGAACTCGCAACGGCACGGGAAGGGATTCCGGAGATTGATGAGTTTCCACTGCGTTTTCGTGACCAGATTCAGCTCTCCTGGCAGCAGGAAGTTATATTTTGGCTGTCGCAGATTAGCCAATGTCCGGAGCATGAACTGGGACCATATGAACTGCTGGTAAAGAGCAGGCTGTTGTCCATCTGGAATCTTATGTATCATCATGGAAAAAGTAACCGGAAATACCGTTTTCAGGAGAACGCTTCTTCTGAGCGTCTGGCACCGGTAGTAGCCTATATGAAGGAAAATTTTGCTTACGAGATTACGTTATCCGAACTGGCAGAGATGATTCCGATGAGTGAAGGGCAGTTTTGCCGTGTATTTAAGCAGCATATGAAGATGTCACCTATGCAGTATCTGTTGCGATACCGGATTTTGCAAAGCTGCCGTCTGTTGCAGGAAACAGATAAGAAAATCGGCGAAATTGCCAATCTGACGGGATTTAACAATATCAGTTATTTTAATAAAGTATTTTTGAAGACAATCGGCTGTACCCCAAAAGAATATAGGAACAGCAGCAGTTATTAAAGGAGAAAGAAATGCCAATAAGGGAGAAAACAATATTGCAGGCAGTGAAACATTATCAGAACAAAAAAGCGTTTTTATTTGATATGGACGGACTGATTTTTGATACAGAACGATTGTTTATGGAGCAGCTGGCTGTTGTGATGAAAGAACAGGGATACGAACTGACGAGAGAAATTTACGCAGAAACATTAGGGACGTGTGGAAGTTTTTTGCAGGAACTGATGCAGTCGCATTATGGCAGTCAGTATCCTTTTCAGGAAATTAGCCAGGAAGCAGACAGGAGAGTACGCATGGTTGCAGACACGGTAGGGCTTACGGTCAAGACAGGAATACCGGAAGTGCTTTCTTATTTGGCTGACAGGTCAGTGCCATGTGTGGTTGCTTCGTCTACCAGAAGTGATAAGGTGGCATTTTATTTAGAAAAAGCAGGAATTGCACATTATTTTCGGGATATTGTCGGTGGAGAAATGGCAGAAAGGTCAAAACCAGAGCCGGACATTTTTTTGCTTGCCAGTCAGAAAGCAGGGGAAAGCCCACAGGATTGCGTGGTGTTGGAAGATTCTGAAAATGGTGTCAGGGCAGCACTTGCTGCCGGTTGCGACGTGATTTGCGTACCGGATTTGAAAGTGCCGTCGCAGCAGGTTTTGCAGCAGGTTCAGGCAGTGGTAATGCCGTAAAGGGGACATATTTTGACCGTTCGATATGGTTTTTACGACCGTTCAGCAAAAAGGGGTTGTTTTGGTTTTGGGTTTATGCTATGGTTTCTGCAAATGAAAGAATCAGACAGAAGATGTCGCTATAAAAGTAAGAGGGGGAAAGAGGCATATGCGTAACAAAAAAAGATATGTTATTTTTATTATGGTATTACTTCTTGTAATAAGTATTATTTTTGTTTGCCGTCATCTGATGATGCAGGAACATTCGCAGATAATGGGCAAAAATGAAACACAGTTAAGTGATTATGCAGGAAGTACATGGTATTCAGAACAGACGGGGTGTCTGATGGAAGAGTCTGAAAACAAAGGAGAATGGTCGGTATTAATGGAATATAAGGGAGTACGGTCATGGCAGCCATTATACCGTGTAAAAGATAAATGGGAATTGCATTTATATGATTATAGTGATGCAACAGCGACAAACGAAGAACTGGCACAGGGTGTCCAAAAAATACAACTGTCCATCAGTATATCGGAGAAAAAGGACAAAACAGTTCTGCGAATGTATAACATTTCAGATATAAGAAGTGATAAAAAAGAAACACAGGCATCAAACGTGTTTGAGGGGAAGAAAGAAATAGAATTTCAAAAAGTTCCAAATCAGAATTTGTACGAATATGCAGACAGCGTATGGCAGAACAAGGAACTTGGATATCGGGTAGAAGTGCAAGGTGACGAAGCGTATTGTATTTTACAATATCAGGGAAATCAGGAGAGATATTTTTTGGGAGATTTGCCAGATGAATTATGGAAGTCGTTAGAGTATGCAGAGTCAACAGAATCAGAAGAGTGTGCTGCCCCGGAAATTGATTTTAAAGCACTTATTTTGGAATCTGATGGTGAAATGATTATGACATGGTCTGATTTTGCGATAACGGGAAGAAAGAAACAAGAAGATACAGAAAAACTGCGAACGCTATTTCAGCAATATGACAAAATTGTATTTCAGCGTGTGAAATAACTCCATTACTGCAAATATTATTTCGGCAGCTTTTTTATGACATAATTGGCAGACACAAAAGCTGTAATCAGGCAGACGCTACCCAGCAGGATTGCCAGCACAAAAACAAGCAGGGCAATCGAAAAGGCATAGCGTATCTGGAACAGACAGACACCGAGCAACAGGAATAAAATCAGAATGGCAAGTGCGTAATACACCCGCTGCGTAATCAGGCGTGAGCGCAGGGAACGCTTCATTTCCAGTGCAAGTATATCATCTTTTTTGAAATCCTCAAAAGTTTTTCCTCTGCTTCCCAGCAATTGCAGATAATTTAAATGCAGATATTGGGAAACGGCATGATGGATTTCTGTATCAGAGCGTCTGGTCAGGACAAAACCACCAATTGTCAGCAGAGAAATAGCATGACTGTTATAAAGTGTATTGTGAACACCGGACAGGGAAATGAAGAAAACATATCCCATAAAAAGCTGAAATAGTGTGGCCTGATACTGCTTGTCTGCTCCGGTTCCAACAATGCCTAAAATGGCAATAAAACAGAATAATGCACTCAGGCAAAATGAAATGACATAACGGGTATTGATTTTTTTCCTGCCGGTTTGTTTGTCGGATAGCGCAGCACTGGCAGGAGAATTTTCCGGTAAATCTTGTGTCAGCAGAAATTTCCGGACGAGCATTTTGCTAATGGTATTGTACAGAAGCAGTCCGGCAAGCAGAACCGTTATCAAGAGAAAAGAAAACGGTGCAGTAAAACCAGTCATATTGTTTTTGTCTGTAACAAAACGGAAAGAACAGAAAATAATGCCAAAAAAGAAAAGCAGCATGGACAATTCTGTAAAAAAATTCAGGCACAGATAAAATCCAAAAAATGGCTGGTTTTTTCGCGTCATATCTTTACAATGGCGCAAAAGATTGCCGTTAATGATTTTCTGGGGTTTTATGCCAAAGTATGCTGCATTTTCCAATATTCTTTTTTCATCAGAAAGTGTCTGTTCTATCATTGCTTTTGGCAAAAAGGACTCTGCTTCCTGTAAAAATTGTGACTTAACCGTGTCAAAAGAAAAAGGGGTTGTCGTTTCCTGCATCGTAAGTTCCTCCGTAAATATCATATCCGGTGCTGCTTCCCTGTATTTAGCAAAAGCAGGGAAGCTCCGGTAGAAAGTTTATATTTAGTTTTTGATAAACGGCTTCAAAAATTCATACTGTTTTTTCTGAGCCGGCGTCATCTGGGCAGAAAAAATTTCCGTCAGCAGCTGGTTTTCTTCCTCTGTAAAAGCCAGCCCCTCCTGATCCATCTGCTTTTTCCACTCCATCAGAACGGGAAGTGCTTCTGTGATTTTTTTGTGGTTCAGTGTATCAACTAAAAGTTCAATCATTTGCTGTTTTTTGGGATTCATCTTCTGGAAAGCCGGATTGTTCATAAATTCTTTCATATTACCCTCTTTATTTTTCATACTATCCTTACTGAAAACAACTTGTTGCATCATTTCTGTCATATGCTGTCCCATATTTGGTACAGTACATATGACACAATTTTTTGATACAGACTTTTATGATACGGATTCATTATACATCATATTCTGTAGTTGTTCAAAGGTTGCTTTTTGCTCTGGATTTAATTGCGACATTAAAAATTCTTTCAGTAAATTATTCTGGCTGCTTTGCTGCTCCTGACGGGGCGTGGCAGCAAAGCCGTTTCCTAATGCCCCCAACCCGTTAATTAACTGAAACAGCATCTGCATAGGGTTGTTACTCTGATAAGGGGCAGCAGATGCAGCATTTAAGTCGGGAGTGCCGTCTTCGGAGTCAGAGTCTTTTTCGGCGAAGGGAGCGTGGGAACGCATAAAAGAGTTGTAATTTTGCAGCAGTTTGCCAGCATTCATAAAGTTTAATACAGTCTGCACCATATCCGATTCACGGGGAGTTAAAAATTCCTGAATGTGCAGCAAAAGTCCCTGCAAATCCGGGTGAAAAGTCGCGCTTTCCGAACCGGCTTCAGCAGCTTCTAAGGGATAATCCCCATCTGCACTATCCGGTTCCTGCCGTGCAAGCCGGGCAAAAGAATCGGCTTTGAGCAATAATTGGATACCGTAACGGCTGCCGGGGGCAACATACGGCAGGGCAGCTTCCAGAATTGCCATCTGGCGTTGATGTTCATTTTTATATTTCATATCAGACCTCCGAAATAAATCAAATCTATCTAAATCTATGACGGTTACAGGAAAACTATTCCCAAAGCAGCGGGCAGTTTTGGAAAATGTTTTGGCAGTGTGAAATTTCTTTGCATATTTGCAATGGAAAGTTTGACAGAACAGGGGATTTAGTGTAACGTAATATTAGATTTTTATCGCCTTATTATGGCAGAAGGAGTGCTTATGATGAATGACAAAAAAATTCTGTATAGTGGTATGCAGGCAACAGGAAATCTTACATTGGGAAATTATTTAGGAGCATTAAAAAACTGGGTTTCATTAAATGAAGAATATGAGTGCTTCTGGGGAGTTATGGATTTACATTCTCTTACGGTGCGTCAGGTACCGGCTGAGTTTCGCAAGAGAGCGAGAAATCTTCTGGTTCTCTATATAGCAGCAGGGCTGGACCCAAAGAAAAACTGCATTTATTTTCAGTCACACGTATCAGCACATGCCGAGTTAAGCTGGCTGTTAAGCTGTTTTACTTATATGGGTGAGTTAAACCGTATGACACAGTTCAAGGACAAAGCAGCAAAGCATGCAGATAATATCAATGCCGGTCTGTTTACCTATCCGGTGCTGATGGCAGCAGACATTTTGCTTTATCAGGCAGATTATGTTCCGATTGGCAAGGACCAAAAGCAGCATTTGGAAATTACACGCGATATAGCAGAACGTTTTAACAGCATCTATGGTGATGTGTTTAAGATACCGGAGCCTTATTTTGGAAAGTCCGGAGCAAAGATTATGAGTCTGCAGGACCCGTCCAAGAAGATGTCAAAGTCTGACGAAAATGTCAACGGAAGTATTTATCTGATGGATGACCCGGATACGATTGTGCGCAAGTGTAAACGTGCTGTTACGGACTCTGACAGTGAAGTGCGTTATAGCGAAGACAAACCGGGAGTCAGCAATCTTCTGGAGATATATAGTGCCTGTACAGGAAAGTCGATTGCAGAGTCTGAAAAAGAATTTGCCGGTGTTGGATATGGCGATTTCAAAATGGGCGTGGCAGAGGCTGTTATTTCTGTATTAAAACCATTACAGGACGAATATGAACGTCTGTTAAAAGAAAAAGAGTATATCGACAGTCTTATTAAGGAAAATGATGAAAAAGCAAGTTATTTTGCCAATAAGACACTTCGCAAAGTAAAGAAAAAATTAGGCTTGACGGAGATGCCGAGATAGGAAGGAATAGGAGAAAAACAGATGGCAGGATCCATTTTTGGAAAGAATTTTCAGGTTACCACATGGGGAGAATCCCACGGAAAAGGAATTGGCGTTGTAGTAGACGGATGCCCTGCCGGGCTTCCTCTGGATGAAGGAAAGATTCAGAAGTATTTAAACAGAAGAAAACCGGGACAGACCAGATATTCGACACCACGCAAGGAAAATGATGAGGTGGAGATTCTTTCGGGAGTATTTGAAGGCAGAACGACAGGAACGCCAATATCGATGATTGTTTATAATACATCACAGCGTTCCAGGGATTATTCGGAAATTGCCCAATATTTTCGCCCGGGACACGCAGATTATACATTTGACCAGAAATACGGTTTTCGCGATTATCGTGGTGGAGGACGTTCTTCGGGACGTGAAACGATTGGCCGCGTGGCTGCAGGAGCGATTGCCTGTGCTATTCTGGAGGAACTGGGCATTAGCGTGCTGGCATATACTCAGGCAATTGGTGGTATTGCCATTGACAGGAGCAAAGCAAAAGAAGAAAATATTATGAAAAGTCCACTTTATATGCCGGATTTGGAGGCGTCAGGACAGGCAGAAATCCTGTTGGAGTCGAAGATGAAAGAACAGGATTCGGCAGGTGGTATTATCGAGTGCATTATCCGGGGAGTGCCTGCCGGAGTAGGCGAGCCGGTGTTTGAAAAACTGGACGCAAATTTAAGCAAAGCAATTATGTCGATTGGTGCAATCAAAGGCGTTGAAATCGGGGACGGTTTTGCTGTTGCAGATACATTTGGCTCACAGAATAATGACGCTTTTGCCATTGCAGAAGATGGCAGCGTATGCAAGAAAACGAACCATGCCGGTGGCATTCTGGGTGGTATCAGTGACGGAAGTGATATTGTGCTTCGCGCTGCTGTCAAACCGACACCGTCTATTGCAAGAAGTCAGAAGACGGTCAATAAAGATGGACAGGAAATTGATGTTGAAATCAAAGGAAGGCACGACCCGGTTATTGTGCCAAGAGCTGTTGTGGTTGTGGAATCTATGGCTGCCATAACCGTACTGGATATGCTTCTTTCGTCTATGACATCCAATATGGAAGCAATCAAACGCTTTTTCCAGTCGTAAAAGTGGCTGTGTTCGGGAATGCTAAAATACAGGCAGCAGGACAGATACAGAGATACTAGAAGTATTTTCTGACATGACAAAACTTTCTTTTAGAAACTGCATATATTACTATATGCAGTTTTTTATTACAACTTTTTACTATCAATAGGAGAGTGAATATGAGATATTACCGGTATGGAAGTGACCAGCAAAAAGCAGAATTAGAAACAAAAGAGAGTGGAAAAAAAGAACGGCAGGATGCGTGGATTGGACGTTTTGGCGAACTTGTGATAGAAGAAGATACTGTTTATGAAATTGATGAAGAGTGTCTGAAGTGTCGCGAAAAAAAGGACAGTGCCACGTCGGGAAAAAAGCAGTCATAGGGAAACAAAAGGAAACAAAACTGTGGTATGCAAAGACAGTATTGCGACAGATGGCGAAGAAAAAAGGTCATAACAGAAAAAGAGGCTGTGCAATTGCACAGCCCCTTTTAGATTCCTATACCGGACAGAAGGCGGATAGGAACGGGATAAAGAAGGCTTTTTTAGAAGCCACCACAGCAGCAGCACAGGATAAGTATAATCCAGATAATAGAACTGCATCCGTTGTCATCACAAGAATGACCAGAGAAGCCAAAGCCACTGCCACCACCACAGCAAGAGCAAAGTAATAACAGAATAATAATCCAACTGCATCCGTTGTCACTGCCATTACATCCACCACAAGTAGTTGCTGCTAAATCACTCATAAATTCCTCCGTTCCGTCGATTGTTTCTTCGACAGGTTTAAATTTATTTACAGTCCTATCATATGCAACCCTGCTTGGACAGTTTACGGATTTTTTCAAGATTTTATCAAATGTCTTTTCTATACAGTATTGAAAATAATTCCAGTACGTTTTTTCTTGACAGAATACAATTCTTTCGTCACAATATACTAGGGAAGTTTTTGAAAAAAAAGATATGAAACAAATACAATCTGGAGGAAATTTATGAAAAATCCTTTTATGAAAAAAATATGTGCAGTAGCACTTACGATAGCCGTTTCCTGCAATCTGAGTGGATGCATCACTTTCTTTGGAAGTGACGAAACGAGTATCAAGACATATGAATCTTCTTCGGAAGTGTCTTCGGAAGAAACACAGGAGGAAGAAACAACCGTTATGGAGTGGGAAGACGCTATGGAACTTGCCAGCGAGTATATGAAAAATATGACGCTGGAAGAAAAAGTCGGACAGATTTTTGTTGTTAATCTGGAACAGTTGGATACCCGTAAAGGAAATTTTTACGAATTTCGGAAATGTACGAAGACAATGGTAAAAAATATTCAGAAATATCACGTTGGTGGAGTTATCCTGTTTTCACGAAATATTGCAAAAAGAAACCAGACGATTAAGATGACGGAAGGGCTGAAAAATGCCGATAAAATCCCACTTTTTATCGCTGTTGATGAGGAAGGCGGACGTGTTTCGAGAATTGCCTCCAACAAGAAGATGAAAACAACGGTATTTCCGTCGGCTGAGGAAATCGGCAAAACAAAAGATGACCAGTATACCTATGATATGGGTAAGACGATAGGGCTGGAACTGGGCGAACTTGGATTTAATGTAGATTTTGCACCGGTTGCTGATGTAAAAACAAGCGAACTGAACAAAGAAATCGGTGACCGTTCTTTTGGCGAAGACCCCGATAAAGTCGGTGAATATGTCAGTGCTTTTGTACAGGGACTGAACAAGGTAAACATCAGTGGAACGTTAAAGCATTTTCCGGGACAGGGTTCTTCTGAGGGTGACACGCACAAAGGCAGTGTCGACATTGACAGCAGTATTGCGCAGCTTCGCAAAACGGATTTTGTTCCATTTCAGAAAGGGATTGCTGCCGGAGCAGACTTCGTGATGGTTTCACACATTTCCGTCAGCAAAGTTACAGAAAGTTCTATTCCGGCAAGTATGTCGAATTTGATTATGCAGACAATCTTACGGGATGAACTGGGATTTGAAAAAATCATTATTACAGATGCATTCGATATGACTTCCATTATCGAAGAATATTCTGCTGCAGAGGCAGCATATAACGCTTTTCACGCCGGGGCAGACATTATTCTGATGCCGGAAAATCTGGAAGAAGCCTATGATGAAATCCTGTATAAGGTGCAGTCTGATGAAAATGAACAGAAACGGCTGAATGATTCGGTACTCCGCATTCTTGCTGTCAAAATCCAGAGAGGCATTTTGTCATAAAAGACTACTTGCGATTTTCGCTGAAATTGGTATAATGTAAGGTGTTGGAATGACAGAACTATTATCAATATTAGGAGGACACGACAGTGAACAAGTTAGACATGTTATACGAAGGCAAGGCAAAAAAAGTATTTAAGACAGAGGACGAAAATGTTTTAATCGTTGATTACAAAGACGATGCCACAGCATTTAACGGTGTCAAGAAGGGAACGATTGTTGGTAAGGGTGTTATTAACAACCGTATGACTAATTTTCTGTTTCAGAAGTTAGAGGACGCTGGAGTGCCGACTCATTATATTGAAGAGTTAAGTGATAGAGAAACAGCTGTAAAGAAGGTAGATATTGTACCTTTGGAAGTTATTGTCCGTAATGTGGCAGCAGGAAGCTTTTCAAAAAGACTGGGAATCGAAGAAGGATTCAAACTTCTCTGCCCAACATTAGAGTTCAGCTACAAAGATGATGATTTGGGTGACCCATTAATCAATGACTATTTTGCAATTGCAATTGGTGCTGCTACAAGAGAAGATATTGATACCATTACAAAATATGCATTTATGGTAAATGACTTCTTAAAAGACTTTTTCGATGAATGTGGCATTGATTTGATTGACTTTAAGATTGAGTTTGGTAAGACAAGTGATGGCACGATTGTTCTTGCTGATGAAATTTCACCGGATACATGCCGTTTCTGGGATAAGAAAACACATGAAAAACTGGACAAAGACCGTTTCAGAAGAGACCTTGGTGGCGTAGAAGATGCTTATCAGGAAGTTGCAAAGAGAATAGGTCTTATTTAAGAATGCTTTTCCCCGAAATTACATGGGTGATTTCGGGTTTTTCTATGAACCAGAATATTCATACGGAGGACAGAATGAATAATTTAACCAAACATTGTGAGAATGGCAGAAATTGTCAGTCGTGCCAGAATCATAGCTGTATACTGGCAGATGTGGAAGAACCAAAGTTAGGAGAAGAATGTGGCGTTTTCGGTATGTATGATTTAGACGGAAATGATGTAGCATCTTCTATCTATTATGGACTTTTTTCCCTGCAGCACCGTGGACAGGAAAGTTGTGGTATTGCCGTCAGCAGAACAGACGGACCACAGCGTAATGCAAACACATGCAAGGGAATGGGACTGGTAAATGAGGTTTTCAATGCTGAGAATCTTGAAAAAATGCAGGGTGATATCGGAGTCGGACACGTCCGTTATTCAACAGCAGGAGCAAGTACTGCTGAAAATACACAGCCATTGGTGCTGAATTATATTAAAGGTACTTTGATACTGGCACATAACGGAAATCTCGTTAATGCAGTAGATTTACGAAATGAACTGGAGATGAATGGAGCAATTTTCCAGACGACGATTGACTCAGAAGTAATCGCATATCTTATTGCAAGAGAGCGTCTGAAAGTTGGCAAAGTAGAGGATGCCGTGAAAAATGCGATGATGCGTATTAAAGGTGCTTATTCGCTGGTAGTTGCCAGCCCACGCAAACTGATTGGCGCACGCGACCCGTTTGGATTCCGTCCATTGTGTATCGGCAAGCGTGATAATGCTTATGTTCTGGCATCAGAAACCTGTGCATTAGACACGGTTGGAGCAGAGTTTATCAGGGACGTAGAGCCGGGCGAAATTGTTACAATTACGGCGGATGGCATCCAGTCAGACAAAAGTATGGTTGGAGGAACAAAAGCACGCTGTATTTTTGAATATATTTATTTTGCAAGACCGGACAGTTATATTGATGGAATCTGTGTACATAGTTCGCGTCTGATTGCCGGCAAGATACTGGCACAGACACATCCGGTTGAGGCTGATATTGTAGTTGGTGTTCCGGAATCCGGTAACGCAGCAGCAATGGGATATTCGCAGGAGTCCGGTATCCCGTATGGAACAGCGTTCGTAAAGAACAGTTATGTCGGCAGAACCTTCATTAAACCGAAGCAGTCTGCCCGTGAATCGAGCGTTATGGTAAAATTAAATGCCTTAAAAGAAGTTGTTAAGGGAAAACGCGTGGTTATGGTAGATGACTCCATTGTACGTGGTACAACAAGTGACCGTATCGTTAAAATGTTAAAAGATGCAGGAGCGACAGAGGTGCATGTACGCATCAGTTCGCCACCGTTTTTATATCCATGCTATTTTGGTACAGACGTACCTTCCAGCGACCAGTTGATTGCATATAACCATTCTGTGGAAGAAATCTGCAGGATGATTGGAGCAGATTCACTGGGATATTTGGATTTGAACCGTCTGAGCGAATTGATTGATGGAGATACGGGATATTGCAATGCCTGCTTCTCAGGAAATTATCCGATAGAACCACCGACAGAAGATATCCGTGGTGAATATGACCATTAGAAGACAGACAGTAAAAAGACAATTAGAAAGACAATTAGAAAGAAAATAAAAAGAAAACAAACAGCAAACAAAACAGCAAACAAACATCCGAAGGGGATGAACGTAAAGAGCAGTGAGTGTGAGATTGGAGGAAAGATATGAGCAACGATAAGTATACCAGCCCTCTTTCTGAGCGTTATGCCAGCAAAGAGATGCAGTACATTTTTTCACCGGATAAAAAGTTTAAGACATGGCGTCGTTTGTGGATTGCACTGGCAGAGGCAGAAAATGAACTTGGTCTGAAAAATGAGCAGGGGGAACCTGCCGTAACCAAGGAGCAGATTGATGAATTAAAGGCACATGCCGATGATATTAATTATGATGTGGCAAAAGAAAGAGAAAAATTAGTCCGTCATGATGTTATGTCACATGTCTATGCATACGGACAGCAGTGTCCGAAAGCAGCAGGTATTATTCATCTTGGTGCAACATCCTGCTATGTTGGTGACAATACAGATGTTATTATTATGACAGAAGCACTGCAGCTGGTACGCAAAAAGTTAATTAATGTAATTGATGAATTATCAAAATTTGCGATGAAGTACAAAGACCTTCCAACACTTGCTTTTACGCATTTCCAGCCTGCACAGCCTACCACTGTCGGCAAGCGTGCAACATTATGGCTGCAGGAATTTGTAATGGATTTGGAAGATGTTGAATATGTATTATCTACAATGAAACTGCTTGGCTCCAAAGGAACGACAGGAACACAGGCAAGTTTTATGGAACTGTTTGACGGCGACGAAGAAAAAGTGAAAAAACTGGACCAGATTATCGCTGAAAAGATGGGATTTGAGTCTTGTTTCCCAGTATCAGGACAGACCTATTCTCGTAAGTTAGATACCCGTGTGGCAAATGTTCTGGCAGGAATTGCAGCAAGTGCCCACAAGTTTTCAAATGATATCCGTCTGCTTCAGCATCTGAAGGAGATTGAGGAACCATTCGAGAAGAACCAGATTGGCTCTTCCGCAATGGCATATAAGAGAAATCCTATGCGTAGTGAAAGAATCGCTTCGTTATCACGTTATGTTATGTCAGATGTGACAAATACGATGTTTACTTCTGCATGCCAGTGGTTTGAGCGTACGCTGGATGATTCTGCAAATAAGAGAATCAGTATTCCGGAAGGATTTTTGGCAACAGACGGTATTCTGGATTTACTGTTAAATGTAGTAGACGGTCTGGTTGTGTATGACAAAGTAATCGAAAAAAGACTGATGTCAGAATTACCATTTATGGCAACGGAAAATATTATGATGGATGCCGTAAAAGCAGGTGGCAACAGACAGGAATTACACGAAAAAATCCGTACCCTGTCAATGGAAGCAGGCAAGAATGTAAAAGAGTACGGAAAAGAGAATAATCTCTTAGAACTGATTGCACAGGATGAGGAATTTCCAATGGGCATAGAGGAATTACAGGAATCTATGAAACCTGAGAAATATGTCGGACGTGCACCTTCGCAGGTAGAAGAGTTTGTCAACGAAGTAGTACAGCCTATTTTGGACGCAAACAAAGATATTCTCGGAGTAAAAGCTGAAATTAATGTATAAATCTAGTTATGGGCAAAGCAAATAGCTTGATGCAGGGCAGGGAGTGCTCCTGATTAGTAGGATGGAGGTTGTATGGCTGGAAAAAGAATTTTAACATCACGGTTACAGGAAAATATGGTAACAGCAGATGATGTGTATACAGCAGAAGAACAGCTGCTGATTCCAAGTGGAACGGTATTGACGGCAGAAATTATCGAAGCATTAAGAGAACATGCTATTTTTGCCATTCGTATCGAAGTGGATAAGGATGGCAAAACACCGGTTCTTGGGGAACCAACGCGGGAACAGCAGGAAGAACTCCCGGAAGTAAAATTTGTTTCTTCGGAGCCGAGTTATCAGGCAGAAAAAGACTCCGATGAAGACAATTACTTTGAAACACTGAAAAATTCTAAGGAATACCAGGAGTTTCACGCTGTTTTTCTGGACACGGTAGACCATCTGAAAGATACTTTTAACCGTGTCGTGATGCAAAATGAGGAAATTGACAGCAGTACGATTTTGTCAGAAGTAGAATCTGTTGTAAGTGAAAGCAGAAACAGTCTTCATATTCTGGATATGCTGCAGTGTATGAAAGGCTATGATGATGTTACCTATGTACATAGTCTGAATGTTGCATTGTTAAGCAATGTAATTGGAAAAATTGCAATGCCAAAGATTTCAAAAGAAGATTTGGATGTTCTGACACTGGCAGGCTTACTGCACGATATAGGAAAAATGATGATTCCGGATGACGTGCTGTTAAAGAAAGACCGTCTGACGATTTCAGAGTTTAACATTATCAAGACACACGTGCTTCACGGAAATAACATTTTGAAAAATATGGATTTGGACCCGAGAATTGCTGAGGTTGCGATGCGCCATCATGAGAGATGTGACGGCAGTGGCTATCCGGGAGGCTATCACGGTGACCAGATTAGTCCGTTTGCAAAAATTGTTGCAATTGCCGATACCTATGATGCCATGACTTCAGACAGAATTTATCGCAAGGCAATCTGCCCGTTTGATGTAATTCATATGTTTGAAAGAGAAGGACTGGTAAAATACGAAGTGGAATATCTTCTTCCGTTTTTATCGACAGCCGTGCAGGCATATATGAATACAGAGGTTCGCCTTACAACGGACGAGATTGGCAAAGTAGTTATGGTTAATATGGAAGAACTTTCCAAACCAATCGTAAAAGTGGGAAATATTTACTACGATTTGAAAAAAGAACGTTCAATATCCATTGACAGAATAATAGATTAGGTTATACTTTATTATGGAAGAGGAAGTCTGCCATCCCATAAAAAAGAGACACCACATTATGAGATTTTGATGTCGTAGCTAACGACGGAATGGAGGAAATTATGGTAACAGCTATTGTTGGCGCTAACTGGGGAGACGAAGGAAAGGGAAAAATCACGGATATGTTAGGACAGGAATCTGACATTATCGTGCGTTTCCAGGGAGGAAGCAATGCAGGACATACGATTATTAATGATTATGGTAAGTTCGCATTACATTTACTGCCATCCGGAGTTTTCTATGACCATACCACAAGCATTATTGGAAATGGTGTTGCTTTGAACATTCCATATCTGTTTAACGAAATTAATTCGCTGGTAGAAAAAGGAGTTCCAAAGCCTAAGATTTTAGTGTCTGACAGAGCACAGATACTGATGCCATATCATATTGCATTTGACCAGTATGAAGAAGAACGTTTAGGAAAGAAATCGTTTGGTTCTACAAAGTCAGGTATTGCTCCATTTTATTCTGATAAATATGCAAAAATCGGAATTCAGGTTTCCGAATTATTTGATGATGAAGTGTTAGAAGATAAGGTTGAGCGCATTTGTGAGCAGAAAAATGTTATTTTGAAATATCTGTATCATAAACCGGAACTGGATAAAGAAGAGTTAATGAATACATTAAGGGAATATCGCGATATGGTAGCACCTTATGTATGTGATGTTTCTGCTTACCTGCGTCAGGCAATTGCAGACGGAAAGAACATTCTCTTAGAAGGACAGTTAGGCTCTTTAAAAGACCCGGACCACGGAATTTATCCAATGGTTACATCTTCTTCTACACTGGCAGCATACGGTGCAATCGGTGCAGGTATTCCACCGTATGAGATTAAGAGAATTGTAACAGTTGTAAAGGCATACTCAAGTGCAGTAGGTGCAGGTGAGTTTGTCAGTGAAATTTTAGATGAGGAAGAGGCAGATAAACTCCGTAAGCACGGTGGAGATGGTGGAGAATATGGTGCCACAACAGGTCGTCCACGTCGTATGGGATGGTTTGATGCTGTTGCCAGCCGTTACGGATGCCAGATTCAGGGTGCTACAGAAGTTGTCCTGACAGTACTTGACTGTCTTGGTTATCTCAAAGAAATCCCGGTTTGTGTAGGATATGAAATTGATGGAAAGGTAGTCAAAGACTTCCCTGTTACTGCAAAACTGGCAAAAGCAAAACCGGTTTATGAGGTGCTTCCGGGATGGGAATGTGATATCAGTGGCATTACAGATTATGATAAACTTCCAGAAAACTGCAGAAAATATGTAGAGTTTATCGAAAAAGAGATTGGAGTACCGGTTACTATGGTATCCAATGGACCAAAGAGAACAGATATTATTTATCGCAATAAATAATGTGATAAAATAAAAGGGCTGCCGGCGAAGAGAATCAGATAAAGCAGAATATCATTTTCTTCGTCTGGCAGCCCGATTCTATTTAGCAGTGCAGTCCTTAATCCATAGGACAGTTAGTTGTAGTTCGGAGGGGAATGAAACGATATGAAATACAGTAGGCAGGACGTCAAAAAGAAAAAAGAACATATTGTAAAAAGTTCTTCTAAAAAGTCGTACCGTATCAGAAAATATATGGGCTATGTCAGTGCAGTCATTGTGATTGCACTTGTTTTTGCGTGTCTTATCAGTGCCTTTCGTATTGTGCGTGGCTGGGTAAACCAGGCTCAGAAAATTGATGAACTGGATTTGCTGACCAAGGGAACACCAAGCGTGATGTATGACATTGCCGGCAAGGAAATCCAGACGTTAAAGGCGTCTGATATTGATAGTGAATATATTGCGATTTCGGATATTCCATCATCCGTGCAGCAGGCATTTGTAGCTGTGGAGGACAAAAACTTCTATAAACATCACGGTGTAGATATGTCCAGCATCATCCGGTCTGTTTATGAAGAAATGACAGGGAATGACAAAAATAAAAAGTCATCCGACACGATTACAAATCAGCTGATTGAAAACCAGATTATGGAAAACCAGAATGAAGATACCGTTTCAGAAAAGATTTCGGCAACGGTAGTGGAACAGTTCCTTGCAGCTGACATTGAAAAATCCATGAGCAAAAAAGAAATTCTGGAGTACTACCTGAATACTATTAATCTTGGCGATGGAATTATGGGTGTGCAGGCAGCTTCTAAGAGATATTTTGACAAAGATGTTGCCGATGTAACGGTGTCGGAAGCTGCTGTACTGGCTTCCATTGTTGCAGACCCGGCAAAGTACGAACCGGTCAGCCAGCAGGAAAATAATGCAGAAAAGCGAAAAGATACATTGAAAAAAATGCTGGAAGAACGCTATATTTCGGAAGACGAATATGAAGACGCACTGGGGGATGACGTTTATCTCAGAATCCAGAATATCAGTGCGACCAAGATTAACACAAAGGACAAGTTAAATTCATATTATACGGATGCCGTGGCAGAGCAGATTATTACAGATTTGAAGGAAAAACTGGGATATACCCAGACACAGGCATATCACGCATTGTATCGTGGTGGTCTTCAGATTTACACCTGTCAGGACAGCAGTATGCAGAGCATCTGCGATTCGGTCATAAATGATGACCAATATTATCCGGCAGCCACTAAGTCGTATCTGACATACAGCCTGATTGTCGCAAAAGACGGTATTACGAAGGAATATAGTGAGATTGATGTCAAAAATTATATTTATAATACACAGCAGGAAAGTATTTCACTGTATTTTCACAATGTAAAAAAAGCAAAGAAATATGTATCTGATTTCAAAAAGTATATTTTAAACAATGGTGGTGTGCTGATTTCGGAAAATATCCAGCTGGTGAAGCAGCCACAGGTTTCTTTTGTATTGCTGGAGCAATCGACAGGCAGGGTAAAAGCCATTGTCGGTGGACGGGGTCAGAGGGTTGCCAATCGTGCAATCAACCGGGCCACGGAGGCAAAAAGGCAGCCGGGCTCAGCATTTGGAATCCTTTCTGCGTATCTGCCGGCACTGGATACCAGTGGTATGACACTAGGCACGATGCTAAAGGGCAGTGACGAAAATCAGATAACGATGCGTGATGCTATCGTGACAACGAATGATTTTGCAGCAACCGGCGTATTAGAGCAGGTTTCTGTTCGGACTGGTTATGAATATCTGAGAAAATTAGGCTTTTCCACGATTGTAATGGGACGCAAAAACGAAGATGGCAGAACAGAAAGCGATATGACGCCGGCACTGGCAACCGGCAGACTGACAGATGGTGTAACCAATCTGGAACTGACGGCAGCTTATGCAGCCATAGCCAACAAAGGGATTTATCAGAAACCACGTTTTTATACAAAGATTGTTGATGCAAACGGGGAGGTGCTGCTGGAAAATGAAGCAGATTCTACAAGAGTGATGAAAGAGTCTTCTTCGTGGCTGTTAACGGATACGATGCAGGAAATTGTGAATGAAGGCATGGCAGGAGCCGTGAAGTTCCGGAAACTCAATGTAGAGCAGGCAGGAATGATAGGAAACACGCAGAAACATTCGGACCGTTGGTTTGAAGGATATACACCGTATTATACGGCAGGTATCTGGACGGGACAGGAAGAGGGCAGTGCTGCATCAAATACAGATTATCAGCTGACGCTCTGGCGTGAAATTATGGAGCGCATTCATAAGCAGAAAAAACTATCCAAAGGAAAATTCAGCGATTGCACAGATATTATTTCCAGCGAAATATGTACGGAGTGTGGCAAAAAAGCAGTTGAGGGATTGTGCAGCAAAGTGCAGAACAAATCGTACAACCGGACGGAATTTTTTGCTATCGGCACACAGCCGGCTGAAAAATGCGACTGTCATATGAAATATCGTATTTGCAAAGCATCGGGACAATTGGCTGGAGAAAACTGTCCTGAGAAGGATATTTATGAAAAAGTAATCCGGCGAAATCTTCCTGATAAGGCAAAGACAGGGGAAGAAAACGAGATACCGGAAGAAACCTGTGAGATTCATAATAAACAGGAATAGAAAAATAGTCCGGCGACAAACAGGATTATATTGTTTGTTCGCACGGACTATATTTTTTCAAAATCGCTATGTCCCTGCATCCAGATAACGCCTTTGAAACGGCGTCCAATCATTGGCTCGCCCAGCAAATCATCTTTGTGAATACAGACATTAATCAGAATATCATTGCAGTTTAGAAGCATCTGGTAGACTTCTTCATTTGTGAAAGTGTTGGTTACAACGGACCAGTTTACAATGGTGCCAAGAATAGAATAGTGGTCGGATTCGGAACCGTATGGAATGAAACTGGTTTCCACAAGAGAATACAAATCCTCTGATTTAATCCGGTTGCGAATCTTTGCCGTCGTATCAATATCTTCAATCGTCAGGTCGTCGATGGCTTCCTGGTCGCCGTCTTTTGCACGGGCAATCAGGTAATTCCGGTGCAGGGAACGGATTTTCTGTGTCTGGGAAGTATAGGTATCGTGGTAAACACCAAGCAGAATCGTTCCTTTCAGTGAAAGCCCGGAAAGTGTCAGTTTCGCCTTGTGTGGTGTGTTGTCAGCACAATGGAGTTCAAGATAATCCACTGCATTTTGCAGATAGAAAATCATAGAAATGCCAAGACGCAAATCATCACACATTCCTGTAAAAGCGTTGGTGTCCACACGTTTGTTGACACTGACGGCTTCGCAGGAAGTAATCAGCCGGCTTTCGCAATATGGAAAGTAATGTTCCATATAAAAGAACCCTTTTTCGTCATATTCTCCACGGAGGGCAATGCCTATCTGGGGACCGACTTCCATTGCAAATTCTGTATACGTGCAATTATTGGTAAGTTTGATTTTCCTTTTTTTGTCTGGTTGTGCCATAACCTTGCCAAAGATGGGGTCAAGTTCACGACGGCTTTTGATATTACTAAAACCAACGGCTCGCAAAAATCGGTGCATAGCGTGAAAATTCCTTCCTAAGTATTGTTGCATTAATCATACTACGCAAAAGTGTGGGGTGCAAGTGAAAATATGAAAAGGATGTAATGAAAATGAGGCACACGGGTGTTGTAATTCCTTAGAAATTCATATATAATAGTATGCTTAGAGAAGGTTTACCCATCTCGAAGAAAAATATTCCTTTAGAAGGGAGAAAATCAGCATGTTAGAGTTGCAGAATGTCTGCTATCAGGTTACGGAAGATAGCAGTGATAAGGAAATATTAAAAGACATAAATGTTAAGATTGATGACCATCTTGTGGTTATTACAGGGCCAAACGGTGGTGGAAAATCGACACTTGCAAAAATGATAGCAGGTATTATTAAACCGACGTCCGGAAAAATTATTTTGGATGGAGAAGATATTACGGACTGCTCTATTACAGAGAGGGCAAATAAAGGTATCAGTTTTGCTTTTCAGCAGCCGGTACGTTTTAAAGGACTTACCGTTATGGACTTAATCCGTCTGGCAGCAGGCAAAGAGATTAGCGTTTCCGATGCCTGCAATTATTTATCAGAAGTCGGATTGTGCGCAAAAGATTATATCAATCGGGAGTTAAATGACAGCCTTTCCGGTGGCGAGATGAAACGTATTGAGATTGCAATGATTCTTGCGAGGGGAACAAAGTTTTCTATTTTTGATGAGCCGGAAGCAGGTATCGATTTGTGGAGTTTCAAAAATCTGATTCAGGTTTTTGAAAAAATGTATCAGCAGATACAGGGAACTATTTTGATTATTTCCCATCAGGAACGTATTTTAAATATAGCAGACCGTGTTATTGTAGTATCAGATGGAGAAATTATTAATGACGGCACAAAAGAAGAGGTTTTGCCGACATTAATGAAAAATGATATTGCGTGTGCAACATTGTTGGACAAACTGCAGTAAAGCAATTGAGGAAAATGCAGGATGTGCGCTTATAGCACAGGAAAAGTGACAAAAATCAAGAAAACAGGAGGAACCAGAATATGGATTCAATAGAGAAGAATTTGTTAGAACAAGTGGCTGATATCCATTCCGTTCCGGAAGGAGCCTATAACATCCGTTCTAACGGTGAACTGGCTGGAAGAAATACAACGGCAAATATTGATATTGTAACAAAAGAGGACAAACCGGGCATTGATATTATTATCAAACCCGGCACAAAAAATGAAAGTGTCCATATCCCTGTCGTATTAAGCCAGTCAGGATTAAAAGATATGGTATATAACGACTTCTATATCGGCGAAAATGCAGAAGTGACAATTGTGGCAGGATGTGGTATTCACAATTGTGGCGTGGATACTTCCGAGCATGATGGTATTCACACATTTTATATAAAAAAAGGCGCGAAAGTAAAATATATCGAAAAACATTATGGCGAAGGTGATGGAGAAGGAAAGCGCATCCTGAATCCGACGACGGTAATTCACGTAGAGGAGGACGCAGCTTTTGAAATGGATTCCGTGCAGATTAAAGGTGTAGATTCTACTGTGCGCGATACCGAGGCTGATTTGGCAGCAGGAGCTTCTCTTGTGATTCACGAAAAGATTATGACGCATGGAAGCCAGCTGGCCGAAACGAATTTCAAGGTAGATATGAATGGAGAAGGCAGCAGTGCGAATGTGATATCCCGTTCGGTTGCCAAAGGAAAGTCAAAACAGGTATTTTCATCGATTATCAATGGAAATAATGCCTGCAGTGGTCATACGGAATGTGATGCGATTATTATGGATGGCTCCAGTGTAACAGCTGTACCACAGCTGACAGCAAATAATATTGACGCAGCCCTGATTCACGAAGCAGCCATTGGAAAAATAGCAGGTGACCAACTGAACAAATTAATGACATTAGGATTGACAGAAGCAGAAGCAGAAGAGCAGATTATCAATGGATTCTTAAAATAAGAAAAGGAGATAAAAGGCAAGGATATGAGCAAGATTGTTGTAATGACGGACAGTAACAGTGGGATTACGCAAAGCGAAGCAGAGGAACTGGGAGTAGAAGTACTTCCTATGCCTTTCCTGATTGATGGAGAAACTTATTTTGAAGATATCAGTCTGACGCAGGAAGAGTTTTATGAAAAATTGCAGCAGGATGTAGATATCTCTACTTCCCAGCCAACACCGGAAAGTGTTATGGAAGTCTGGGACAAACTTCTGCAGGACGCAGAAAGTATTGTATATATTCCGATGTCAAGTGGATTGTCGGGTTCCTGCCAGACAGCTATGATGCTGGCACAGGAGTACGATGGAAGAGTGCAGGTGGTAGATAACCAGCGAATTTCCGTTACACAGCGTCAGTCGGTACTGGATGCACTGGAACTGATAGAAAGAGGTATGACAGCTGCAGAAATCAAAGAATATCTAGAAAAAGTAAAATTCGAGTCCAGCATTTATATTATGTTAGATACATTAAAATATCTGAAAAAAGGTGGCAGAATTACGCCGGCGGCAGCAGCACTTGGTTCTGCACTGCGTTTAAAACCGGTACTTACCATTCAGGGAGAAAAACTGGATGCATTTACGATTGCGCGCACGAAAAAACAGGGCGTAAGCAAAATGTTATCGGCTATCGAAAATGATATTATTACCCGTTTTGGTGGTCTTGAAAATATGAAAAATATTCATATGGAAGTAGCACATACGCAGAATGAAGAAGCAGCAGAAGAATTTGTTGAAATTATCAAGGAAAAATTTGGTGTAGGGGAAGTGGTAAGCAGTCCTCTTTCTCTGAGTATATCCTGCCATATTGGTGCCGGCGCACTTGCCATTGCGTGCACCAAAGCGATTGATTAGTCAGAATATATCATTATAGAGTGGCGTATTTATACGGAAAAATGACAGAACGGTTGTGTATAGCAGAAAGGGAGATGGTTATGGGTTATATTGACGAGTTAGGAAAAAATGCTGTAGCAGCAAAAAGCAGTATTGCAAATGCTTCTACCGGCGAGAAAAACAAAATTCTGATGGAAATTGCAACGGTATTACGCGAGAATACGGATGTGATTTTGCAGGAAAATGAAAAAGACATTGCACAGGCAAAGGAAAATGGCATCTCGGATACTATGACAGACCGTCTTCGTCTGACGAAGGAACGCATAGAAGGGATTGCAGATGCCTGTGTTCAATTAGTCAATTTAGAAGACCCGGTAGGGGAAATTATGGAAGGCTCTGTTCGCCCAAATGGTATGCGCATTACCAAAGTCAGAGTTCCTATGGGAGTTGTTGGGATTATTTATGAGTCCCGTCCAAACGTTACAGTAGATGCAGCCGCCCTTTGTTTGAAGAGTGGAAATGCAGCCATTCTGCGTGGTGGCAAAGAGGCGATTCATTCCAATAAGATTCTGATGCAGCTGATGCAGCAGGCGATTGCTTCCTGTGGATATCCGAAGCAGACAGTGCAGTTAGTGGAAGATACATCAAGGGAAGTGTCTACGGATATGATGCGTGCCAATGATTATATTGACGTGCTGATTCCACGTGGTGGGGCAGGTCTGATTCAGGCAATCGTAAAAAATGCCACGGTTCCGGTTATTGAAACCGGTACCGGAAACTGTCATATTTATGTTGATGCAGCAGCAGATTTGGAAATGGCAGTTTCGATTACAGACAATGGGAAAACGCAGCGTCCGAGCGTATGTAATGCATTGGAAACATGTCTGGTGCACAAGGATGTGGCAGCAGAATTTTTGCCGAAATTGAAAAAGGCATTCGATAAACATCAGGTGGAAATCCGTGGTTGTGAAAAAACAAGAGAGATTTTAGGCGACACAGTTATTCCGGCAACGCAGGAAGACTATGCAACAGAATTTTTAGATTATATTATTTCGATTAAAGTAGTGGAAGACATTGATGAGGCGATTGCCCATATCCGTAAGTATAGTACAGGTCATTCAGAATGTATTATTACTGAAAATTACAGCAATGCTGAAAAATTCCAGAAAGAAATTGATTCAGCCTGCGTTTATGTAAACTGTTCCACCCGTTTTACCGACGGAGGGGAGTTTGGACTGGGCGCAGAAATTGGCATTTCCACACAGAAACTTCACGTAAGAGGACCGATGGGACTTCGTGAACTGACAACAATGAAATATCTGATTAATGGAAATGGACAAATACGATAGTTTCTGAAAGAGTGCAAAGAAAGGGGAGACATCATGAGTTTAAATACAACACCACAGGGCGACCGTATTCAGATTGCACTATTTGGCAAGAGAAATGCAGGAAAATCAAGTGTGATTAATGCAATGACCGGACAGCCGCTTGCTATTGTATCCGACGTAAAAGGCACAACAACTGACCCCGTATCAAAAGCAATGGAAATACTGCCGTTAGGACCGTGTATGTTAATTGACACGCCCGGTATTGATGATGAGGGGGAACTTGGCAGCAAACGTGTGGAAAAGGCAATGCAGGTATTAAACAAAACAGACATTGCGTTGGTAGTCATTGATATTACAACACTGACGCAGGAGATTCTTGCAACCAAGCGAGGCCTGCCGGAAAAAGAACTGGAGATAATTCAGTTAATTGAAGAAAAAAAGCTGCCCTATATTATTGTATTGAATCAGGCAGACCGTATGGAGG
Source organism: bacterium (assembly GCA_028724545.1). Taxonomy (GTDB): domain Bacteria; phylum Bacillota; class Clostridia; order Lachnospirales; family Lachnospiraceae; genus Butyribacter. The sequence continues at coordinate 125,998 of JAQYCU010000039.1, forward strand.
ATGTGTTATCGGAAGACATACGGAACCGTTTAACAGCGAAAAATCCTTCCGTTCCTGTTAATGTTATCAGTACGACAACAAAAAAAGGAATGGAAGAGTTAAAAGATACATTGATTGCGCAGGCACCGGATGCTGATTTAAAACTTCACATTATCGGTGACCTGATTACAGCAGGAGATATCGTGGTGCTTGTGGTGCCGGTAGACTCTGCTGCACCAAAAGGAAGACTGATTATGCCACAGCAGCAGGTGATTCGTGATATTTTGGATAATCAGGCTGTTGCTGTCGTAACACAGGTGCCGGAACTTGCTGCTACGTTGCAGAATCTTTCCGGCAAAGTAAAAATGGTAGTAACAGATTCACAGGCATTTAAAGAAGTTTCAGCAATTGTTCCGGAAGATATTCTGTTGACCTCTTTTTCGATTCTCTTTGCACGGCATAAGGGAAATTTAAAGAAATTAGTGGAGGGCGTGACAGCAACAGACAGACTAAAGGATGGCGATTGCGTGCTGATTGCCGAAGGCTGCACACATCGCAGACAGTGTGATGATATAGGAACTGTTAAGATTCCACGCTGGCTGAAAGAGTATACCGGGAAAGAACTGAAAATAGAAACGTGCAGTGGAACACATTTTCCGGCAGATTTGTCACCGTATCAGCTTGTGATACATTGTGGTGGCTGCACGCTTCACGAAAAAGAAATGAAGCACCGGATTTTCCGTGCCAATGAGCAGAATGTGCCGATTGTAAATTATGGAATTTTTATTGCGTATGTCAATGGGATTCTGGCGAGAAGTGTAGAAGTGTTTGACGATGTCTATGCACTTATCAGTGAAAAGAAGAAACAGTAGAAAATAAAACAGTTGTCAGGAAGAAATGAGGAAATTATGACACCATACCGTACCGTATATGAAGGTGGAAGTGACGAAATTGTAGAAAAAAAGTCACGTTTTATTGCACAGGTGTTTCCGGTGGAAACAGAAGAGCAAGTGACGCAGATTATAGAAAAAACCAAGAAAAAATACTGGGATGCCCGGCATAACTGTTATGCTTTTGTTTTAGGAAGCAGTGGAGAAATCTCCCGTTGCAGTGATGACGGGGAACCGTCAGGAACAGCCGGAAGACCGATTCTGGAAGTGCTGACAGGTCAGGAACTGCGCAATGTACTGGTAATTGTGACACGGTATTTTGGTGGCACCCTGTTGGGAACCGGCGGGCTGGTCCGTGCATATTCGCAGGCAACGCAGGCCGGGCTGGCTGCAAGCCGTATTATTGAAAAACAGACAGGTGTGAAGGTTATGGTTGATACCGATTATAATGGTATTGGGAAACTGCAATATGTTGCAGCAACCCTGCAGATTCCGGTACTGGATACAATATATACGGATAAAGTGCAGATGGTGCTTTTAGTCCCGTCCGGACTTTTGGATAAAGTAACAAAAGAAATCACGGAAGCGACGTCAGGCCAGGCTGTTATCAGACCGGAAGAGAGCGAAGTATATTTTGCAGAGATAGATAAAGAAACGATTATTTTTTAAGTGCAGGCTGAGAAATAAAGAGTGAAACAGTTTTGTTTTACTGAAAAAGCAGATGTAATATTCAGAAAAAAGCAGAAGAGGGAAATGTATGGACTTATTTGATTATATGAGGGAACAAAACAAAGAAAATGAGTCGCCTCTTGCTTCCAGACTCCGTCCGACGAGTCTGGAGGAAGTAGTAGGACAGGAACATATTATAGGAAAAGACAAACTGCTGTATCGTGCAATACAGGCTGATAAGCTGAGTTCCATTTTGTTATATGGACCACCGGGAACCGGAAAGACAACATTGGCAAAAGTGATTGCGAATACAACCAGTGCAGAGTTTTTGCAGATTAATGCCACGTCAGCAGGCAAAAAGGATATGGAGGAAGTGGTACAAAAGGCGAAAGACAACGCTGGAATGTACGGCAGGAAGACGATACTTTTTGTAGACGAGATTCACCGTTTTAACAAAGGGCAGCAGGATTATCTGTTACCATTTGTTGAGGACGGAACGATTATTCTGATTGGTGCTACGACAGAAAATCCTTATTTTGAAGTGAACAAGGCATTGATTTCCCGTTCCATTATTTTTGAACTGTACCCTTTATCAGAAGAGAATGTAAAAACACTGATAAAGAGAGCTGTTACGGATGAGGAAAAAGGGCTTGGCTCGTACAAACCGAAGATAGATGATGATGCATTGGAGTTTTTGGCGCAATTAGCCGGTGGCGACGCAAGAATGGCATTGAATGCGATAGAACTGGCTGTTCTGACGACGCAAAGAGGGGAAGACGGTTGGATTCACATTACAAAAGAAGTGGCTTCTGAATGTATCCAGAAACGTGTTGTCCGTTACGATAAGACAGGAGATAGCCATTACGACACTATTTCAGCATTTATTAAAAGCATGCGTGGTTCGGACCCGGATGCAGCTATTTATTATCTGGCGAGGATGCTGTATGCCGGAGAAGATATTAAATTTATCGCAAGGCGAATTATGATTTGTGCAGCAGAAGATGTGTCAAATGCAGACCCGATGGCACTTGTGGTAGCAACCAGTGCAGCGCAGGCTGTTGAACGGATTGGTATGCCGGAGGCACAGATTATTCTGGCACAGGCCGTCAGTTATGTGGCGAGTGCCCCAAAAAGCAATTCGGCTGTTGTTGCCATTCAGGAGGCAATGGAAACGGTGCAGAATGAAAAAATCAATACCATTCCTCCCCATCTGCAGGATGCCCATTATAAAGATGCAGGAAAATTAGGGCATGGAACAGGATATCTGTATGCACACGATTATCCGAACCATTATGTGAAGCAGCAGTATCTGCCGGATGAACTGGAAGGAAGAACATTTTATCGTCCGACACAGAATGGATACGAAAAGAGGATTTCAGAATATTTTGAAAAGATAAAAGGAAATACTGATAAGAAGAAAGACTAAAAAATGGATAAAAAAGACAGATAAAACAATATGGAAAATAAAACGAAAAAACGAAATACCGGAAAATAGATATCGGGAGGTAGAAAGCGTGAAAAAAGCAAAGAGAGTATTGGCATTGCTGGGAGTCATTCTTTTGATTGGATTATACATTATGACACTGGTATCTGCTATTTTAGCAACACCTGCAACAAAAGACTTTTTTGTAGCCAGCGTGATTGCGACGATTATGATTCCCATTCTTTTATATGTTTATCAGATGATTTACCGTCTGGTGGCAGGAAAACCGGATGAGGAACAAGCGAAGCAGGAGATAGTGAGTGAAAACAAAAAAGGGTTTGAGGAAGCCTTTTGTTCAAAAAAAGGAGAGAAGGATGAAACAGGATACGACGAAGCAGAGTACGACGACGCAGAATGCAGCGATGACGAAGAGTACAGCGATGAAGAAGAATAAAATGGGAAAGCAGAATAAAACGAAATTTGCAAAGTTTTATGAAAGGACGATAGAACGGTGGATTCCGAAATACGGCTTTCTTTCTGTTATTTTCTGTTTTGTATTTAATTCTCTGATTTATACAGGAACGCAGATACTTATGGGAAAAGCAAAGCATTTTGATTTGACGACTTCGCTGGACAATGCAATTCCATTTGTACCGGCCTGGGCAGTGATTTATCTGGGATGTTTTCTTTTCTGGGCAATCAATTACATTCTGATTACCCATCAGAAGAAAGAAGACTGGTTTCGATTTGCAACAGGAGATTATTTATCACGTATTGTATGTGGCATCTTTTTTGTGCTGTTGCCGACAACGAATGTAAGACCGGAAGTGACAGGCAGTGGCTTTTCGGAATGTCTGGTGCAGTTTGTTTATTTTATGGATGCACCGACAAACCTGTTCCCATCCATTCACTGTCTGGTCAGCTGGATGTGCTTTATTGGTATCCGTGGCAGAAAATATGTGCCAAAATGGTATCAGGTATTCTCCTGTCTGTTTGCCATTGCCGTGTTTGCATCGACTTTGTTTACCAAACAGCATTATATCATTGACATAATAGCAGGTGTAATTATTGCGCAGATATGTTATTATATAGGATATCATACCAACTGGCATCAGTGGGTTATGAAACAGTTTGATAAAGTAAACAAAGCAGTGTTTGGAGAGGGCTGGGATGAAGAATAAAAAAGCAATTTTAAATGTACTGTTTCTGTTAATCGTATTTGGATTGACATTATATTATGTATTTTACGGAGAAGATATGGCTGCACTGGCAGGCTATATCGGCCAGTCCAATGTTGTATATTGGCTCGTAGGGGTTGTCAGTGTAGTGTTGTTCATTATGGGAGAATCTGTTATTATATATTATATGATGCATTCGATAGGGCAGCCGGTAGTCCTGACGCATTGCTTTTTATATTCTTTTGTAGGATTTTTCTTTAGTGCAATCACGCCTTCGGCAACAGGAGGCCAGCCGGCACAGTTATATTTTATGAAAAAGGACAAGTTATCCGTTTCAGTTTCCACACTGATTCTGATGATTGTCACGATTACATATAAGTCCGTGTTAGTTGTAATCGGCGTGGCAGTGATGATTTTGCGCCCTGCAATGCTGATGAAGTATTTGCAGCCTGTTTTGGGATGGTGCTATCTGGGAGTTGCACTGAATGTATTTTGCGTGGCATTTATGATGCTTCTGGTATTTCATCCGACTTTGGCAGAAAATATTGTTCTTACCATTGTGAAATGGGTTGGCAAAGTAGTTCATTTCAAAAAAGAGAAGCAGATGATTGCAAAAATCACGGCTTCTATGGAAAAATACCGGAGTGTGGCAGATTACCTGCGAAGAAATAAAAAAGTAATCATAAATGTATTTCTTATTACGTTTGTGCAAAGATGCATCTGGTTTTTTATTACCTATCTAATTTATTTATCATTCTCGCTATATGGGGTAGACCCGGTTACGATAACAACTCTTCAGGGAATGATATCGGTATCGGTAGATATGCTTCCGCTTCCTGGAGGAATGGGAATTAGTGAGAATCTGTTCCTGCAGATTTTTAAACCGATTTGTGGAGAAAATCTTGTGCTTCCTGTTATGGTTGTCAGCAGGGGCATCAGTTATTATGCACAATTAATTATTAGTGCCGTTATGACAATCGTTGCGTATATTACTATTGGAAAAATGGGAAAAAAAGAATCGTAATTTGGAGGATAAAATGGGAAAAAAGAAATTCATAGGATTTTATGATTATACGGTGGTGCTTACATATGTAGGACTTGCCTGTACCGTAATCGGTATGACACAGGCGATTGGTGGAAGATTTCGTATTGCGATAGTATGTCTTGCGTTATCCGGTCTGTGTGATATGTTTGATGGAAAGATAGCACGGAGCAAGAAAAACCGTACCGAAGAGGAAAAACTGTTTGGTATGCAGATTGATTCCCTATGTGATGTTATCTGCTTTGGCATTTATCCGGCAATGATTTGCTGGCTGCTTGGTGTCAGAGGAATTATCGGCTGGATTCTACTCTGCTTTTATGCAATCTGTTCCGTCATCCGTCTGGGATATTTTAATGTACTGGAAACGAAAAGACAGCAGGAAGAGGACGGGGCAAATAAGTATTATCACGGTCTGCCAATTACTTCTATGGCAATCGTTCTGCCGTTGGTATTTCTGTTACAGGTATTTATCAGTAACCGGTTGTTTATTTATGTATTATATGTTTCGCTCTTTGTAGTCGGACTGCTATTTATTGTTGATTTCCGGCTGAAGAAGCCAAACAATACAACGCTGGTATGTCTGGTGCTTATTGTGGCAGTGGCAGTTGTTGTTATGATTCTTTTTTCAACATACCGTATACCAAAATGGAGTTTTCCAAACACCGGATTTTTCGACTGGTTAAGTCATTTTGTGAGGGCGTAGTTTGTGCCATCTGATGGCGACAATCTCAGATAGAAAGGATGGGATTAAAAATGGACAGCAAAGACAGAGAAGGAAATATTATTTCAGAAAATAACGGACAGGATAAGTTATTAGAAAAACTGTATGAAACAAAGGCCGGACGTGCGGCACTGAAGGTACTGGTACAGCCGGAAGTTTCTAAGGCCGGAGGACTTTTTCTGGATTCAGGGCTTTCCAAACCTTTGATTTCTCCATTTATCGAGAAAAGTCACATCAATATGGAAGAATTTGAAGCAGAACAATATGAAAGTTATAATCAGTTTTTCTGCAGACGTGTCAAAGAAGGCAGGCGAACATTTTCGGAGAAAAAGGAGATGCTTTGTGCGCCGTGCGACAGCAGAATGACAGCATATCCGATTACAGATGAAGGAACATTTTGTATTAAAAATACATATTATTCGATGGATACGCTGCTTAGAAGTGAAAAACTGGCAGACCGTTATCTGGACGGAACATTATGTATTTTCCGGTTGTGTGTAGACGACTACCACCATTTCTGTTATGTTGATAATGGCACAAAGACAAAGAATTTTCATATTCCGGGTGTATTTCATACCGTCAATCCGGTTGCCAATGAAAAGTATCCGGTATACGCAGAAAATACAAGGGAATTTAGTATTTTAAAAAGTGAAAATTTCGGCAATATTCTGATGATGGAAGTCGGTGCCATGCTGGTAGGCAGAATTGTGAATCATCACGAAGAAAAGAAAGTCAGAAGAGGAATGGAAAAAGGCTTTTTTGAATTTGGCGGTTCCACTGTGATTCTGGCGTTTCAAAAGGATGCTGTTGTGATAGACAATGACATTATCCAGAATACGCAGGACGGCTATGAAACTATTGTAAAAATGGGAGAAACAATAGGCAGGAAAGGATTAGACGTTAAATGAATACGCCGATAGCAGATTTTGTTAAAAAATATATAGACAGCGATACCACAAGATTTCACATGCCCGGTCATAAAGGGCATGTGTTTTTTGGATGGGAGCCCTATGACATTACGGAAATAGAAGGTGCCGATGTCCTGTATCATGGCAATGGTATTATCGCAGAAAGCGAAAAAAATGCCACGGAACTTTTTGGAAGTGGGCTTACGCATTATTCGACATGTGGTTCTACCAGTTGTATCAAAGCGATGTTAGCGATTCTGGTAATGGAACAAAAGAAAGAAAAGAAACCGTCAGAACGGCCTTATATTCTGGCAGCGAGAAATGTGCATCGCAGTATGATAGATGCCTGTGCACTGCTGGATTTAGATGTAGAATTTATCAAAACACAGGACAGTCAAAGCCGTTGCAGCAGTGTGGTACAGGCTTCTGACTTGCAAAAGACACTGGAAGAAAAAGAAACGCTTCCTCTGGGTGTCTATGTAACTTCTCCGGATTATATGGGACAAATTACAGATATTGCCGGTTTGTCGGCAGTATGCCGTATGTTTGCACTGCCCCTTCTTGTAGATAATGCGCATGGTGCCTACCTGCATTTTCTGGAAAATGCAAAACACCCGATGGACTTAGGCGCTGCAATGTGCTGTGATTCGGCCCATAAAACACTTCCGGCATTAACCGGAGCTGCCTATCTTCACATTCATACCGATTATTGTGAACGGTTTGCACCGTATGCTGCGCAGGCACTTTCCCTGTTTTGCACAACAAGCCCGTCTTATCTGATTATGCAGTCACTTGATTTTTGCAATGCGTATATGGCATCAGATTACCGGAAAGATTTAAAAGAATTAGTTGCGCTGACAGAAACATACCGGCAGGAACTACGAAACCGTGGCATTGCCGTATGGGATTCGGAGCCATTAAAAATCGTTATTGACACGGCTAAGAATGGTTATACCGGTGATGAGATTGCAGAAGAAATGAGAAAATTTCAGATAGAATGTGAATATGCCGACGGCCAGAATGTTGTTCTTATGGTAACGGTTGAAAACAGCAAAAAAGACTGGGAACGTTTGAAACAGTGGGGAAAAAGTACGGTGCTGGCACAATGTCCGAAAAGTGCTCTGCCGTATCCAAGTGTATCCGTGCGGGAAAACAGCCGGAAATTAACAATCCGGGAAGCTGTTTTTGCACCTGCTGAAACCATACCGGTCACAGAGGCAGCCGGCAGAATTTGCGCCTCTCAGACCGTTGCGTGTCCACCGGCTATTCCTATTGCCATCAGTGGTGAGATAATCAGTAGCGAAATGATTGAGGAATTTCAGAAATTTGGGATTCAGGAAGTCAGTGTTGTGAAGGAAGAACCCTTGTAATGTGGATAGGCATTTGCTATACTCAGAATAAGTGGTTATGTAACGTGCTAATAACATAAAACAGTGTTTCTACAAAATAGTGTTATGGAGGAATGAAAGTGAGTATTAAGAGGGAGAAGTTTGGTGTCAATAAGGACGGTCAGACTGTTACAAAGTATACGTTAATAAATAGAAATGGAATGTCAGTAACATTGCTGGATATCGGTGCAGTTATTTATGAAATTATGGCACCGGACAGAGAAGGCGTTTTTGAAAATATCGTTTTGGGCTTTGATACGGTAGCTGATTATGAAGTGAATGAGCCGGCGTTTGGTGCCGTGCTGGGCAGATGTGCAAACCGTATTTCAGATGGTGGATTTACCCTGAATGGAAAAGAGTACCGGCTAGAGCAGAATGATGGTACGAACTGCCTTCATGGTGGAACAAACCGTTATGAACATCTGATGTATCAGGCAGAATGTGAAGAAGGACTGGAAGAAAGCAGTGTTTCTTTTAGCAGACTGAGCGCAGACATGGAGCAGGGATTTCCGGGAAATCTTATGGTTACCGTAACATATACCTTGAATGATGCCAACGAATTAATGATAGAATACAATGCCGTGTCTGACGCTGATACGGTAGTTAATATGACCAACCACTGCTATTTTAATATAGGAAAAGGTGGTCACCGTTGTAAAAATGTATTAGAGCAGGAATTGCAGGTATTTGCTGATACTTATAACCCAACAAATAAACTGCATCTGCCGACAGGCGAAATACGTCCGGTAGAAGGAACAGCGATGGACTTTAGGACAATGCACCGTATCGGTGAACGGGTTGGAGAACCACAGCCGGATGACAGCGTAGTGGCAGGATATGACCATAATTTCATCCTGCACCATGAGGAAAATGAAATTACAAAAGCAGTTGTCTATTGTGACCGTGATTCCGGAAGAGTAATAGAAGTATTTACAGACTGCCCGGGTGTTCAGATTTATTCGGCAGCACCGTTAGACGAGCCAAATGGAAGAGAGGGTATGCATTATGGAAGTTCTAATGCTATTTGTTTTGAAACCCAGCAGTTTCCAAATGCAATCAATATGCCACAGTTTCCAAGTCCGGTTTTAAAAGCCGGGGAAACATATCAGACGGTTACGGTATTTCGTTTTGATATTTTAGAGGAAGCATAACAGAGTAAAAAGCAATCGCTTTGCCGGCAGGCACCAAAAAAGGATATTTGTGCCGTACTGGCAGCAGGTTGTCAGGAAATGAGGAGTAGTATGGAAAATCAGTTTAAAGCACCAAGAGAGAAAAAAGTTCTTGTAGTAGACGATAATATGGCGAACAGTTTTGCACTGGCAGCTATGACCGAACGTTTAGGTTTTCAGGTAAAGCAGGCAGGTTCGGGAAGAGAAGCAATTAATGATGTGTGTCAGGAAGAATATGACATTATATTGATGGACCATCTGATGCCGGAGATGAATGGAATTGAGGCAATCAAACAGATTCTTTTTGTTTCCAAAGGGAAAAAGCGTCCGGTTATTATCGGAGTATCCGCAACGGTAGACCAGGCAGTGAAGGATGAATTTTTGCAGGCTGGAGCAGATGATGTGCTGGAAAAACCGGTCCGTATGCAGAAACTGGAAGAGTTAGTACAATCTCTGGGAGTAAATTCCGAAGAAACCGATAGTGAAGAAATTGATGAAGATGAAGAAATTGTAGAGATTGCCGTGGATGAGATTTTAGACAGTGTCAGTGGCTTAAATTACCCAAAGGGCATTGAGTTTATGGCAGGCAGTGTCGAAAATTATATGAAAGTATTAATGGTGTCCGTGAAAAATATTTCCGAAAATTACCACGCGATTGAACTGGCTTATGAGAATAAACGTATGGATAATGTCGCATTATATTTTCATAGTTTAAAAGGAATTTTCCTGAATATCGGAGCAGAATCGCTGGCAGAATTATCACGCCAGCTGGAGATGGCTGCCAAAGCAGAAGAGTTTGAAAATGTTATGGACAGGATTCCGGATTTTGTAAAACAGGTACAGGAATTTGATGAGAAATTATCGGATGCCTGTGACGATTATCAGCAGAAAATATATGCAGTACATGCTACGGAACAGATTTCTACGGATGATTTTGCCGGAAAATTAGCAGAATTAAGAGCCCATATTGAAGATTTTGAATATATTGAAATAACAGATTTGTTAGAGCAGATGCTGCCATGTGTCAGTGGAAAACAGGAAGAGTATTTAAAGAAGATTAATGAAGCAATTCAGAACTTTGAATACGATATGGCAATGGAACTTCTGGATGATTTACAGCAGGAATTATAAGAATGGAGTAATTACTATGAATGTTTTTCAAAAATGTTTGCGAAGACAGGTGGGAAACGGGAAATATATGAAATATGCAGAAATCTGTAAAAGTAATTTAACAAAAGATAATTCTTCACAGCTTGAGAAAAACAGCAAAACTATTTTTGATGATATGTATGAACAGTTAAAAGAGGAAAATGAGTCAAGTCTTGCAAAACGAAAGAAAGATTTGTCAGATACATTGACAGTGGCATTCCAGATTACAAAAAATTTCACGCATATTATACTGGCATATATTTTAGGAAATATCGTGCTGCTTGCGTTGGATTTGCAATACTATGTTACCTGTGTCAGCATTCTGCTGATGGGAGCCTGTTTTATCTACAAACTGGTTGAATTTTTAAGCAATAAATATTGTATTGTCGATGCTTATATTCTGATGATATACAAATCCGTATTAGAAAAATTAGCAGGAAAAATATAGAGTGAAAAGACAGTAGTTGTAAGAATATTAAAAGATGCAGCATCCGGATTAAATCAAATCCAGATGCTGCATTGCTTTGTAGACGCCGTCGTTGATTACGGTGTCTGTCACATAATCCACTACCGGAAAAAGTTCCTTTGCGCTGTTGCCCATAGCGATACTGTAGGAAGCATATTCCAGCATAGGCAAATCATTTGTGCTGTCGCCAATGGCGATGGTGTCCTGATGTGGAATATGAAAATATTCTTCCAAAAAATGAATGCCACTTGCCTTTGAACAACCCTGAGGTGTCACTTCATAAAAGCCGTGTTTCCGGTCAATAAAAGTAAGCGTGTCTTTATATTTCTGATAGAACCCTTCAAAGTCGCTGTCTGGTTTCAGGCAGATGCAGAATTTATCAAAAATAAGATTTTTTGCATCTTCAGGAGATACTTCGTGGTAAGCATCAGGAATCAGCAGTTTGTGTTCCTGCTTGAAATTACCAATACGTGTCTGATAAGGTGAGCTGCTGTAGTAAACATTTTCAATGCCCTCTAACAGCCATTCCAGATGATGCTCATTCATATCACGGATTAACTGACTGCCAAATTCAGCCGGAAATGTTTTGCTAAACAGGGTATCTACGTGATAAGAAATATAGGTTCCACAGCCACAAACATAGCCGTCAAATGGGAGATTACGGATTGCTTCTTCGATTTCTGCGTAAGCACGTCCGGTATTGATAAAACAAAGATGACCGTTTTGCTTTAACAATTGTAAAGTTTTGGGAAGACTCTCCGGGATGATGCGTTTTGGTTCGTTTTCTGTTATAATAGTTCCGTCAATATCAAAAAAAATTAATTTTTTCATAAAAGTACCCCCGATTGCTCTTTTGGTGTTATATTGTTTTTGTGCTTATTCTAAAAGTATGATAACGAAAACATAGTATAAGATATTTTGAAAAAAGTTGCAAGGGGACGACAATTATTTTATGTAAGAGTGCACAAAACGTTTTACTGGCAGATATAATACGGATATTTATGCTGCTTTATTGTGAGAGATTGCTTGGAAATGGAGAATATTTATGAAAGATTTTTTACCAATCAGCCGGTCAGATATGAAAAAAAGGGGCTGGGATGAAGTCGATTTTGTATATATATGTGGAGATGCTTATGTAGACCACCCTTCTTTTGGGGCAGCGATTATTACAAGGGTTCTTGAGGCACACGGTTACCGGATTGGCTTTATCGCGCAGCCGGATTGGAAAGATGAAACGAGTATCCAGATTTTTGGGAAGCCCCGTCTTGGTTTTCTGGTTTCGGCAGGCAATATGGATTCGATGGTAAATCACTATACTGTATCGAAAAAAAGACGAAATCAGGATGCCTATACACCAGGTGGCGTGATTGGCAAAAGACCGGATTATGCTACAGTTGTATATTGTAATTTAATCCGTAAAGTCTATAAAAAAGTACCAATTATTATTGGTGGAATAGAAGCCAGCCTGCGCCGTCTGGCACATTATGATTACTGGTCTAATTCGTTGAAACATTCTATTCTTGTAGATTCACAGGCTAATCTTCTGATTTATGGTATGGGAGAATTGAGCGTTGTGGAAATTGCTGATGCTCTGGCAAGTGGAATTGATATTTCTGATATTACCTTTGTACGGGGAACCGTATATCGTGCAAAGACGCTGGATGCGGCATACGATTATATAGAATTGCCGACTTATGAGCAGCTTCAAAAAGAGAAAAGAAAATATGCAGAAAGTTTTTATACGCAGTATTGTAATACAGATTCCGTTACGGCAAAAACGTTAGCCGAATCCTATGGAACAAATGGGTATGTCATTCAGAATCCACCGGCAAGACCATTGACGCAACTGGAAATGGATGATATTTACGAATTGCCATATATGAGGGCGTATCACCCTTCTTATGAAAAAGAAGGTGGCGTGCCTGCGTTAAAAGAAATCAAGTTTAGTCTGACCAGCAACAGAGGATGTTTCGGAGGATGCAGTTTCTGCGCACTGACCTTTCATCAGGGAAGAGTGGTTCAGACACGAAGCCACGAGTCTTTGGTAAAAGAAGCCACCGAAATGACAAAGGAAGAAGATTTTAAGGGGTACATCCATGATGTGGGTGGACCGACTGCAAATTTCAGACATCCGGCGTGTGAAAAGCAAATAGAGCACGGTGTCTGCACTAACAGACAATGCCTGTTTCCAAAGCCGTGTGCGAATCTGAAGGCAGACCACAAAGATTATTTGCAGCTTCTTCAGAAAATCCGTGAAATTGATGGTGTGAAAAAAGTTTTTGTGCGTTCCGGTATTCGTTTTGATTATGTAATGATGGATTCGGACGACACATTTTTAAGAGAACTTTGCCGGCATTATATCAGTGGACAACTGCGCGTGGCACCGGAACATATATCGGATGCCGTACTGGACAAAATGGGAAAACCACGCAATCAGGTATATGAAAAATTTCTCAAACGTTATCAGCGCATTAATGAAAAATACGGAAAAGAACAGTTTGTAGTGCCATATCTGATGTCATCGCATCCGGGTTCGACTTTGAAAGAAGCAGTAGAGCTGGCTGAATATTTACGGGATTTAGGATATATGCCGGAGCAGGTACAGGATTTTTATCCGACGCCGTCAACGATTTCTACCTGTATGTACTATACCGGAGTAGACCCGAGAACAATGGAAAAAGTGTATGTTCCTGTCAATCCACATGAAAAGGCAATGCAGCGTGCATTAATCCAGTATAAAAATCCGAAGAATTATGATTTGGTAAAAGAAGCACTGATAAAAGCAGGAAGACAGGATTTGATTGGTTTTTCACCGTCCTGCCTGATTGCACCGAGAAAGGAACGCTGGCGTGAAGAAGCGTGGGATAAGCATCATAATAAAAAGGGTGGCAGAAGAAACAACAGTCAGAACAAAAGGAATGGGAAGCATAGGAAAGCATAGGAAAAAAGGCTTTTAGGGGTGTCTGTCCCCGGTCAGCGCAGACAGTAAAAATTTCTTGTATGAAAAGTTGTAGTTTGTTATGATTAAATGGAATGAAATTGCAATATGAAGATAAAATATATTGTAGTGGAAAGGAAAATTTTGAATGGATATAAAGCAGTTGATTGGTGAAGCAACTGAATATGATAAGAAAAAGGAACTTGAAACAAGACGTCCTAAAAGTTGGTGTAAAAGTATTAGTGCATTTGCAAATGGAATTGGAGGAAGCCTTGTTTTTTGGCGTCACAAACGATAACGAATTTGTTGGAGTCCCTAATGCAGAAAAAGATGCAGAAGTGATTAGCGAACAGATTAAGGTGCATTTAAATCCGATTCCTGATTTTGTGTTAAGTTTTAAGGAAATTGATGACAAGAAATTTATTGTTGTTGATGTGAAATCTGGTAGCCAAACTCCTTATTATTATGAGGGTGATGGACAGTTGATTGCATTTGTTCGTGTAGGAAATGAAAGTGTTCCGGCAGATGCGATTAAATTGCGTGAACTTGTATTAAAGGGGAGTGGAGAAACTTATGATGCATTAAAATCAAAATATGAATTTTCTAACATGGCTTTTACAAAATTGAAATCTGTCTATAAACAGCGGACAGGAAATTCTTTTGAAGATTCTGATTATGAATCATTTGGTATAGTGAATGAAGATGGGGATTTGACCAATGCCGGCGCACTTTTGGCGGATGAATCTCCTGTAAAACATTCCAGACTGTTTTGCACTAGATGGAATGGTTTGGACAAAGCATCCGGAATTGTTGATGCCTTAGATGATAAGGAGTATTCCGGTGGATTAATTACATTATTGCAGGCGGGAATAGAATTTGTTACCAATAATTCTAAAAAGGCATGGAAAAAGGTGTCTGATGGAAGAATTGAAATGCCAGATTATCCAGAACGTGCAGTTTTAGAGGGATTAGTAAATGCTCTGATTCATAGAAGTTATTTGCAGTCAGGTAGCGAAGTTCATATTGATATGTTTGACAACCGCATTGAAATATATTCACCGGGAGGCATGATAGGTGGAATGTCCTTGAAAGACAAAAACATTATGAAAATACCATCAAAGAGAAGGAATCCTGTTTTGGCGGATATATTTAATCGTTTGAAATACATGGAACGTCGAGGAAGTGGTTTTAAAAAGATAATTATGGATTATCAGGAACAACAGAATTATTCTGAGAAATTGAAACCTTTATTTGAAGCGGATAATGAAGACTTTTTGCTTACATTATTTAATTTGAATTATCATATAAATAAGGATGTCACTCAAGATGTCACTCAAGATGTCACTCAAGATGTCACTCAAGATGTCACTCAAGATGTCACTCAAGATGTCACTCGAGATGTCACTCAAGAAAACCTTGATGATAAAATAAAGATGATGATAAAGGAAAATAGAAAGATTTCTACAGAAGAAATTGCAAATGTTCTAGGTGTGAGTACAAGAACCATTAAGCGTCATATAAAGGATATGGAAGATATTATTTTTGTCGGAAGTGGATACAGCGGCTATTGGGATATAAGAAATGAAGACTAATAAAAATGCTTTGTTAAAACGATGGAGAATTTTGAAAAACTTGTAAAAAATGCGAAAAAGAGTTAATTTTATATAAGGAGTCGCCGAAATACTATATAAGACAAAGCGACTTTAGTACAAGGAAGTAACAAAGTTCATATATAATAACATAGAAATGGCAATTGTAAAAAAAGGAGTGGTTACTATGTCATTAATTCAATCATACAGTTATTTATTTGATTCGCTGCCGGGTGCAGGTTCTAAGAGCAGCACATCGATTTTTGCAAACAATACAAGCCTGCTGGGTGATTATTCTATGATTCAGTCAGGTGCATACAAAAAGTTACTGACTGCGTATTACAAGCAGCAGGATTCGGAAGATTCTGAAACATCGAAAACAGACACAGACAAGAAGACAGCAGCTTCAACAACAGAAAAAGCAAAACTGCTCGAAACAAAGACAACAGCTGATTCTTTGAAAACGGCAGCTGATGCATTAAACAGTTCTTCCCTGTACCGTGCAACAGGAAAGGACGAGGATGGAAAAACTGTTTATAATACAGACAAGATTAAGGATGCCGTAAAAGGTTATGTATCAGCATATAATAGTTATATCGATGCTTCTTCAGGAGTAGATTCCACAACTGTTTTGAGCAAGGCACTCAGCGTTGTAAAAGCAACAGCATCAAACAAGGGCCTGCTCAGTGATGTAGGTATTACGATTGGAAAAGATAATAAATTAGTTCTGGATGAAGAGAAACTTTCTAAGGCATCAGTATCAACACTGTCCAGTTTGTTTAAAGGCAGCAGTTCCTATGGAGGCACAGTGGCAACCAAAGCATCTGAAACTGCCAGACTTGCCAATAGTGCAGCTTATACAGGAAGCAATGCCTCTTCCTATACATATTCCGGCAACTATTCCGTTATGGGAAGTACAAACAATATGTTAGATGAAATTCTATAAAAACAGATATTGCATTTTGCAGTGCAGTATTTAAGAAAATAATTGTTTCAGGAAATTAGAAAAGAATCGTCGTAAAAAGCAATGAAGAGCTGCGTTTAGGGCGATTCTTTTGTTATAATCAAATCAAAGAATTTATGGGGAGTAGAGTGACTGGTAACATCAGAAGAATTAAGAGAATAAAAAGTTATTCTTAAAATTCACTTTATGGAATAACAATTTATAAATTCACAGTAAATTTATACTATTAACATATTTAAAATACTTGAAAGGGGAATATGGGTAGGTGTATAATTTAATAAAATAAAAAAAGGCCGAGAGCCCTTTTTTACTTTAGCACCACTGTGCGTAAACAATGTCGGTTAAA
>JAQYCU010000040.1 GCA_028724545.1 bacterium
AAATTGCAAGGAAAATTAAATACGAAAGAAAAAATGCCAAAGGAAAAAACAGCAGAGTAAAAAGACGAAAGAAATGTCAAAGAAAAAAGGACAAGGCAAAAAAACAGGAAAATTCAAAATATTCAGGCAAAAAACAGGAAATGCAAATTCTAAAAGTGTAGTATAAGAAGGAGGAGTCAGATGGCAAAAATAACAGAAAGAAAGATGATGACAAAAGAAAAAAGCCATAGTATGGCAGGAAAGAAAAGAAGCAGAAGAGGAAGAAGGGTGGCAGCGTGGTTTTTGGCAATCGCAATGCTGCTTACCACAATCAGTCTGCCCGGAAATGAAAAACAGGCGAGTGCAATGGACGTATCGGAGCTGAGTGAGGATGAGAAGCTTGATATCGTGATGGAAGGCGAGGTGCCGGTATTAAAGAAAATAACATACAGTTTTAAAGGTGACATAGCACAATCTCGGGGAAACTGGTACCTGTATGTGTGGGAAAAAGGCGATACTTCCGGAACAGATGGTACACCGGCGATTGTAAAAGAGGAAGCGTTGGGGATTTCTGATGAATTAAATAAAGTAGAATTGGATTTGAGTGGAGAGGAAAGCACGGTCTATGTGTTTGGTATCTGTTTCAAAGATTCAAGATGGAGTGATGACACTAGCCCGGAGGGCTGGCCTTCGATGAGTGATGCCTGTGATTATAGAATCATATCAGACAGGTCCGTGGCAGATAATCTTACGGTAACCGTAGATGGAAAAAAAGTTTCTGTTTCGGCAGAAGAGGTGATGGCAGACCCGACGGGGTATGTCTGTTATCATGAATGGAAAGTGACGGAAACGACAGAACCGGATTGTGTAAAGGACGGTTTTATTGAGAAAACCTGTAACAAGTGTGGAACAGTCAGAACACTTCCGGGGGATACGGCACTGGGACATAACTATGTGAACGGCAGTTGTACACGTTGTCGGGTTGAAGACCCAGCACCGGTTAAGCCATCCGGTGAGGGTACGAAGGAGAGCCCATATCAGATTACAAAGGTTGGGGAACTGTACTGGTTTGCCGGTCTGGTAAATGGCGACAGTGCTGTGTGTGATTATAATGCTGACAGCAACCCGGAGGGTGTGAAACAGAACCTTTCGGCATGTGCAGAACTGGCAAATGACATTACGATAAACAAAGGCGTGCTGGATGAAGAGGGCAACCCGGTTGCTGGCCAGTTTAGCGAATGGAGACCGATAGGAAGTAAATCAAATAAGTATGCAGGCACATTCAATGGAAATGAAAAAGCAATTCGTGGTTTGTACTTTTTTGATGTAGAAAAAGAATATGTTGGTTTGTTTGGCTATATTGATGCCACAGCACGGATTGAGAATGTCAGTGTGACAGATTCTTATATTTATGCAAAACGTTTTATTGCAGGTGTATGTGCAAGAAATGAAGGAGGCACCATACAAAACTGTCATAACAGCAGCAGAATAAGTGGAAGTGGGTACAATGACATATTAACAGCTGGTGGATTCTGTGGATTTAATATTGGAACAATCACGGAATGTTCCAATAGTGGAACCATTTATGGCAATGCAGAAGAATCTTGGCTAGGTGGAATCTGTTTCGGAAATACTACAAATGGCGTGATTGAGAATTGCGTGAATACAGGCACGATTGAAACTGGAAATTTCTGTGAAGAAGGACACATAGGGGGTGTAGCTGGCTATAATTATGAGAAAATAAAAGGCTGCCATAACGAAGGTACTGTAAAAGGAAGTAACAATGCTTTTGCTTATGAAATTAATGTAGGTGGTGTATGTGGAAAAAATACAGGTGGTCGGAGCCAGATAATACGTTGCTACAATATGGGCAATATCAGTGCAAACAGGAAGTGCTATACAGGAGGCATATGTGGGTATTGTGAATATTATTCGGAGGGCGCAGGAATTATTCAACTGTGTTATAACGACAGCAAAGTAAGTGGCTATGCAGGTGGTGTGTGTGGATATAATGACCGTGCAAGAATTCTAAACTGCTATAATTTAGATTTCAATACTTATGGGATTTGTAGGGAAGTGAGTTCCAATGGTGGTACTATTGAAAATTGTTTTAGTATCGGTGGCAATGAGATTGCAGCATATTCGACACCTGAAGAGGTAACTATCACCAACTCTTACTATCTGTCTGATACGGAAACGGAAG
The DNA here is from genome assembly GCA_028724545.1 of bacterium. GTDB lineage: Bacteria > Bacillota > Clostridia > Lachnospirales > Lachnospiraceae > Butyribacter. Next base: position 2,183 of record JAQYCU010000040.1, read on the forward strand.
ACGGAGGCAAAACGCTGACACAGTTTCAAAATGGCGAGGTAGCCTGTCTTCTGCAGGAAGGACAGACAGCAGATGAGGAAACAGGCGAGATTCCACAGGTCTGGGGACAGAATATTGATAATATAGGCGATGGCACTGAAAGACAGTATTATCCTGTTTTTAGTGACGCAAAAGTCTATGAAACATCTGCTGAATCTGATTGTAAAGGTTATTCCAACACAAAAGATAATGTCAGGGAACACTATTTTGGCAAGGATTGTACGGATGAAATTTGTGACTACTGTTTTGAGGCAAAGAATATTAATTATTTAGGTCTGTCAGCAGATTATTCTGAGATTACATATGATGGCAAATCCCATACACCGGAGATTACCATTAAGCCGAAAGAAGCAGAAGATTCGGACATAGATGGTTCAGGTGATTCGGGCACAGATAATTCGGGTGATTCGTCGGAAGATGCAGGCAGTCTGACGGAAGGCACGGACTATGAAGTATCTGTGACACCACAGACGGAGGTAAGCGCAGATGGATATACGGCAACCATTACAGGAAAAGGCGCATATGCAGGAACCAGAACCGTTCAGTGGAATATTAAACCGATAGAACTGAAACTGACAGTTGCCGGTGAAGCGACCAAACCATATGACGGTACAAAG
>JAQYCU010000041.1 GCA_028724545.1 bacterium
AAATTGCAAGGAAAATTAAATACGAAAGAAAAAATGCCAAAGGAAAAAACAGCAGAGTAAAAAGACGAAAGAAATGTCAAAGAAAAAAGGACAAGGCAAAAAAACAGGAAAATTCAAAATATTCAGGCAAAAAACAGGAAACGCAACTTCTAAAAAGTGTAGTATAAGAAGGAGGAGTCAGATGGCAAAAATAGCAGAAAGAAAGATGATGACAAAAGAAAAAAGCCATAGTATGGCAGGAAAGAAAAGAAGCAGAAGAGGAAGAAGGGTACTAGCGTGGTTTCTGGCAATCGCTATGATACTTACCACAATCAGTCTGCCTGGAAATGGAAAACAGGCGAGAGCAATGGACATATCGAAGCAGAGTGAGGATGAGAAACTTGATATCGTGATGGAAGGCGAGGTGCCGGTATTAAAGAAAATAACATACAGTTTTAAAGGTGATATTGGACCGTCCGAAGGAAACTGGTACCTGTATGTATGGGAAAAAGGCGATACTTCCGGTACGGATGGTACACCGGCGATTGTAAAAGGAGAAGCATTGGAAACTTCTGATGAGTTCTATAAAGTAGAAACAGATTTGGACGGAGAGGAAGGTACAGTTTATGTATTCGGTATCTGTTTCAAAGATTCAAGATGGAGTGATGACCCCAGTCCGGAGGGCTGGCCTTCGCTGAGTGATGCCTGTGATTATAGAATCATATCCGACAGGTCCGTAGCAGATAATCTCACGGTAACCGTGGATGGGAAAAAGGTTTCTGTTTCGGCAGAAGAAGTGATGGCAGACCCGACGGAGTATGTCTGTTATCATGAATGGGAAGTGACGAAAACGGCAGAACCGGATTGTGTAAAGTATGGTTTTATTGAGAAAACCTGTAATAAGTGTGGAACAGTCAGAACACTTCCGGGTGATACGGCACTGGGACACAATTATGTGGACGGCAGTTGTACACGTTGTCGGGTTGAAGACCCGACGCCAATCAAGCCATCCGGTGAAGGAACAAAGGAGAGCCCGTATCAGATTACAAAGGTTGGGGAACTGTACTGGTTTGCCGGACTGGTAAATGGCGACAGTGCTGTGTGTGATTATAAGGCTGACAGCAACCCGGAGGGTGTGAAACAGAACCTTTCGGCATGTGCAGAACTGGTAAATGACATTACGGTAAACAAGGGCGTGCTGGATGAAGAGGGCAATCCGGTTGCTGGCCAGTTTACCGAATGGATACCAATTGGAGGTGAGTCAAATAAGTATGCAGGCACATTCAATGGAAATGAAAAAGCAATTCGTGGTTTGTATATTAACAATGCAGAAAAAGAGTATGTTGGCTTGTTTGGCTATAATGACACAACAGCGCGGATTGAGAATCTCAGTGTGACAGATTCCTATTTTTATGCTCAGTGGTATGTTGGTGGTGTGTGTGCAAGAAATGAGGGAGGTACCATACAAAACTGCCATAACAGCAGCAGAATAAGTGGAGGCGGTTATTATAATTTATTAACAGCCGGTGGAATCTGTGCATTTAATAATGGGACAATCACGAAATGTTCCAATAGTGGAACCATTTATGGCAATGTAAAAGTGTGCTGGCTCGGTGGAATCTGTTGTGGAAATAGAATAAATGGTATAGTGGAAAATTGTGTAAATACGGGCACGATTGAAGTTGGAAATTTCTGCGAAGATGGATATATAGGGGGTGTAGCCGGCTACAATTTTGAGAAAATAAAAGGCTGCCATAATGAAGGCACTATAGAAGGAGGTAAAAATGTTTTTTCCAATGGACTTAGCGTAGGCGGTGTAAGTGGTGGCAACAAAGGAAGTCAGAGCCAGATAATACGTTGCTATAATACAGGAAGTGTCAATGGAAACAGGAGTGCCTATACAGGAGGTGTGTGTGGGTATTGTGAATATATTTCGGAGGGTTCAGGAATCGTTCAGTTATGTTATAATGACGGCGAAGTAAGTGGCAGTGGTGCAGGAGGTTTGTGTGGATATAATGACCGTGCAAGAGTCTTAAACTGCTATAATTTAAAACAGATGACAGATTCCTATACCAAAGGGATTTGTAGTGAAGTGAGTTCCAATGGTGGTACTGTTGAAAATTGTTTTAGTATTGGTAGCAAGGGGATTGGCATCGACCATACAACCGAAAAAACAGCTTTTATCAATTCTTACTATACTGTCCGATACAGAAACGGAAGATGGAGGAAAAACGCTGACACAGTTTCAAAATGGCGAGGTAGCCTGGCTTCTGCAGGAAGGACAGATAGCAGATTCGGAAACAGGTGAGATTCCACAGGTCTGGGGACAGAACATTGATAATATAGGTGATGGCAATGAAAGACAGTATTATCCTGTTTTCAGTGATGCAAAAGTCTATGAAACCTCGGAAGACTCTGAGTGTCAAGGATATTCCAACACAAAAGACAAAGTCAGGGAACATAATTTTGGCAAAGACCATACGGATGAAATTTGTGATT
>JAQYCU010000042.1 GCA_028724545.1 bacterium
TTTAGAATGTCCTTCTGGAAAGCATACCAGACCGACTACAGACCGAATAAAAGAAACATTGTTTAATATGCTCCAGACGGAGGTATATGATACCAGATTTTTAGACTTATTCAGTGGCAGTGGAGGCATTGGCATTGAAGCGTTAAGCAGGGGAGCCGGTGAGTGTGTTTTTGTGGAAAATGACCGGGAAGCTGTTTCCTGTATTAAGACAAATCTGAAAAAGACAAGATTTACTGACAATTCTCAGGTTATGGCAATGGACGTGATGCAGGCATTACGCCGTTTGGACAGTCTGGGAAGAAGTTTTGATATTATTTTTATGGACCCTCCGTACCGTATGGACTGGGAGGCAAAAGTCATTCCATATCTGCTGTCCTCTTCCCTGACAGAAGAGGGAACGCTGCTGATAGTGGAAACGGCACTTGATACAGATATATCCTATATGGAAGATTTCCCGTGTGAGATAGAAAGAGTAAAACAATATAAGACAAACCAGCACGTATTCCTGCGTGTCTGAGGAAAGGCAAGACAGTATGAAAAGAGCAGTTTTTCCGGGCAGTTTTGACCCGGTAACAAAAGGACATATCGACTTGATAACACGCAGTACCAAGATGTTTGACGAACTGGTTATAGGCGTGCTGGTAAATATAGGAAAAGTTCCTCTCTTTTCTTTGGAAGCACGGGTGGAAATGCTGAAGGCTCTGACAAAAGACCTGCCAAATGTTACAGTCAAGTCATTTGACGGACTTCTGGCAGATTTTGTGGAACAGGAACAGGCAGATGCCATTGTCCGTGGCTTACGGAATGCACAGGATTTTGAATATGAAATGGCACTGGCACAGGCAAACAGCAAGCTGAATCCAAAAGCAGATACTGTATTTCTGGCAACGGCACCAGAATATTCTTACATTAGTTCCAGTGGCGTAAAAGAAATATATCGCTTTGGAGGTAACATACAGGATATGGTTCCGGAGCTGGTATTTGATAGATTACAAGATAATAACGGTTAAAAATATTACGAATGGGGAGGTAGCTATGCAGGATAGCAGAATTGAGCAGAAAATTGAAGATATTTATGGATTTGTAGAAAGTTGCAAAATGCAAAGTTTTTCTACGACAAAGGTTATTGTTCCAAAAAATGATTTATATGATTTGCTGGATGACCTTCGTCGTGATGTTCCGGAAGAAATTAAGCGTTATCGCAAGATGCTGAATCAGAGAGATGCGATTCTGGAAGATGCAGAGAAGAAGGCAGCAGCGATTTTGTCTGACGCACAGGAGCAGTACAGTGCATTAGTGGAAGAACACAGCATTATGCAGGAAGCCTATCAGCAGGCACAGGCAACAGTAGAGCAGGCGAATGCAGAAGCAGAAGCCATTGTTGCAAATGCAAGAAAACAGGCTGATGAAATCGGCAGTGGTGCGATTTATTATACAACTGATTTATTGAATATGGCAGAAAAAGTCATTGGCAAAGCATATGAAAGTACTGTCAATAATTCTAAAGCACTGGAAACAGCTCTGAGTGGACATTTGGAGATTATCCGTCAGAACAGGGCAGAACTGATGGGAGCAAATGAGCCAGAAGAAGCACAGGAGCCGATGCCGGAAGAGCAGTTTGCACCTGAGATGGATGAGAGTGCACCATACGAAGAACCGTATCCACAGGATGAAGAATAGTTATTGTTTGCAACAGAGAAAAAATAACCAGTATAGCATGGCAGGAAAAGAGGATTCATATGAATACGAAAAATGATGTGGAAGTAGTAATTAATGGAAAACAGTATACATTAAGCGGGTATGAGAGCAGTGAGTATCTGCAGAAGATTGCTACCCATATAAATGACAAGTATGCAGCATTCAAAAAAGAAGACGGATATGCCCAGTTAGATATTGATTTGAAAAATATTCTGCTGGCAATTAATCTGTCAGATGATTATTACAAAGCACAAAAAGAGGCAGATGTCCTGCAGGATGAAAAAGAAGAACTTGAAAAAGAGATTTTCAATATGAAGCATGATATGATTGCCATGAAAGCCCAGTTAGAGGAAAAGGAAAAAGAAGTCGAAAAATTAGAAAAAGAAAAGACAGAAGCAGAACACAATGTCATACGGTTAGAAACCGAATTAAACAGTGTGCATGCAGAAGAAAATGTTCCGTCTGGCCGGAATGGGAATGCAAGAAGTTCTACAAGAAAAAGATAGATAACAAGTATTGGGGCACTGACAAAAGCAGTGCCCTTTTTTAAAGAGAGGATTTGTAATGAGGAAAAAACCTGAGATACTGGCACCGGCAGGTTCTATGCAGGGGTTAATGGCAGCAGTGGCAGCAGGCTGTGATGCCGTATATATTGGAGGAACACGGTTTGGTGCAAGGGCATATGCTGACAACCCGGATGGAGATGAAATGCTGGAGGCAATTGCATATTGCCATCGTCACCATGTAAAAATATATATGACAGTGAATACGCTGTTAAAGGAAAAAGAAATCAGTGAGTCACTATTTTCTTATCTGTTGCCGTATTATGAGGCAGGATTAGATGCCGTGATTGTACAGGATGTTGGCGTATTACATTTTATCAGGGAACACTTTCCGTCCCTGCCTGTTCATGCCAGCACCCAGATGACACTGACGCAGGGAAAAGCGACAAAATTGCTGGAAGACTGCCACGTGGACCGCATTGTGCCGGCGAGGGAATTGTCTTTGGCTGAATTGAAACAGATGCGCAAAGAAACCGATGTAGAATTAGAAGTGTTTGTACATGGTGCTTTGTGTTACTGCTATTCCGGTCAGTGCCTTTTTAGCAGTATGCTGGGTGGCAGAAGTGGAAACAGGGGAAGATGTGCGCAGCCGTGCAGAATGCCTTATTTCATTGATGGAAAGAGGGACAGACAGGGCGATTATCTGTTAAGTCCAAAAGAATTATGCAATCTTCCATATCTTCCGGAACTGATAGAAGCCGGGATTGATTCGTTTAAAATTGAGGGCCGGATGAAACGTCCGGAATATGCAGCATTTGTGACGGCAGTATACCGGAAGTATGTAGATGCCTATTTTTCAATGGGAGCAGAGGCGTACCGGCAGCTGATGAAACATCCGTCAAAAGAGTGGATGGAAGATATGCGCTGTCTGGCTGAATTGTATAACCGTGAGGGATTTACACAGGGTTATCTGGAGGAAAAAGCAGGAATGCCCGGCACGCAAAAAGCAGGTCAGAAGGGACAGATGCTTGCCAGAAAACGTCCAAAACATGGTGGTGTCTGCGTTGGCAGGGTTCTGTCGGTGGGCAGGCAGGAAGTAATCTATGAAACCATTGAAAAGTTATCGGCACAGGATGTTGTGGAATTTCGGAATGAACAGCAGCAGCCGGTATATGAGTATACGCTGGGTAGGGAAGTGCCAAAGGGGAAAAAAGTGACGGCACGATACCAGAAAGGCAGCAAAATCGCAGTCGGTGACAGGGTATACCGGACAAAGGATGCAGAACTGCTGACGAAAGTACGGGAGAAATTTTTGACAGAGGAAGAAAAACTGCCGGTAAAAGGCAGACTGCTTGCCAAAAAGAACCAGCCATTGCAATTGTCTGTCCGTTGTAAAAATGTTACTTCGGTATGTAGTGGTGATGTTTGCCAGGAAGCAAATAAGCAGCAGGCAACAAAGGAAGCCGTCGAAAAAGTCCTGAAGCAGACAGGTGGCAGCCATTTTTATTTTGAAACATTAGAAATCGAACTGGAAGAAAATCTCTTTTTGCCGGTAGGTGTTTTAAAAAGGCTGCGAAGACAGGCTCTGGATACGCTGCAAAAGGAAATGGAAGCGTTGTATTTGCGCTTTGATGCAAAAGAAGAAACTGCAACCAGAGAAACAAATGCTATCGAAATAAGTGATACAACCGAAAGAAAACGGATAATAACAGCATCTGTAATGAACCAGGAGCAATTGACTGCCGTTTTGTCGCAAAAACATATATCCGGGGTTTATGTGCAGACGGAACAGTTTTCTGATGCACAGATAAAAGATGCTTTTTTGCAAATCAAAGAAAAACAAAAAAAGGCATATCTTGTATTTCCTGTTATTTTCCGTGCAAAAGTCTGGGAACGTTTTGCAAAAATCTGGCAGCAGGAGGATAGTTTCCTAAGATGTGCCTGGGACGGTTATCTTGCAAAAAATATGGAAAGCCTGACATTTTTATTTGATATTGTAAAGGCAGAACCGGAAACCATCAGACTTGACCATAATATGTATGTTATGAACCGGGAAGCGTACCGTTTCTGGCAGGAAAAAGGAATTGAAAAAGTGACACTTCCGCTGGAGGTAACGAAAGAGGAGGCAGAACAGCTTTCCTTTCTGAAACAGGCAGAAATGCAGGTATATGGCAAAATTCCATTGATGGTATCGGCACAATGCGTCTGTGCAAATACGCAGGGTTGCGTGATAAATCACCCACAGAAACAGTGCCGGAAAATTACTATGAAAGATGCAAAAGGCAGAACGTTTGTGGCAGTCAATTACTGCAAATACTGTTATAATGTCATTTATCAGGAAGAGGCTCTGGCGATACAAAGTATGGCAGAAAAGGACAATGCCTTTTGTGATGTTGCATTCCGTTATTTCTTTACAACGGAAAGTGGAAGTGAAGTGACAGATATTTTGCAGGGGAAAATAACCGGCAGGACGCAAAGTGGTCATTGGGAGCAGGGAGTTATGTAATTCTTTTACGGGAATGGAGAAAAAAGAGATATGGACAAAAAAGAAGCAGCACAAAAATTAATTGATATATTTGGTGATATGAATTTCATAGGTGTTCTGCATTCTATTCTTGTAGAATCATCAAAATACATCATTATCATCTTATTTGCCATTTATACATGGTATTGTTTTAGTGTTTTTGCAGGAAAAAATAAAGAGAAGAAGGAACTTGTCTACAAGAAGCAGAATAAGATTATGTATACGATACATTTTATCTGTTCACTGGTATTATTCTTAAACAGTCTGGATGTCGGAATACTCCTTTTGTATCTGGCGCAACTGGCATTTCTCGTTTTTGTAAACAAGGCATATATCTATGTGTACCAGAATGCGTCCAAAATTGTTCTGAATAATATGCTGATGCTTTTAATGATAGGTTTTGTGATGATTGAACGGTTAAAACAGGAATATGCCGTGAAGCAGTTGATTTTTGCTACGGCAATTTGCATTCTGGGCCTGTTCATTCCACTGCTGATAGAAAAATTTGAATATTTTGACCGTTTTGGCAAAGCATATGCCATTTTGGGAATTGCTTTATTGGCACTGGTATTTGTGATAGGAAAATCAGTATATGGAGCGAGAAACTGGATTATTATTGGCAGTTTTGCCATGCAGCCGTCCGAGTTTGTGAAGATAATTTATGTGTTTTTTGTAGCAGCGATGCTGGCGCAATCGACGGAGTTTGCAAATGTGGTCAAGGTTGGAATGATTGCGGCAGTTCACGTGCTGATTTTAGTATTGGAAAAAGACCTCGGTGCTGCCCTGATTTTTTATATCACATTTTTAGCGATTCTTTATGTGGCAAGCCGGAAAATTGCATATCTCGGACTGGGACTTGGTGCAGGCAGTCTGGCAGCAGTCATCGCCTATTTCCTTTTTACGCATGTGCAGACTCGTGTGATTGCATGGCAGGACCCGTGGGGAACGATAGACAGTGCAGGATTTCAGATTGCACAGTCACTGTTTGCAATAGGTACCGGCGGCTGGTTTGGCATGGGACTTGGAGAAGGCCTGCCAACTAAAATACCGGTGGCAGAAAGTGACTTTATTTTTTCAGCGATTAGTGAAGAACTGGGTGCCTTTTTTGCACTCTGCTTAATTCTGGTAGAAGTCAGCTGCTTTATTATGTTTGTCAATATTGCCTTAAAAATGAAAAGGCGTTTTTATAAATTAACAGCACTCGGATTAGCCATAGAATACATTTTTCAGGTATTTTTAACGATTGGAGGAGTAACAAAATTTATTCCATCCACAGGTGTTACCCTGCCATTAGTCAGTTATGGTGGAAGTTCGGTTATCAGTACCATTATTTTATTCTGTATTATTCAGGGAATGTATGTTTTAAATTGCAGAGAGGAGGAGAAGGTTGAGAGCGAAGCAGGAAGATAGAAAACGGAATGACAGACTGCGCCAAAAGCAGGAAGAGAAAAGGCGAAATGACAGACTGCGCCAGAGGCAGGAAAATAGAAAGCGAAATGACAGGTTACGTCAGAAACAGCAAAGCGCAGGAAATGTCAACAGACGCAAAAAGGCAGAAAAAGCTGAGGAGCAGATGCGCCAGAAAGAAGGGCGCAGAGGCAATTCACAGATTTTGATACTGACATACAGCGTTGTGCTTATTTTTATGGGAATGGTTGGCTACTTTGTTTATTTTATGGTGACGCAGAGCCAGCAGGTTATCAACAATCCGTATAACAAGCGTCAGGAAGTTTTGGCGAAAAAAGTGCAACGTGGAGAAATCCTTTCAGCAGATGGAAAAACACTGGCAAAAACAGTTACAGATAAAGATGGAACAGATACACGTGTTTATCCGTATAACAAGATTTTTTGTCATGTTGTGGGAAGAACGAAAAACAGTATGACGGGAATCGAAAAAACACAATGTTATCCGTTACTGACGTCACATTCCAACCCAATAAAACAGCTGACAAATACATTTCGGGGCGAAAAAAACAAAGGAGATACGGTAGTCACGACATTAGATGCACAATTGCAAAAGACAGCATATAATGCACTTGGCAGTCACAAAGGTGCTGTTGTTGCATTAGAACCGTCTACGGGAAAAATTCTGGCTATGGTATCCAAACCGGCATATAATCCCAACACGGTAGAAAAAAACTGGGAGCAGCTGGTGAAAAATTCTGATGAAGAGTCGGCTCTGGTTAACCGTGCCACGCAGGGACTTTATCCACCGGGTTCTACCTTCAAACTGATGACGGCAATGGAATATATGATAGAAAATCCGGATGAGTATCAGGATTTTCGTTATCAGTGCAGCGGCTCGGAAAGTTTTTCAGGAAATGTCATTAATTGTTATGGCAAAGAACGTCACGGAAGGCTGTCACTGAAATCAGCCCTTGCAAAATCGTGCAATGGTGCATTTGCGAAGATAGGAACACAGTTAGATTTGACTTCTTACCGGAAACTGACAGAAAAATTTATGTTTAACAAAAAATTAGATGTTGATTTTGAATATAATCAAAGCAAATTTTCACTTGATAAGAAATCAGATACCGGAGAAGTGACCCAAACGGTTATCGGGCAGGGAAAGACGATGATTACGCCGCTGGAAAACGCCCTGATAACGGCTACGATTGCAAATGACGGTGTTATGATGAAACCATATGTAGTAGATTATTTAGAAAATGATGACCAGAAAACAGTCACAAGTTATGAACCGGAATCGCAAGGCAGGATTGTGGATGAGTGGGTTGCCCAGAAAATGACAAACCTGATGAAAGCAGTTGTTACGGATGGAACGGGTTCTTCCCTGCGCTCTCTTCCTTATTCTGTGGCAGGCAAGACAGGCTCTGCTGAGTTTGATTCGGAAGGAACTTCTCACGCCTGGTTCGTTGGATTTGCTCCGGCAGATAATCCGAAAATTGTAGTCAGCATTGTAGTAGAAGGAGCTGGAACAGGAAGCCAGTATGCTGTGCCAATTGCCCGTCAGATGTTTTCAAATTATCTTGATTAAGGAATTTTAGATATTTTGATTAAGAAGAAATTTGCATTGCAAAGAAAGAAAAAACAAGGTATACTGTTTTTAGTAATAGAAACACACCAACCTGGGAGGAATTGCAATGATAGAGGCAACAAGTTGTGGCGGTGTGGTGATTTTCAGAGGAAAGATTTTACTCCTGTATAAAAATTACAAAAACCGGTATGAAGGCTGGGTGCTGCCGAAAGGGACTGTCGAAGAAGGAGAACAGTTTAACGAAACAGCACTACGGGAAGTAAAGGAAGAAACAAGTGCTGATGCAAGTATTATTAAGTATGTAGGGAAAAGCCAATACACATTTAATACACCTGCAGATGTCGTAGTGAAAGATGTGCACTGGTATCTTATGATGGGAGAAAGTTACTTTAGTAAGCCACAAAAGGAAGAATATTTTCGTGATTCAGGATATTATAAATATCATGAAGCATATCATCTTTTGAAATTTACGAACGAAAAGCAGATTTTAGAAAAAGCATATGCAGAATATCTGGAATTGCGAAAAAATAATTTGTGGGGAAGCTCAAAATATTATTAAGATGATATTTGAAATGTTATCAGGATGCCGTTTTCGACAATTGCTCATTTATCTTGACAAAAAATAGGCGAAGATATATAATGAGTATAGTTATTTTGAAGAGGTTGCATACTGATATTGTCTCGCTAAAGCGTGATGCTCATGCTTGATTTAAACATATTATAGTAAGGGAGAAAAATTATGGGAAATAATATTCTGATTGTTGATGATGCTGCATTCATGCGAATGATGGTAAAAGATATTTTAACAAAAGGTGGATATAATGTTGTTGGTGAAGCTGAGAATGGTGTAGTTGCTGTTCAGAAATATACAGAGTTAAAGCCAGACCTTATTACACTGGATATTACAATGCCGGAGATGGATGGTATTCAGGCATTAAAGAAAATAAAAGAAATCGATGGTGGAGCAAATGTTATTATGTGTTCTGCAATGGGTCAGCAGGCAATGGTTATTGAAGCTATCCAGAATGGAGCGAAGGACTTCATTGTAAAACCGTTCCAGGCAGACCGTGTATTAGAGGCTGTTAAGAAAGTAATCGGATAATTACATATTATTATGAAAAAGAGAGACTGTTATTTGACAGTCTCTTTTTGCGTTTCATAAAAAATACGAATACGGCAATATTGTTTGTCTGGAAAGAAAATTACGGCTCTTTGTCAGGAGTTGAAGTAGAATGAAAAAGTATGACCACAATAATATTGTTTCTGCCTGACAATGAAAGTGTACTTTTTACGAAAACATATCGTCATATCGGGGAGAGGATTGGGAAAATTGTGAGAACCAGAATAAGTTGGAATTGTCAGACAATTAAGAGGATTGTATATGCGTTTAGAAAATCGGAATATGTCAAAAAAATGTTATTTCAAGGTGAATTATAGGTAAAATAACGCGAAAAATGTGGATAACTAAAGTGTTATCCACATTTCGTTGTGCGAAAAAAGTACAAAAAACCTAGTTATTAACGAAGTTTTGCACATTATTAACAATTTTTTGAAAGGAATGAAAAGCAAAATTTTGATGCAAAAATAGCAAAAATCTGCCTAGAATTTGTCTGATAAATTGTCTGATAGTATTTTGTTATTATCAGTATATTTGAAGTGCCTTTATCTTGCAGAAAATGGGAAAAATAAGTAAAATTGTCCAACAAAAAGGTGTAAAAATACATTATCATTGTGCATTTTTACTTGATTTTGCACAATATGTAGTGTATAATAGGGACAAGAAAACAGTAAAGGAGTGGTAACTATGCAGTATATCATTAGCGGAAGAAATATCGATGTGACAGACGGACTCAAATCAGCAATCCATGAAAAGATTGGAAAACTAGAAAGGTATTTTACTCCGGACACAGAAGTACATGTTACCTTGAGTGTTGAAAAGGAACGGCAAAAGATAGAGATTACAATTCCTATGAAGGGAAATATCGTTCGTGCTGAGCAGGTTAGCAACGATATGTATGTATCTATTGATTTAGTAGAAGAAATCATCGAGCGTCAGTTAAGAAAGTATAAAAATAAACTGGTAGAGCAGAAGCAGGCAGCAGCCAGCTTAAGCAAGTCTTTTGTAGAAGAGGATATTGAAGAGGATGATGAGATCAAGATTATCCGTTCTAAGAGATTTGCAATGAAGCCAATGGACCCTGAAGAGGCATGTATCCAGATGGATTTGTTAGGTCATGATTTCTATGTATTCCGAAACGCTGTAACAGATGAAGTAAATGTTGTTTATAAGAGAAAGGGAAATACATTCGGATTAATTGAACCTGAGTTCTAGGCACTTTATAAAGAGAGAGTATGAAAAATAAGAGCGTTTGTATGGCAGATATGATGGACACCATACAGACGCTCTTTTTATGTGCAATTGTGTAGCAGTTTAGATTAGGCGAAAGAGCATCAAATAAAAGAGTATTGCCAGGGCAGACGAAAGGGTATAAGAAGAAAGAGGATACCGGAGCAGGCGAATGAGCATTGAATGAAAGAGTAGTGTTGGAGTAAGCATAGGATATCGGATGAAATAGGTATTATCGGTAATAGAAAAATGTAGGATAGGAAGTGGCAGAAGAAAATTATATTTGGTATTTTGATATCGGGAGATGATGAAAAAATGCAGACATTTTATGCAGAAGTCGGAGAACGAATCGCTATGTTGCGTGTGCAGAAAGGGTACACAAGGGAAACATTGGCAAAACTGGTGGATATTTCATCTAAATTTTTGTATGAGATTGAAAACGGTAAGAAAGGTTTTTCGGCAATGACATTATACCATTTGGCAGAAATATTGAATGTGACATGTGATTTTCTGGTAAGTGGGAACGAAACACGTATGCATGTGCAAAAAATAGGGGAAGCCATGCAGCATTTTAAGGGGCAGGATTTAGCAGAACTGCAGGCAGTGGTGGAAGCAATCGACCATCTGGCAAATAAAGAAAATGCGTAAGTTTCTTAAGAAAGGATAAGTCAGGCAAAAAGTAACTGCCAGAATGTCCTAAAAAGAAATTTCAGGACATTCTGGCAGTGAAAAATCCTGTCTGTCAGAAAAAGAGTGACATGGCAATATAGCCACAGCTCCAGTGTAAAAAGGCACATCCCCATAAATTTTCGTGACGTTCAAAAATATAACCAAGCGCAAGACTCAGTGCAAATGCTCCCATCATGAAAATGAAACCGAACGGCAGGTGCATCAGCGAAAATAAAAGCGAAGTGACCAGAATGCTGAAAGGTTTTTGATGCTTAATTTTCATAAGGGATTTTACACAGGTCTGAATGACACCCCTTGCCAAAAATTCCTGGACAAAGGCAGTAAAAAGGTAGGTGTAGGCTCCGTGAAGTGAACCACCAAAAAAGCGCTCTTTGACCGGAAATCCAAGCAGTTTTAAAATAACTTTTGCAATTATCATAACAGAGCAGGCAATGGCAGCAATGCAAATCGTTTCCAGCGTATTTTTCTTGAGCGTGGAAAGCTTTGGCACAAGACCGATATCGCGCATTGACAGACTTGTCAGGAAAAGTATTTCTAAAAATAGGAGAAAAGTCATTCCTTCAATCATTAAAGTGTAATAGGAAGTGTTTAAATGAATGTGAAGTGTAAAACGAATCAGACTCCAGATAGACAGGTAAATGCTGATGCAGAATATAATGCCGGAAAAAGTTACGGCACTGTCGCGCTCTAACTGCTTTAATCGCTGTTGCTGCGTAATATCTTCTATCAGAATCAGCATACCCGGAAAGTCATCTTTTTTGGTTAATTTGGTATCCCCCTGATGCAACAGGGAAATTTTAATCGAAAAATACCGTACGTTACCGTCTTTTTGATATGTTACGATGCTGTTTTCAGAAACGGTGTTCTTTTTTAAAATAGTTTGAAAGAATTTGTTAAATGCTTTATTTTTCTTGTTTTGCAAAAAACATTCCTGAAACGATTTATTTTCAAAATCAGCAATCTGTATGTTAAAAATAGTTTCGCAGGCAGAATTCATATAAGTAATGTCACCTGCAGCGTTTACGGTAATAACGCCGTCGCTCATATTTTCAAAAACCATATCTTTTTGCGCAGATGAAAGCACGCCAGGCGCACTTTCGCTGGTTTCTACGGGCAGATTTCTGTCAGATGCACTTTTGACGGTCTGTACCGGCAGATTTTGGTCGGATGCACCTTTGCCAGATTGCATCGTCAAATTTCTGTCGGATGCGTTTGCGTCAGTTTGCAGCTTTTCATTGGCAGGAATATTTTTGTGTGCTATTTCCTCTTTTGGATTGAAGAGCCGTTTTTTTAGTATATTTTTCATTAGAATCCTCTTTTCCTATTATATAAATTGTGATAATGATAAGCGTAGGACTGCCATTTGCAAAACAGGCTAAGATAACCATATCGTATCCTTTGCAAAGCAGAATAAGCGTATTATTAGTATAGTATGGTACTATTTACAGTGTTTGTAAAGTATAATTTTGCAAAAAAGAAGAACATACGCTTTGGTATGTTCTCCTTGTATTTCGTATTAATAACCACCAATAGAAAAATGCATATAGTCTCTACGGTTTCCCCAGATACACTGTTTGAAACCGGATTTTTTCATTGCTTTTACGACATCTCCGTGTTTCGGAATGGAGTAAGGATTTTTCTTTGGTTTCCAAAGGCTTCCAGCCATAACCCTGCCACCGTCAATTAAATAATTTTCATTGGAATTAATATCAACGGCAAGACCTAATGAATGTAACGATTTGGTAGAACCACGCCAATCGAATCCTCCGACATCATGAATAGGGAATTTTTCCTTTCCTTTGTAGATACGGTCAAATGCTTTTTTATATCTTTTTGCTACTGCTTTATGCACATAGATGGATTTTACTCTCGTTACTTTCTTCTTTCCTTTATAATCCCATACTTTAAATGTGATTTTCTTCATATATTTTCTTGCTTTTTTTTCTGTGCTGCACTGTTTTCGGATTTTGCTGATGGAAATTTTAGCAGAAGCAGTAGATTTGCTTGCTGAAAATCCTACGAAAGTACATATAAAAAGTAATGCAAGTATTATTCCAAATTTTTTCATAATAATCCTCATTTCTGAGCAGCTTGTTGCGAAAGGCGACGAGGAAATCTCTGATATCTCGTCTGCCATCAGAGCGATTTGTATACTGCTGCTTATTTGCTCGTTATTGCATCATAGTGCAATGAATTTGTAACAATTTTTGCGACTCAACGAAATAAATTGTAACATTTATGTAACAATTTGTCAACCTTTTGTAAAAAATGAAACATTTCTATAAAAAAATACACTATCCATAATAGATACGGATAGTGTATTTTCTGATGCAAAAAGTGATTATTTTCGGTAAGCAGGATGGTGCAGTTCGACAGCTACCATCACAACAGAAGTGATAGCTGCCATTAAGTCTGCTACCGGACCGGCATACATAATACCGTCAATTCCCAGAATTACCGGAAGAATGAGAATCAGTGGCAGCAAAAAGAGAATCTGACGGGTTAAAGACAGAAAAATACCACCTTTTGGTTTGCCGATAGCCGTAAAGAAATTGGAAGTAATCGGCTGCAAAAAGTTCAAAAATGTAAAGAACAGGAAAATCCTGAAATAATTTTCTGCAAACAAATAGTACTCTTTAGAACCATTTCCGAAAAGGGAGATGATTTGGTGTGGCATAAACTGGAACATACAGAATGCCAGAAATGACAGCAGGAAACCATAGCCGATTGCAAGCAGATAGGCTTTCTTGACACGGCCATATTTTTTTGCTCCGTAATTAAAACTGACAATTGGCTGCACGCCCTGCGAAATACCGATAATAAATGCCATAAATACCTGATTGACCTTTGTGATAATGCCGGCACAGGCAAGAGGAATCGCTTCGCCATAAATAGATTGCGAGCCATAGTATTTCAGGGATTTGTTCATTACAATTTGCACAATCATCATAGCGAGCTGGTTGGTGCAAGGGGCAGCACCAAGAGAAATGATTCTTCCAATATAGCGTTTTTGTGGGACAAAATGTATTTTCTTCAGGGAAACTGTCTGGCAATGCATCAGCATCGCAATAGCCATAGCTGCAGAAACAATTTGTCCGATTACGGTAGCTGCTGCTGCACCGGCCATACCCCATTCAAAAACAAATACAAAGAGTGCATCTAAAATTGTATTGATAACGGCACCGGCCAGATTGCAAACCATTGCAAATTTTGGACGGCCATCGGCACGAATCAGATGGCAGCCACCGGTAGCCAGAATGACAAAAGGAAAGCCGAAGGCTACGATTCTGGTATATGTTCTGGCATAAGGAAGTACATTGTCCGGAGCTGCAAAGAAAATCAGCAGTGGGTCCAGAAAGAGCAGTGTAATCAGGTAAAGCAGTGTGCCCAGCGCAATCAGCATCGTGATTGTGTTGCCGATATAGTAAGGGGCTTTTTTTTGCTCATCGGGAATGGTTTGTCCTTTTCCTATGGAAATATTAAAAGAAGAAGCACCACCAATGCCAAAAAGCAATGCAATGGCAATGCAGGAAATAGACAAAGGAAAACTAATGTTGGTTGCTGCATTACCGAGTGCGCCGATACTTTGTCCGATAAAAAACTGGTCAACAATATTATATAAGGAACTGACCAGCATAGCGATAATACTTGGTACGGCGAATTTTCCCAACAATGTATTTATTTTATCAGTGCCTAAAGGGTTTTGATTCATAGGATACCTCTTTTCGTACTTAATAAGTGATTTTGATAAATTGTTACAGCAGAGTATATTTAGCATATGCTGACAAATTTTGGCGTTTTTCAAAAAAACTGCACTAAATATAATAAAAGCAAGAAATTAGATTGTCAACATAGGAAATTCATCTGGTTTCTGTTGTTTCGGTGGAAGGTGTTGCAGAAATGCTGTGTTGTCTGCCTTCGGTATCCATTTCATAATTTTCGGTATAAATCAGCTCAGACATTCTGACGAGTGTAAAACCTTTTTCCTGTAGTCCGTCGATTAGTGCTTCCAGAGCGTCTGCTGTATATTTTGCCCCATTGTGGCAAAGAATGATGGAGCCGTTGCCGAGATGTTTATGGTTGAGAACCGTATTTAAAATGGAATCTGTGCCGTAGTCTTTCCAGTCCAGACTGTCAACATCCCACTGAATGGCAGAATAGTTGCATTCTTTAGCTGCATCAATCAGAGTATCATTGTAATCGCCATAAGGAGGACGAAAAACTGTCATATTGGTTCCGGTCAGTTCCTTGACTTTTTGATGAGGTTTCATAATTTCGGCTTTGCATTCTTCGGCAGAAAGGGTTGACATCTGTTTATGATTTTCGCTGTGGTTGCCCAGTTCGTGACCGGCTTTCTGGATTGCTTTGACATCATCCGGGTATTTTTCAATCCATCCACCTGTCATAAAAAAAGTAGCGTGGACTTTTTTCTTCTTTAAGATGGATAAGATTTTTTGGGTGTCTTCATTCCCCCAGGCTGCGTCAAAACTTAAAGCAACCTGTTTTTTATCCGTGTCAACACAGTAGATAGGAAGTTTTTTATTTGCTATTGCAGAAGGCATGTTAGAAGCAGGAGCCAGGTTTTTCTGCCCATATGATATGGCAGCCCCGGCAATAAAAATAACCGATAGCACAAAAAGTCCACTGCGTACAAAAGCACCGATGGAATCAATTTCTTTATTTACATCATAGTCTTTGTCTGGAAGGGTGCCGGATTCTGTTTTTTCTTTCTTTTCAGACCGGTTTTGGGTGGCAGCAGCTGCTGCCGTATATGATTTGTTAGAGAAAAATCTAGAATAATGTTTCATACTGCCTCCATAAAAATGGATGGGTTATTGCTATAACTATATGTGTTTTTTGATGAAAAAATGCACGTTTGAAATTTTACGCATATTTTACATAAATTACAGATTGAAATGATAGTGTATTTTACATTGATACAGTAACATAATGATTGTCAAATGACAGAAAAGAAAAAATAACGGGCAGAGAAAAGCCCCTGTCCGGAAAACGTGACGGGAGAAAAACAGACTTGTCAGGATACCGGACAGAATGTGCGTCAGGAAAGACGCAAGAAGGAGGACAAAAATTATGAGATTAAAAAAATTAGCAGCATTAGGATTAAGTGTAGTGTGTGCAACAGGACTTTTAGCAGGATGTGGTTCATCAGGCAACGACAGTTCCGAAAAATCATCTGATGCAGCAAAACAGATTACGGTAGTAACAAGAGAAGATGGTTCTGGTACAAGAGGTGCATTTATTGAACTGTTTGGTATCGAAGAAGAAGATGAAAACGGCGAGAAAGTTGATAAGACAACAACAGATGCTGCTGTAGCAAATAGTACAGAAACAATGATGACAACAGTAGCCGGTGATGAGTATGCAATCGGTTATACATCATTAGGAGCATTAAATGATACGGTTAAGGCTTTAAAAGTAGACGGTGTAGAAGCAACTGCGGAAAATGTAAAATCTGGAGATTATAAAATCCAGAGACCATTTAACATCGCTACAAAGGGTGAAGTAAGTGATGTTGCACAGGATTTCATTAACTACATCTTAAGCCCGGATGGTCAGGCAGTAGTAGAAGAAAAAGGTTACATCCAGATTGATGACCAGAAAGATTTTGAATCAAACAATGCAACAGGTAAAATCGTAGTAGCAGGTTCTTCTTCTGTTACACCAGTTATGGAAAAATTAGCAGAAGCATATCAGAAAGTAAACACAGGTGCTGAAATCGAAGTACAGGAAAGTGATTCTACTACAGGAATGACAGCAACAGCAGATGGTACATGTGACATCGGTATGGCATCCCGTGAATTAAAAGATTCTGAAACAAGTGCAGGTTTAGAGTCACAGGTAATTGCTATTGATGGTATCGCTGTTATCGTCAACACAGAAAATGAGGCAGAGGATATTTCAGCAGACCTTGTAAAGAAAATCTTCACAGGTGAAACAACAGATTGGAAAGATGTAAAGTAATTAAAATCTGACAAGAAATATTTTCTGAGTTCTATTATCCAAAAAGAAAAATAGTAAGGAAAAGCCCTATCTTGTAAGAGAGGGCTTATCCCTTTTTGAAGATAGAAGCAGGTTCTGTAGAAATGAGGAATAATATGAGAAGTAAAAACGTAAGGGAAAAAGTAATGGAAATCGTATTTCTGATTTGTGCCTGTGTTTCCGTGCTGTGTGTTGTACTGATTTGTGTATTTCTGTTTGCAAATGGTATTCCGGCCATCGGAAAAATCGGTGTAGGCAATTTCTTATTAGGAGATGTCTGGAGACCGGGAAATGAAATTTTCGGAATTATGCCTTTCATTCTGGGTAGTATTTATGTAACAGCAGGTGCCATTATTGTTGGCGTTCCGATTGGAATTTTAACTGCTATTTTTATGGCAAGATTCTGCCCGAAAAAAATTTATCGTCCGTTAAAGTCAGGCGTGGAATTATTAGCAGGTATTCCATCTGTTGTATATGGTTTCTTTGGTCTGATGGTACTGGTACCGTTTATCCGTGACAATTTTCGTGAGCAGTTTGGTGGCAACGGACTGTCGATACTGACAGCAGCAATCCTCCTCGGAATGATGATTTTGCCAACAATTGTAAGCGTATCCGAGTCAGCCATCCGTGCTGTTCCTGATACATATTATCAGGGCGCTCTGGCTTTGGGAGCCACTCACGAAAGAAGTGTATTCTGTACCGTAGTTCCTGCTGCAAAATCAGGCATTATGGCAGGAATTGTATTAGGAATAGGCCGTGCCATCGGTGAAACAATGGCTGTTATTATGGTAGTCGGCAATCAGCCGAGAATGCCACAGGGATTATTTGAAGGTGCCAGAACCTTAACAGCAAACATTGTTATGGAGATGGGATATGCAACAGATTTACACCGTGAGGCACTGATTGCTACAGGTGTTGTGTTATTTGTTTTTATTCTTATCATAAATTCCCTGTTTTCTATTTTGAAACGAAAGGAGGTAGCATAATATGGAGAATACTGGTGTAGCGATTAACCGACAGACATTTAAGCAGAAGATGCAGTCCTATCTGAAACATCCTGGTTCTATGATAGTTTGCTTTTTGACCATTCTTGCTGCTGCCATTACCACGCTGGTGTTTGTATATTTGATTGCATACATTCTGATTAAAGGAATTCCGTTTTTGACACCGGATTTGTTCCAGTGGGAATACAATTCAGAAAATGTATCGATGTTACCTTCTATCATTAATACATTATTATTGACAGCACTTGCTTTGATTATAGCAGTTCCACTGGGAATTTTTGCAGCGATTTATATGGTGGAATATGCAAAAAAGGGAAATCGTTTAGTCAAGATAGTACGAATTACAGCAGAAACACTGTCCGGTATTCCCTCTATCGTTTATGGTTTATTTGGTATGTTGTGTTTCGTAACAATGCTTAAAATGCGTCTATCATTGCTATCCGGTGCATTGACGGTTGCTATTATGGTATTACCGACAATTATGCGTACCACGGAAGAGGCTTTGTTAGCAGTTCCGTATAAATACCGGGAAGGAAGTTTTGGCTTAGGAGCCGGAAGACTGAGAACAGTATTCCGGATTGTGCTTCCGGCAGCAGTGCCGGGAATCCTCTCTGGTGTTATTCTGGCAACAGGACGAATTGTTGGCGAAACGGCAGCACTGATATATACGGCAGGTACAATGGCAGAAGTGCCTTCAAATATTTTTTCATCAGCCAGAACATTATCTGTGCATATGTATTTATTGTCGAAAGAAGGTTTAAATACCAATCAGGCTTTTGCAACGGCAGTTGTGCTGATGATTATGGTTATTTTTATCAATATGCTGTCCAATTTTCTGGGCAAGAAACTGGCAGCAAAGGAAGCAGATTAATTTGGTGCAGTGTAGGAAACAGCGCGACATATGAAGTGGTGCAGTGCAGGGCGTTGCAAAGCATATGAGGCAGCGCAGAAATGAGGTAATATATGGATAATTCAATTATTTTGGAAAATACAATGAAACAGGAAGAAACTTCCTATAACCGTTTAGCGAAGTTTCATGTTGACAAACTTAATTTATACTATGGTGATTTTTACGCATTAAAAAATGTGTCTATGGATATTCCGGAGAAGCAGATTACGGCATTTATCGGACCGTCCGGCTGTGGCAAATCTACCTTTTTGAAAACCTTAAACCGTATGAACGATTTGGTAGAAGGCTGCAAGGTTATGGGTGAAGTCAAACTGGGAGGAGAAGATATTTATGGCAATATGGATGTCAACCTTCTGAGAAAAAGAGTTGGTATGGTATTCCAGAACCCCAATCCATTTCCGATGAGTGTCTATGATAATATTGCGTATGGACCACGTACACATGGAATCCGTTCAAAACAGAAATTAGATGCTATTGTAGAAAAATCACTCCGTCAGGCAGCTATCTGGGATGAACTCAAAGACCGTCTGAAAAAGTCAGCATTAGGTTTGTCTGGTGGACAGCAGCAGCGTTTATGCATCGCCCGTGCTTTAGCAGTAGAACCAGAGGTTATTCTGATGGATGAGCCGACATCTGCACTGGACCCGATTTCGACTTCACGCATTGAAGACCTGGCAATGGAATTAAAGAAAGATTACACAATTGTTATGGTAACACATAATATGCAGCAGGCAACCCGTATTTCGGATAAGACAGCATTCTTCCTGCTGGGAGAAATGATTGAGTATGACGATACTGACAAATTATTCTCTATGCCAAAGAATAAGAAGACAGAAGATTATATCACAGGACGTTTTGGATAGGGGGAAAATGTATGCGAAATGAATTTGAAAAACAATTGGTTACTCTGAACAATGAAATGATTGAAATGGGCAGTATGATTGAAAAAGCAATAGAAAAGGCTATCCATGCGCTGGTTAATAAAGATATTGAAGTTGCGAAGGAAGCAATCGAGGCAGATGCCGATATTGACCAGCAGGAAAAGAAAATAGAAGGACTTTGCCTGAAACTGTTATTGCACCAGCAGCCGGTTGCAAAGGATTTACGCACGGTTTCTTCAGCCTTGAAGATGATTACCGACATGGAACGGATTGGCGACCATGCTGCTGATATTTCAGAAATTACGATTTATTTGGCAAAAGAAAATACGAAAATCAATCTGGAACTAATCCGGAAAATGGCAAAAGAAACAACAGTTATGCTGGTGGGCAGCATAGATGCTTTTGTCAATAAAGATGTGTCGCAGGCGCGTGATGTCATTCATCAGGATGATGTTGTAGATTCTTTGTTTGCACAGGTAAAAAAGGCGATTGTAGAATTGATTCATACGGACTCTGAAATAAGTGAGCAGGCAATGGATTTACTTATGATTGCAAAATATTTTGAGCGCATCGGCGACCATGCCGTTAATATTTCCGAATGGGTAATTTTTTCCATTACAGGAGAGCACAACGGCAAAGAATAATAGAGCAAATTATAAAATAGAAATCACCTCATAAAAATCTAATCATAAATAATAAAACAAAATTACACCATAAAAATGCCATCTCTACGCTATTTGAAAGGGATGGCATTTTTTTGCGCAAAACAAAATTACAAAAAAATGCAAAAAAATTTAAAAAAGTTGTTGACAAGTAAAAATAAAAGTGATAACATAGCATTCGTTGCCGAAAAAGTAAGAAAAAAATCGACAGCACAAAAATGTAACTGCAAAGCAGTTCCATGACAGAAACTTTCTTATTAAAAAGAAGAAAGAAAAAGTCAAAACGAAACTTGATAACTGAACAGTAAAACAACCCTGAAAATTCTAAATAAAGGATGAGGAAAAACATCCTTAAA
>JAQYCU010000043.1 GCA_028724545.1 bacterium
GATGTGGCTTTTTCTGATTGTTGTAACGGCTCTCGATGCAGGGATGGAAGTTTCTATTTCCTGCTATGTATATTTAATGATACAGTATGTTATTATGGTACTTTCAGCAGATAAAGATATTTATCGCTTTTTACTATATCTTTTGATGGGAATTGTTCTGGCATTGCTTTTTTCGCAGCTGGAGCAGAAGCAGATTCTCATCTATCTGTCTGTTATCTTAATTGCCAGTGACCTGACTTTGCAATTTGCCATTCGTCAGTTTGACTGGACAGCAATGAAATCTGACTGGTTTGCAGCAGTTGTGGAAGTTGTCAGCCTTCTTATTATGGTTTTGACCGGGTATCTGTATCTGCGTCATTATACAGAGAAAGAAAAAGACATACAGCTAAAAATGCTTTGTCTGTTAGAACCGGACAGCGATTTGCTGATGAGAATGGAAACGTATTCGATGGCACTGTTATCACATTCTATGAAAATCAGTATGTTGTCGGAAGGGGCTGCAAAAACGATTGGAGCAAATGAACTTCTGGCAAAAACTGGTGGTATGTATCATGAAGTCGGCAGAATTTCTGATGAAAAAAATTATATCGAAGAAGGCATTGCATTAGGGAAAAAAGCAAATTTTCCAGACTGTCTGCTGGACGTTATGCGTCAGCACAGCACAGGATATGAATTGCCCAAAAGTGCAGAAGCAGCAATTGTTATGCTGACAGATTGCATTGTATCAACAAGTGATTATCTGAATAAGAGTGGCAAAGGAAAAAAGATTACAAAAGAACAGTTAGTAGCCAGTATTTTCAAAAACCGGATTGAGAAAGGTAATCTTGCAGAATCCGGTCTTACAGATGAACAGCTTATGACTTTGAAAAATTATTATATACAAAATGCGTTTACTGAGGAATAATATGGAGGACAGGCATGGGGATATTATTTGAGAAAGAAATAGAAGACGAATTGGAATTTGATTATGAAGCATTGCTGGAAAAAGTCGTAGAAGAGGCACTTCGCACGGAAGAATGCCCATATCCGTGTGAGGTAAATATTACGTTGACAGATAACGAGGGGATACGGGAACTGAACCAGGAATATCGCGAACTGGATGTGCCGACAGATGTACTGTCTTTTCCGATGGTGGAATATGAAATACCGGGAGATTTTTCTCATTTGGATTCTGTTGCTGCAAAAAATATGTATTTTAATTTGGAAACATCAGAATTATTGTTAGGTGACATTGTTATTTCCGTAGAGCGTGCACGGGAGCAGGCAGAAGAATATGGTCATTCACTTTCCAGAGAGATTGCCTTTCTGACTGCACACAGTATGCTGCATCTGATGGGGTATGACCATATGGAAGACGACGAAAGAGAAGTAATGGAGAAAAAGCAGGAGCAGATTTTACAGAATTTAGGAATTACACGTAACGAATAGAAGGGATGAGTAGTCGATGGAAACTTCCGATAAAAAGACGGCAGGCAGTTTTTTGAAGCAGGGCAGTATTTTAGCACTTGCTTCTATTTTGGTCAGAATCATAGGCATGGTTTACCGTATTCCGATGGCCAATATCATAGGCGATGAAGGAAATGGTATTTATTCTGCAGCATTTGAAATCTATAACATTTTATTGATAATTTCTTCCTATGGAATGCCAATGGCAGTTTCTAAGATGGTATCAGCAAAATGTGCGAAGAAGCAATATAAAAACGCGTATTTTATTATGAGATGCTCTATGGTATTTTCGATTATATCCGGTGGAGCAGCAGCATTGTTTGTGTATTTTGGCGCAGACTGGCTGGAAACAAGGTTTTTCTCAAAGTACCACGGAATTGCGATTCCACTTAGAATTTTGGCACCTACCATTTTTATCGTTGCTGTTATGGGTGTGTTCCGTGGTCTGTTCCAGGGCAGAAATACAATGATGCCAACAGCAATATCACAGATATTTGAACAGATAGTCAATGCTTTTGTCAGCGTGGCTGCAGCATATATGTTAATGCGTGCACACAGTGCATCCTCTAAGGTTTCAGCCTGGGGGGCTGCCGGAGGTACATTAGGAACCTGTTTTGGCGCTTTGACGGCACTGGTTATTTTATTTATGATTTATCTGATGTACCGGCCGATTATGCAAAAGCAGATGCGAAGGGACCGGGTTTCCGAAAAAGAGTCACTGGCAGTAACGTATCGTCTGATTTTCAGCACGGTAGTTCCTATTATTTTGAGCCAGACGGTATATCAGTTAAGTGGTATTGTTGATGTAACATTATTTAATATGGCAATGGGGAAAAAAGGATTTTCCGATACAGCCGTCAGTTCTTTACTGGGCATTTACAGCACGAAATACCGTGTTCTGGTCAGCGTGCCGATTGCCGTATCGACAGCAATCGCCTCCTCCATGGTACCAGGGCTGGTTGCTTCCTATATGCAAAAAAATATTGAAGATACTCATTACAAAGTGGGACTTTCCGTGAAGTTTAATATGATGATTGCATTCCCTTCAGCGATGGGACTGGCAGTGCTTTCCACACCGATTATCCGGTTATTGTTTCCGGGTTCTGATTATGTGATAGGTGGAACAATGTTACTGACTGGTTCTTCCTGCGTGATTTTTTATGCATTATCGACGGTTACAAGTGGTGTATTGCAAAGTATTGACAGGATGAATCTTCCGGTATACCACTCATTGGTTTCGCTGATTATTCATATTGGTCTGGTCTATGGTCTTCTGATTTGGACAGATTTGGGGGCATATGCCCTTGTGATTGGAAATGTGACATATCCGTTGCTTGTTTGCATTTTAAATGCAAAATCGGTTAAAAAATATTTGGGATTTCGTCAGGAAGTTACAAAAACTTTTTGTATTCCATTATTGTCATCCTGTGTTATGGGTGTCGTGACGTATCTGGTGTACGAAGTATTTTTTGCATTGTCACACCGTATTTATATTGCTTTAATACCGGCAATACTGGCGGCTGTCATTGTATATTTCTGTCTGATTTTAAAATTAAAAGGCTTAAACCGTCAGGAATTATATGATTTCCCTATGGGAAGACGCATGGCAATGCTGGCAGAAAAATTGAGATTAATCGACAGAGAATGATAGATTAGATAGGAAGGGTATGATATCATATGTCAAATATAACACGTGAAGTGATACGACAGATGGCATCTTCAGAAACTGTATATTACAGGGGAATGCGTTATTATGCAGCGCATGCCGTTACAAAAGTCACCTGGAATGAAACCAGTAAGCAGTACCGTTCTGTGGTAAGAGGCAGCAACCAGTATATTGTAACGATACAGCCTACGGAGGAAGAAATCCTGCATACCTGTAATTGTCCTGCACATGTTAAATATAAAGGAGCCTGCAAGCATGTTGTAGCAACACTTTTGTTTATTGCTGATTACCAGGAAATGCAGGAAGTGACAAAGAACCAGAATCCGGAAGACAAAACAGCTTATCAGATAGTAGAATATTTTCGCAAAAGAGAATATCGTCAGCTTACACCACAATATTATCATGTCGAAATGCAGATTCAGATTACAGAATTTCTCAAGGAGCATGAGGCGAAAGCATATCTGAACCTGTATGCAGGCTGTACTAAAATGTACAAGGTTTCCAATACCAAAAAATTTATTGAAGACTATTATTACGAGAAAACGATTCGTCTGGGAAAAGAATTTTGTTTCATTCCGGGAGAATGTGAGTTTGAAGAAACTTCCCGTCAGATTTTAGAGTATCTGATGGAGATTTTTGAAGTACAGGAAACGCTGGGAAAAACATATTATTCTAATCTCTTTAACCGTCAGGAACTTGTTTTATCAAAGAAAATGCTGGTAAAACTGCTTCATCTTGCTACTGGAATGAATTGTAGTCTGCAATTATACGGAAAAACCTATCCTGAGGTAAAAATTCTGGAAGGCAATCCCCAGATTGCATTGCAATTAAAATTAGAACAGGACAATCTGCTGTTAGAAGGAAAAAATGAGCAGAAAGTAATATCACTTTGTGAAGATGGCAGCATTTTGTTTTATCAGAACTGTCTTTATTTGCCCGAAAAAGATTATATCTGCAATATTTTGCCTTTTTATTCTACCCTTTTTTCAGAAGAAGGCAGTGTGCTGGAATTTCGTGGGGAAAATAAGAGTGGTTTTATTGAAAAGGTACTTCCGGTTATCAAAAAGTCTATGCAGGTTGAAGTACCGTCCGAGTTAAAAAATAATTATGTGGTAGAGCCGTTAGTGCCACAGTTATATTTAGATATTATTTCTACAAAAAACAAACATTATCTGAGTGCAACTATCCAGTTTGTTTATGGAAATTATAAGATTAATCCACTGCTGCCGTTTTCTTCCGGAAAATATATTCTGGTGCGTGACTATGAGGAAGAAGAAAGGCTGACACGGTTACTGTATGATTTCCACTTTAAAGTGGCAAAAGATATTTTTGTCTTAAAAAAAGAAGAAGATATTTTTTCACTGATGACAGAAAAACAGACTGTACTGACAGACAATTTTGAAGTATATTATTCAAAACAGTATAAATCAGCTTCCATAAAGAAGCCGGGAGTTTTGACGGGAAAAGTCAGTATGGACACCGGAATTGACTTTTTGGAAATGAATCTGGAGTATTCCCAGATTCCGAAAGAAGAATTAGAGGAGTTTTTCCGTGCCATTCGTCTGAAAAAGAAATATTATCGTCTGAAAAGTGGTGCTTTTATTGATTTGGAAGATAACGGTCATTCTATCGGAAATCTGTCGTGGATGATTGAAAATGGTACCATGTCGGAGCAGGGAAATCTGCAATTGCCAAAATCAGCAGCATTGTATCTGGAAGATATGCTTCCAAAAGGAAACCGGATTACAAAAGAAGCATCTTATCAGAAACTAGTAGATGATATGCGTTTCCCACAGAAAACGGAATGGTCTGTCCCAAAAACGGTACAGGCAGAACTCCGGCCATACCAGAAGGTAGGATATCAGTGGCTGCAGACATTGTCATACTATGGAATGGGTGGCATTCTGGCTGATGATATGGGATTGGGAAAAACATTACAGGCAATTACTTACATCTGTGCCCATCCAGATGACAAAACGCTGGTGGTCTGCCCGACATCTCTGGCATACAACTGGAAAGAAGAATTTGAAAAATTTGCACCATCCATTTCTACGGAAATCGTGATGGGAACACCACAAGAACGTCAGAAAATCATAGAAACAAAGAAAGATGTTACGGTATTTATTACAACGTATCCTCTGATTCGGAAAGATGCGCCGTTTTATCAGGATAAAAATTTTGACCATATGTTTCTTGATGAGGCGCAATTCATAAAGAATCCAGGCTCTCTGAGTGCCAAAGCAGTAAAATCCATTCCTGCAAAACACCGGTTTGCTTTGACGGGAACGCCGGTGGAAAATGCACTTTCCGAGCTGTGGTCGATTTTTGAATTTATTATGCCGGGATTTTTCCCTGGTTACCACAAATTTAGTACGCTTTATGAAAAACCGATTGTTCAGGGAGAAGATACGCAAAAGATGAAAGAGTTAAAACTGCGTATTCAGCCATTTGTCCTGCGACGAATGAAAAAGCAGGTTTTAAAGGAACTTCCGGACAAGACAGAAGTTACGCGCATGGCAGAAATGACAAAAAAGCAGGAAAAAATTTATTTATCCTATCTGTCCAGAATCCAGACGGAAATACAGGAGGGAGAAGAAATACTGAGTGGTTCCGGTCGAATTCAGATTCTGGCTGCCCTGACCAGACTGCGTCAGATTTGCTGTCATCCCGGAACTTTTGTAGAAAATTATACGGGTGGCAGTGGCAAGATGGATTTGTTGTTAGAACAGTTACCGGGAATTTTAGAAGGGGGACACAGTGTTATTATTTTTTCACAGTTTACTTCTATGTTATCCATTATTGCAAAAGAACTGGAAGTGTTGGGGATTCCTTATTACTATATGACGGGGGCAACGAAGGCGATTGACAGAAAGCATTATGTCAATGAATTTAATGAGGGCAAAGTCAAGGTCTTTTTGGTTTCCTTAAAAGCAGGTGGAACGGGATTGAACTTAACGGGAGCCGATACGGTCATTCACTTTGACCCGTGGTGGAATCCGGCAGTAGAAGACCAGGCAACAGACAGAGCATACCGGATAGGACAAAATAAGAAAGTTCATGTGATACGGTATATTATGAAAAATTCCATTGAGGAAAAGATATACCGGTTAAAACAGAAAAAACGGGAACTTTCGGATACTATTATTGATTCGGGCGAAGTGTTTATTAATAAACTAAGCAAAGAAGAACTATTGGATTTGTTTTCCTAAAATGCAAATGAGCAGAATAAAAATGCAGAAAAACAGAAAAAATGCTTGCATTATGAAATTATGTATGATATTCTATTGAAGTTGTGAGTAGAGATATTCCTCTGTTACGGTTGCAAAAGCACATAAGTATTAAGAATGTCAAAATTTAAAAGGAGGCACACGATGAACGATATTATCAAAGGAATTGAAGATGCACAGTTAAAGTCTGACGTAGCAGATTTTCGTGTAGGTGATACTGTAAAGGTATACGCAAAA
Organism: bacterium; assembly: GCA_028724545.1. Lineage (GTDB taxonomy): Bacteria > Bacillota > Clostridia > Lachnospirales > Lachnospiraceae > Butyribacter. The sequence continues at coordinate 6,577 of JAQYCU010000043.1, forward strand.
GTTATCGAGGGTACAAGAGAGCGTATCCAGGTATACGAAGGAACAGTATTAAAAAGACAGAATGGTGGAGCCAGAGAAACTTTCACGGTTAGAAAAAATTCTAACGGTGTTGGTGTAGAGAAGACATGGCCGGTACATTCTCCAATCATTGACAAGATTGAAGTAGTACGCAGAGGTAAAGCAAGACGTGCTAAATTATTCTATCTTCGTGACAGAGTTGGTAAAGCTGCGAAGGTAAAAGAGATTGTACAGTAATCATTAATAAGAAAATGAAAAAGGGAAATGCAGTCAAATTGCATTTCTCTTTTTTTTGCATATATTAATTCCAAAAGCAAAACCGGGTAATGGATATGGCAACTGTAATGATTGATGCCGGGCACGGTGGTTATGACAATGGAGCAGTGTTTGAAGGCAGGGCCGAAAAAAATGACACATTGAATCTGGCACTGGCTGTCGGCAATATATTAGAAAACAGCGGAGTGGATGTGCTCTATACCCGTACAACAGATATTTACCAGAGTCCAAATGAAAAGGCTAATATTGCAAACCGGAGTGATGCATCTTATTTTATTTCCCTTCACAGAAATTCCAGTGAAAATCCGGATACATACTCCGGAGTGCAGACTTTAGTTTACGAGGATGCCGGGATTCCGGCGCTTTTTGCCCAAAATATTAATGCAGCATTGGAAAAAACAGGATTTGCCAATCTGGGAACATCTGTCAGACCGAATCTGGCAGTCCTCCGGGGAACGAATATGCCGGCAGCACTGGTAGAAGTCGGTTTTATCAATACAGAACAGGATAATCAGCTGTTTGATTTGAAATTTCCGGAGATTGCGCAGGCAATTGCAGACGGCATTTTGCAAACCATTCAGGGAGCTAATCTGGAGGCAACAGAAATGGAAAATTACAGTGTAGAAACGGGAACTTTTATGCACTACCGGAATGCTGAACTTCTGGCAAAAAATATGCAGGAAGACAGTATCGATTCTTTTATTGAACCGGTAAACCGTTGCTATCGCGTCTGCCACGGAAAGTTTACGGATAAGAAGAAAGCACAGAAGGCAGCGCAGAAATTATTTGAAAGAGGATATGAAGCCAGAGTAATTGTGCGCTAAGATAAGCAAAATCGTGCACAAGGACAGAGCGTGTATCTGCTGATGAAAGCCAGGGCAATTGTGTGCTAAATAGTAGTAAAAAATACAAAAATATGGTATAATCGTTTATATTTATGCAGCAGAACGAAAAATACATTTTATGGAGGAGAGTATATGGAGAAAGATATGCGGGTAGTTGTAGAAATAAAAGAAGATGGACAGTCAGAGGGGGATACGGCAGAATTGATAGAAAAAACAGAAGAATTTTTACCACGTTTTTTAAATCATAAGAAAATCTGTATTCAGTGTCACGATAATCCGGATGCAGATGCATTAGCGTCCGGATTTGCATTATATCATTATTATTCCCATCACGGGATTGAAACGCAGTTTGTTTATGGTGGCAGAAATCAGATTACAAAACCAAACCTGGTTATGATGATTCAGGAACTTGAGATTCCGGTTCAGTATATTACGGAGGCACCGGAATGCGATTTACTGATAACGGCTGATTGCCAGTATGGCTCAGGTAATGTGACGAAATTTGAAGTGCCGGAAGTAGCAATGGTGGACCATCATCAGTGTGGTCTGATGCAAAATGAAAACGATTGCATCAAGTCAAATCTGGGAAGCTGTTCTACCGTTGTATGGAGTCTGTTCCAAAAAATCGGATATGACATCAGTGAGGATATCAATTTGTCAACGGCACTGTATTATGGCCTGTACAATGATACAAATCAGTTTGCCGAGATTTTTCATCCATTGGATAAAGATATGAGAGATTCTTTAAATAAGAACGATACCTTACTGTTTCGTCTGATGAATACCAATCTTTCTTTGCGGGAACTGAATATTGCCAGTACGGCACTGACAAAAGAAATTTTTTGTCAGGAGCATCGCTTTTCAGTAATTCCGGCTGAGCAGTGTGACCCGAATATTCTTGGAATTATCAGTGATTTTGTTATTCAGGTAGAAGAGATTGATATGTGTGTGGCATATAATCCGAATCCGGGTGGCTTTAAACTTTCCATTCGCAGCTGCGTGAAGGAAGTTAAGGCAAATGAACTGGCAGAATTTATCTGCGAAGGCGTTGGTAATGGTGGAGGACATCTGACGAAGGCAGGTGGATTTGTTGCAGGAAATTCATATCATGAAAAATATCAGGACAAGGATTTTAGTGAATTTCTGAGTGAAAGAATAGAGGCATATTTATCTTCCTATGAAGTTATCTATGCAAAAGATTATACATTGGACCGTACAGAATTAAAGCCATATTACAAAAAGGCAATTCCGGTCGGTGTTGCTATTGCAACGGACTTTTTACCAGAAGGCATTCCTGTACTGGTGCGTACGCTGGAAGGTGACGTTGATATCGTTGTCGAAAAAGATATTTACTTTATGATAGGAATCGAAGGAGAAGTATATCCGATTAAAAAAGATAAGTTTGAACGCACGTACCGGTATGTGGATGATACACCGGAATTTATGATGGAATATGCACCGACAGTCCGAAACAATATCGACGGGGAAGTATACAAACTGCTGGACCATATGCGTTCTTGTGTTGCAACGGGTACTTCCAAAATTTATGCAAAACCATTAGAGAAGAATGTGAAAATTTTTACTGCCTGGGATGAAAACAAATATTATCGTGGCAAAATTGGCGATTTTATCGTAATGCGTGAAGATGATATTCATGATATTTATGTGGTCAGAAGAAATATATTCTTTAAGACATATGAAGAAACCAGTGAATAGCAGATAAGCAGAAAGGAAGAACGGGGATGAAATATACAGCATTTATCAGTTATCGTCACGGTGGAATTGACGAAAAAGTAGGAACAAAAATCCAACGGGAAATCGAAAGATACCGTCTGCCAAAAAAGATTGCCCAAAAAACAGGCCGGAAAACATTAGGAAAAGTTTTTCGGGATGCAGATGATTTGCGTGCAGCAAGTAATCTCTCCGCTATCATCAGAGAAGGTCTGGATGAATCAGAATATCTGATTGTAATATGTACAAAGCGTTACAAGGAATCCGTCTGGTGTATGGAAGAAATTGAATATTTTATGGAAATACGTGGACGTGACAATATTATTGTGGTGCTGGTAGAGGGAGAGCCATACGAGAGTTTTCCTAAAATTCTGACAGAGATAGAAGTAGATGGGGAAATCAAAAATATTGAACCATTGGCTGTTGATGTCAGAGGCAACAGTGAGAAAGAAATTCTCAAAAAGGTTTCGGGAGAAAAATTACGTTTCATCTCGCAAATGCTGAATTTGGATTATGACGATTTGCGTCAAAGACAGAAAGAGCGACGCAGAAAACGGATTATTGCAGCAACTTCTACTGTAATGGCAGGACTTGGTCTGTTTGCTGCCGTATTGACAATGAAAAATATCCAGTTAAATGTAGCCTATAATAAACTGGACAAGTCGATGCAGCAAACCTTAAAAGGGCAGTCGTATTATCTGTCAGAATATGCGAATGAAGCATATCAGAATGGTGACAGAACAACAGCAGCACTTCTGGCAATGAAAGCACTTCCGAATGATTTGTCAAATCCGGACAGGCCATATGTGCCAAGTGTTATGAAGTCATTAACCCAGGCACTGGGTGTTTATGATTATAGCAGTGGTTATCAGGCAGACAAGGCATATACCTTTTCTGAGGAAGCATATGATACAAAAGTGGAAGTCAGCAATGACAAGAAAATGCTTTTGGTAGAACGTTTTCAGACAGCAGCAGGAAATATGCTGAAAGGAAATGTATTTGTATATTCTTTAGAAACAAGGGAACTGTTGTGCAGCTATGAACTGGCAGATATCAGCAAAACCAGTTGTAATGAATCTTCTCGTTGTTCACGCCTGATGGAAGATAATAAGACCCTGTTGTATCTGGGAAAAGACGGGCTTCGTGCCGTGGATATTGCTTCCGGCAAGAAAAAGTTTACAGGAGAAGCCGGCAGTCAGATGGTATTAAGTGATAAGAATGATATTATCGCTGTATACAATAGTGAAGATGCACAATTATATTTTTATGATGCAAAAGGCAAACAGATTGCAGTAACTGAATTAGAAAAAGAAGCAAAGTACAGCTTGTATTGTATTAGTCGGGACAGTTCCATTGCTGTATTGTCGCAGGACGCAGAATCCGGGGTTGGCATTCTTCTGGCAGACACACATAATGGTGGCACGTTGTTTGCAAATAAGAGTGAGCATTGCAGCCAGATTTCTTTTGTCAATGACCACAGCCTTTGTTACATACGACAGGACACGCAGGTGGGACGCAGCCACGTTGTGAAATATGATTTGAATGAAAACACAGATGATTATCTGGTAGATACTGACAAGGTAGTAGAGGAATTTACTTTGACAGGATATGAAAGCTGTATTTTCTTTGATGGTAAAATCTTATATGAAATCAACAGCAAAAACGGAAAAATCATCTGGCAGAATACATATCCTTCTGAGATTGTATCGGTAAAAGCAGCCGGTGATTATCTTGGTGTTACATTAAAGAGTGGTGAAAGTTATTTTTATAATAGCAAAAAACAGCAGCTGATTAATATGGTTTCCGGAAATGGCAATAGTTTTTCTATTTTGGAAATGGCAGAGGATTATGCATGTCTGGCAGATTATTGGGGACAGAATATCCGTTTCTATTCCCAAAAAGTACAGAACGACAAGAGAGTGACTTCACTTGATATTTCATCTGTCAATGCTTCTGTGCCGGAAAAATGGTATACGGCTGCTTCTGGTGGAGATACCTTTTTGCTGGATTTCAAAAACGGTATGTCCGATACGGTACAGGTTTTTTCAGCAGATACATTGGAATTACTCGGAAGTACGACGTTAAAGGATATGGATTATGAATCTTTTAATAATCTGTCGATAGAAGCAGCAAATCAGGACAGTATCAGCGTATGTGATTATGCCTATGGTGAAAATGCACATTTTGATGCCAAAACGATGAAAAAAGTATTTTCGTTTGATGACGATTCGTATTATTTCTATAATGATGACAAATCGGAAATTACGATAGAAAAAGGAAAGAAATTAATTACCTATGATACAAAGAACGGCAGCAAAAAGGCAGAAACTGCATTGAAGGATGGATATGACAGAGGAATCCGTATTCAGAAATATCAGATTTTTGGTAATGATACTACAATTTGTATTGCAAAAGACGGAAGCAAAGATGTTATTTTGGAAGATGCCGTTTTGTATACGACAAACGAAAAGAAGGGGCTTGTCTGCTATCGGAATGAAAAAGGAACAAAATGGTTTGTATATTCCCTGAAAGATAATAAAGTAGTCTGCAAAGGGAATGCCGGTGTTTATTCCTGCACGACATTTTTTGACGATGGAAGATATTTCCTGAATGATTATTCCGCTGTCTATGATACAAAGACGTGGAAGAAGGTGCTGGACTTATCCGATATCAGTACCGGTGTTTATGGTGTGTCTACCAATGACAAATTACCATATTTTGTTGTCTGGTATCAGGGAGGAACTACGAATGCAGATGGCAAGTCCAGTGGTTCCAATATGGCATATCTGTATAGCAAAAAATACAAAAACGAAGTAGTCGGTGTGATTCCAAACTATGTGGCAACGGCTAAGGATGGAGATGTTATTGTATATGACGGAGACCATACATTATACAAAGTGCCACTATATACGGACGAAGAAATTTTGAAAAAGGCAAAAACGTTCGTAAAAGGAATGGAATTGACGGAAGGGCAGAATGAGGAATATCATATTTTCACGGAAGAAGAGTAAATTTTTGCAAAAATGCCCGGATATGGTAAAAAAATGCAAAAAGACCTTGAAAACACTTGATTTTTTGAAAAAGTGGTGCTAATATGATTAAGTAATAGTTGTTTTTAGTAAGAGTGGATTGGCAAGTCCACTCTTTCGTTTTGTGTTTTGAATTAATGTAAAAAACGAAAAAGAAAAGAGGTAAGGCTTTTGTCAAAAAGAGAAGAATATGAGGCTCGTGCAGAACAGATTCTGGAGCCGATTATGGAAGAAAACCAGTTTGAACTGGTAGATGTTGAGTATGTAAAGGAAGCCGGCAACTGGTATCTGAGGGCATATGTTGACAAACCGGGTGGCATCACATTGGATGACTGCGAACTGGTTAACAGAACCTGGAGTGATATTATGGACAGGGAAGATTTTATTCCGGAAGCATATATTCTGGAGGTAAGTTCTCCCGGATTAGGAAGACAGCTGAAAAAGGACAAAGATTTCAATCGCAGCATAGGCGAGGATGTCGATGTGAAATTTTATGGAAGCCGTAAAATTCCAGCCGGAAAAAATGGAAAAGAGATTTCAGTAAAGGAAATCACAGGTACGCTGAAAGCCTTTACAAAAGAAACGATAACGATAGAAACGGATTTTAATCCGGAATATGAAATATTGCGTTCAGAAATTTCCACAGTGAAATTAACAATAGATTTTTAAGGTGAAACAGAAGGAGGATATACGAATGGCTGCTAGAAAAAAAGCAACAGTAAATGACCGTACAGAGTTAATCGAAGCACTTGATGCAATTGAAAAGGAAAAACAGATTAGCAAAGATATTATTTTAGAGGCAATTGAAAATTCATTGCTTGCTGCCTGCAAAAACCAGTATGGAAAGTCAGAAAACATCAGAGTAAGCATTGACCGTGATACAGGTGCAGTAGGCGTGTATGCACAGTTTGAAATTGTAGAAGATGATATGGTTGAGGATGATGTAACCCAGATAGGGATTACAGAAGCAAAAGCCAAATATGAAAATGTTGAAGTTGGAGATACGGTAGAAACAGAAGTGACACCAAAGAATTTTGGACGTATCGCAGCACAGAAAGCAAAACAGGTTGTTGTACAGAAAATCCGTGAAGAGGAAAGAAAAGTATTATATGTACAGTATCTTGAAAAAGAAAGAGAGATTGTAACCGGTATTGTCCAGCGTGTAACAGGTCGCAACGTTTATATTCAGTTAGGCAAGTTAGATGCCGTTCTGATGGAAAGCGAGCAGGTACCTGGTGAGCGTTTTAAACCGACAGAGCGTGTGAAATTATATATTGTAGAAGTAAAAGATACACCAAAGGGACCGCGTATTACGATTTCCCGTTCTCATCCGGAATTTGTCAAGAGATTATTTGAGGAAGAGGTAACAGAACTTCAGGACGGAACAGTAGAAATCAAGAGCATTGCAAGAGAAGCAGGTTCCCGTACAAAGATGGCTGTTATTTCTGACAATCCAAATGTAGATGCAGTTGGTGCATGTGTCGGAATGAACGGAAGCCGCGTTAATGCAATTGTTAAGGAATTGCGTGGAGAAAAAATTGATATCATTAACTGGAGTGATTCACCGGAGATTCTGATTGAAAATGCGTTGAGTCCGGCAGTCGTAAGTTCTGTTGATGTGGACGAAGAGAAAAAAACAGCACGTGTCATCGTTCCGGAAAACCAGTTATCATTAGCAATCGGCAAGGAAGGACAGAATGCACGTCTGGCTGCAAAACTTACCGGCTATAAGATTGATATTAAATGTGAATAAATAGAAAAATGCAGGAATGGAGGTGTCAGAATGAGTGGAAAAAAGACAGTGCATATGAAGAAAACACCAATGCGCCAGTGTACCGGCTGTGGAGAGCGAAAAGAAAAGAAAGACCTGATTCGGATTATCCGTACACCGGAAGGTGAGATTACGGTTGATTTTTCAGGCAAGAAAAACGGCAGAGGCGCATATATATGTAATTCTACAGAGTGTCTGAAGCAGGCGCAAAAGAAAAAGTCATTGGAACGCTCACTAAAGACCGACATTCCGGAAAACGTTTATCAGGAACTGGAAAAGGAGATGAGTGAGCATGAAAACGGATAACATTCTTTCCACGCTTGGTCTGGCTTTAAGGGCAGGAAAAGTAGTAAGTGGAGAATTTATGACAGAGAATGCAGTGAAATCCCATCAGGCACAGTTAGTAGTGATTGCAACAGATGTTTCTGACAATACACGAAAAAAGTTTCATAATATGTGTGAATTTCATCAGGTGGCGATTCGTGAATATGCAACCAAAGATGATTTGGGGCATTCGTTAGGCAAAGAATTCAGGGCATCCCTTGCAGTAACTGATGAGGGTTTTGCAAAGGCAATTTTGAAGAAAATGGACTAGGAGGTCTTAAGAACGTATGGCAAAAATGAAAATATATGACATTGCAAGAAGTTTGCAGGAAAAATTTCCAGATTTGAAAAGCAAAGATTTGATTGAATTATTGAATGAAAACGGTTTTGAGGCAAAGAGTGCACAAAGCAGTATTGAAGATGAGGCAATTGGATTTTTGTTGAAATATTATAGCAAAAAGAAGCCGGAAGCACCTGCTGCAAAGAAGGCAGGGAAAAAGACTACTTCTGAAAAGGCAGAAACTGCTGAGAAAAAGGAAACTGCTCCAAAGAAAAAAGAGCAGGAAGTGGCTGAAAAAGAGTCTGTAAAAAAGGAAGAAAAGACAGAGAAGGCAGAGAAAGCAGAGAAAACGGAAAAGAAAGAAGAATCTGTTGTAAAGGAGCCTGAGAAAGAAGAAAAGGCAGAAACTCCTAAAAAAGCAGAGAAAGAATCTGCTGATACCAGAAAAGAGAACGACAGACCAAATAATAACCGTGAGCGAAAAGAAAGACGCGATGGAAACCGTGATAACCAGCGCAATGACAGCCAGAATGACAACCGTAACCGGAATGCTGCCGGACGTTCTAATAATCACGGTAATAATAATTACCGTCGTGAAGGTGGCTCACGTGATAATAACCGTCGTGAGGGAAATAATAACAATCGTAACGGCAACAACGGAAACAGACAGGGTGGATATAATAACAGAAATAATAAATCACAGGGATTTGATTCCAAAAGAAGCGCAGCTGCACCTATGGACAGCATGAAAAACGAAGTGAAGCAGTCACGCCAGCAGCGCGCAAACAAGGATTCCAGAAGTGCAAAGCAGCGTCATGGCAAAGACAGAAAGCATGACGATTACGAAGAGGAAATGTTTAACCAGAATAAACGCAATAAAAAGAAAGACCCTAACCGTAAGGGTGCGTTTATTAAGCCGGAACCGGTACAGAAACCGGCTGAACCGGAAGATGGCATCAGAAACATTATTCTTCCTGAAAAAATGACCATTAAGGAACTGGCAGATATTATGAAGGTTCCTGCTGCAACCGTTATTAAGAAGTTATTCCTGCAGGGAAATGTTGTTTCCCTGAATCATGAAATTACTTATGACGAGGCAGAAGAAATCGCACTGGAATACAACTGCATCGCAGAAATGGAAGAAAAAGTAGACCAGATTGCTGAACTTCTGAAAGAGGAAGAAGAGGACGAAGCATTAATGAAAAAACGTCCACCGGTTGTCTGCGTTATGGGACACGTTGACCACGGTAAAACATCTTTGCTGGATGCTATTCGTGAAGCACATGTAACTGACAAAGAAGCAGGTGGTATTACCCAGCATATTGGTGCATATGTCACAGAAATCAATGGCGAAAAGATTACTTTCTTAGATACACCGGGCCACGAAGCATTTACTTCTATGCGTATGCGTGGAGCGCAGTCTACCGATATTGCAATCTTAGTTGTTGCTGCTGATGATGGTGTTATGCCACAGACAATCGAAGCAATTAACCATGCGAAGGCTGCAGGCGTTGAAATTATCGTAGCTGTTAACAAGATTGATAAGCCAAGTGCGAATGTGGAAAGAGTAAAACAGGAATTAGTAGAATATGGCCTTGTTGCTGAAGACTGGGGTGGAGATACTGTATTTGTACCGGTTTCAGCACATACGAAGGAAGGTATTGACCAGCTTCTGGAAATGATTATTCTGACAGCAGAAGTATTGGAATTAAAAGCTAATCCAAACCGTAAGGCAAGAGGTGTTGTTATTGAAGCACAGTTAGACAAAGGACGTGGTCCTGTGGCAACTGTTTTAGTTCAGAAAGGTACGTTGCATGTAGGAGATAACATTGCAGTCGGAGCTGCCTATGGTAAAATCCGTGCGATGATGAATTCAAATGGTCAGCGTGTAAAAACAGCAGACCCTTCTACTCCTGTAGAAATTCTTGGCCTGCATGACGTACCGGATGCCGGTGAAATCTTTATGGCCACTGAAAATGATAAAGAAGCCAGAAACATTGCAGAAACGTATATTAAGCAGGGCAGAGAAAAACTGCTTGACGATACAAAGGCAAAACTTACTCTGGATGGCTTGTTCTCACAGATTCAGGCAGGAAACATCAAAGAATTGAATCTGATTGTCAAAGCTGATGTACAGGGTTCTGTAGAAGCCGTAAAACAGAGTCTGTTAAAATTGAGCAACGAAGAAGTTGCTGTTCGTATCATTCACGGTGGTGTTGGTGCTATCAATGAATCCGACGTTTCTCTGGCAAGCGCCTCTAATGCAATTATTATCGGATTTAATGTACGTCCTGATAATATGGCAAAGGAAATTGCAGACAGAGAAAAAGTAGATGTCCGTCTTTATCGTGTCATTTACAATGCAATTGAAGATATTGAAGCAGCGATGAAGGGAATGTTAGACCCTGAGTACGAAGAAAAAGTAATTGGTCATGCTGAGGTACGCCAGACATTCAAGGCATCAGGTGTTGGTGTGATTGCCGGTTCCTATGTGCTGGATGGTAAAATTGTACGTGGCAGCAAAGTCCGTATTTCGCGTGAGGGAGAGCAGATATTTGAAGGCGAATTAGCATCTCTGAAACGTTTTAAGGATGATGTCAAAGAAGTTGCAACCGGTTATGAATGTGGTTTAGTATTTGAAGGATTTAATGATGTGGCTGTTGAAGACCAGATTGAGGCATATATTATGGTGGAAGTGCCAAGATAATGCCTGCCATTTTGTAGCGAGGTGAAGGAAATTATGAAGAAAAACAGTATAAAATATTCCAGAATGAACGGGGAAGTGCAGCGTGAATTAAGCAAAATCATTGCACAGGACATCAAAGACCCAAGAATCCATCCAATGACTTCTGTAGTTTCAACAGAAGTCACACCGGATTTGAAATATGCTAAGGTTTTTGTGAGTGTTTTGGGAACAGAGGAAGAAAAAGAAAATACCCGTATCGGGTTAAAGAGTGCAGCATCCCATATTCGTTCCTGTCTGGCAAAAAGTTTGAATCTGCGCAATACGCCGGAGTTAACATTTATTATTGACGACTCAATTGAATATGGTGTTACGATGTCAAAGCGTATTGACGAAGTTACCCGTCATGATGCAGAAGAAGGGAAAAATGAAGAATAGGGAAGAAAGGGGCGTAATGAATTTCATTACGCTGTTTTCTTCTATAAAAGAGCAGAAAGGAAGAGTGAATGGACGGAATCATTAATGTATATAAAGAAGCTGGTTTTACTTCGCATGATGTTGTCGCAAAACTGCGTGGAATTTTGCATCAGAAAAAAATCGGACATACCGGTACTCTGGACCCGGCTGCGACAGGCGTTTTGCCGGTCTGTTTGGGAAAAGCCACAAAAGTCTGTGAACTGCTGACGGAAAAAGATAAGACATATCAGGCTGTCTGCAAATTAGGTGTTGTAACGGACACACAGGATATGACCGGACAAATATTAGAAGAGAATGACATTACAGGAATCACGCCAGAGGAGATTTATCAGACGGTAGACTCCTTTCTGGGAGATTCGATGCAGATTCCACCAATGTATTCGGCGCTGAAAGTAAATGGCAAAAAATTATATGAACTGGCACGCGAGGGAAAAGAAGTGGAGCGCAAGCCTCGTCCTATCCGGATTTCCCATATTGAAATCCGTCAGTTAGACATTGCTGAACAGACGTTTACAATGGAGGTTACCTGCTCAAAAGGAACTTATATACGGACATTATGTCACGATATTGGTCAGAAACTGGGCGTCGGAGCAGCTATGCAGAACCTGGTTCGCACCAGAGTTGCCAATTTTTCGATTGAAGATGCAATGACACTGGACACCATCAGTAATCTGGTTCAGGAGAGTGAAGAAACATTTATGGAAAAAGTATATTCTGTTGATTCTTTGTTTCCAACTTATCCTAAATTTAAGATTAAGCCGGAGTTTGCACGGAAACTGGCAAATGGAAATATTTTATATTATGATTTTCTGGAATCCTGGCAGCCAGAAGGACAATTTCGTACAGACAAAATTTCTGACAAAAAAACAGCAGGGGATAAATGCCTGATTTATGATGAAAATGGTGAATTTAAGGCAGTTTATCGCCATAATCAAAAGGATTTTACCGTAATTAAAATGTTTTAATCAAGATGAAAAGAGTAGAAAAATGAAAGTAATTACCGGACTAGATTTTGCAATTAAAAATAGCAGTGTTTCATTGGGAAAGTTTGACGGGATTCATTTAGGACACCGTTTCCTGCTTTCACGTATTATGAATCAGAAAGAGTATATACCGACTGTTTTTACCTTTGAAATGAACGCTGACAGTCCCAAAATCTATACACAGAAAGAAAAAGATTTTATTCTGGAAGAACTGGGTGTTGCCAGAGAAGTAATTTTCCCTTTTCACGAAAAGACCAGAAATATGACACCGGAAGAGTTTATAAAGGAAGTGCTGGTCAGACGAATGGACGCAAAACATATCTGCGTGGGGGAAGATTTCCGTTTTGGAAAGGACAGACAGGGGGATGTCCATACGTTGCAGATGTACCAGAAAGAGTATGGATATCAGCTGGAAATTATTAAAAAACTGACCTATGATAATGAAATTATCAGCAGTACCCGTGTGCGTGAACTGATGGATGAAGGTGACATAGCGACGGTCAACCGTTTGCTTGGAAAACCGTATTTTATAGCCGGAAAAGTGGTACACGGCAACGAACTTGGCAGAACAATGGAAATGCCGACGGCAAATATCATACCGGAATCAGGCAAAAAATTATTGCCATTTGGGGTATATGCCACAACAGTACTGGTTGACGGAAAAGAATATTTTGGAGTGACTAACATTGGAAGAAAACCGACAATAGGGGAATTTTCTGCCGGTGTGGAAACCAATATTATGGATTTTGAGGGAAATCTGTATGACAGAGAGATAAAAGTAGTATTTTATGAATTTCTCCGTTCGGAGAAAAAATTTGACAATACAGAGCAATTAAGAAAACAAATGGAAAATGACAGGGAAAAAGCATATCAGGTCCTTGCAAGAATGGACATTCCGGCAAGGAATTATTGACATCATAAAACCCATGCAATATAATGAATAATTAGATTGCGTGGATTTTTCGCGAGAAAAGGAGAGAACACAATGAAGAAGTATGGAGTAAATGAACTTCGCAGAATGTATTTGGAGTTCTTTGAGAGTAAAGAGCATTTAGCAATGGAAAGTTTTTCCTTAGTGCCACATAATGATAATAGTTTATTATTAATCAATGCAGGTATGGCACCATTAAAACCTTATTTTACAGGTCAGGAAATACCACCAAGACGCCGTGTTACGACTTGTCAGAAATGCGTGCGTACCGGAGATATAGAAAATGTTGGTAAGACAGCACGTCATCTTACCTTTTTTGAGATGCTTGGTAATTTCTCGTTTGGAGATTATTTTAAGCATGAGGCTCTTGCATGGTCATGGGAATTTTTAACAGAAACACTGGGAATGGACCCGGAACGTCTGTATCCTTCTATTTATGGTGAGGATGAAGAGGCATATGAAATCTGGACAAAAGAGATTGGTGTGCCGGGAGAAAAAATCACCCGTTTCTACCGTGATGAAAACGGCGAATGTGATAATTTCTGGGAGCATGGTGCAGGACCTTGTGGCCCTTGTTCCGAAATCTATTATGACCGTGGCGAAAAATATGGCTGTGGAAAACCGGATTGTAAAGTCGGTTGTGAATGTGACCGTTTTATGGAAATCTGGAACAACGTATTTACACAGTTTAATGGCGACGGAAAAGGCAATTATGAAGAACTGGAAAATAAAAATATTGATACCGGAATGGGATTAGAGCGTCTTGCTGTTGTCGTACAGGATGTTGATTCTGTTTATGATATTGATACGATGAAAGCCATCCGTGATAAGATTTGTGAACTGGCAGGTACACAGTATCAGGAAGACGAGGAAAAAGATATCTCAATCCGTCTGATTACAGACCATATCCGTTCTTCAACATTTATGATTTCTGATGGTATTATGCCAAGCAATGAGGGAAGAGGTTATGTGCTTCGCCGTCTGATTCGCCGTGCTGTACGTCACGGACGTAAACTCGGCATCAAAAAGCAGTTTATGGCAGAACTTGCAAAAACGGTAATTCAGGAATCAAAAGATGGCTATAAAGAATTAGAAGAGAAAAAAGACTTTATTGTACAGGTATTAACACAAGAGGAAGGCAAGTTTGACAAGACAATTGACCAGGGACTTTCCATTCTTTCCCAGATGCAGGATGAGTTAAAGGAAAACGGTGCGAAAGAGCTCTCTGGTGAAAATGCATTCAAACTGTATGATACTTATGGTTTTCCACTTGATTTGACAATTGAAATATTAGAGGAACAGGGATATACCGTTGATGAAGCTGGCTTTGAAAATGCAATGAAAGAGCAAAAAGAAAAAGCAAGAAAAGCGAGAAAAACAACGAATTATATGGGTGCAGAAGAAACAGTATACCAGCAGATTGACCCTGCAATTACAAGCAAATTCGTCGGATATGACCATTTAGAGCATGATTCGGTTATTTCGGTACTGACAACGGAAGAAGACGTGGTACAGGCTTTAACAGACGGCCAGAATGGTACGATTATCGTAGACGAAACACCTTTCTATGCTACAATGGGTGGACAGCAGGCAGATGTTGGTGTGATTGTTGCAGGTGACAGCGAATTTAAAGTAAATGATACCATTAAATTGCAGGGTGGCAGAATCGGTCACGTTGGAACTGTCGTAAAAGGTATGTTTAAGGTATCGGATAAGGTTACATTAAAGGTTTGCAAGAAAAACCGTATGTCAACAGGTAAGAACCACAGTGCTACCCATCTGGTGCAGAAAGCATTGCGTATGGTTTTAGGAAATCATGTTGAGCAGGCAGGTTCCTATGTGGATGCTGACCGTCTTCGTTTTGACTTTTCTCATTTTTCAGCGATGACACCGGAAGAAATCCAGAAAGTCGAAGATATTGTAAACGAAGAAATTGCAGCAAATCTGGACGTTGTAACAGAAGAAATGACATTAGAAGAAGCAAAGAAAACAGGTGCTATGGCACTGTTTGGTGAGAAATACGGAAAAACAGTCCGTGTTGTAAAAATGGGAGATTTTAGTGTAGAACTTTGTGGTGGTACCCATGTTGCCAATACTGGTGTAATTTCTAACTTTAAAATCATTTCTGAGAGCGGAGTTGCAGCAGGTGTGCGTCGTATTGAAGCACTGACCGGCGAAGGCTTGATGAAATATTATGCAACATTAGAGAAGGAATTAAAAGAGGCTGCAAAAACAGCAAAGGCAGAGCCAGAAAATCTTACAAAGAAGATTGTGGCAATGCAGGAAGAAAATAAAGCACTTCGCAGCGAAAATGAAAAATTAAAAGCAAAACTTGCCAATGATGCCGTAGGTGATGTAGATAGTCAGATTCAGGAAATCAAAGGCGTAAAGGTTCTGGCAATGAATGTGCCGGATGTAGATATGAATGGTCTGCGTAATTTAGGCGACCAGATGAAAGAAAAGATAGGCGAAGGTGTCGTTGTTCTTGCTTCTGCTCATGAAGGAAAAGTAACCCTTCTTGCAATGGCTACAGAGGAAGCAATCCAGAAGGGCGCACATGCCGGTAATCTGATTAAAGAAATCGCTTCCTTAGTAGGTGGAGGCGGTGGTGGCCGTCCAAATATGGCACAGGCTGGTGGTAAGAATGCTGATGGCATTCCGGCTGCTTTAGAAAAAGTGCAAAATGTTGTGGAAATGCAAATAAAATAATGCTATAATGGTATTGCTTCTATAGATTTAGAAGCAATACCATTATTATTTTTTTCGTTGTGTATGGAGAATACACAACAGATAGGAGGAGAGTTATGAAAAAGGGAAAGAAAATATTCCTGTTCGCCTTGTTAACATGTGCTTTCACATTTGCTGTCAAGACAGAAAGTAAAGCTGCACAGATTACCGGATTAAAACAGACAGATGCTAGTTCCGGTTCTATTGAAATCCAGTGGAATGCAGATTTGGCAGCATATAAGTACAGCGTTGATATCAGTAGTGATAAAAAAACGTGGGTAAATGGTAAAGATACATCATATTCAACAGAGGGATATATCTCTGGTCTGACAGCAGGTTCTACATATTATGTAAGAGTTACAGGATATAACGACGATGGTGTTGCTACAAGCCAGACATCAAATCCTCTGGAAGTAGTTACAGCTCCAAGTGCGTCTGTTACAGCAGTACAGATTGGTGCTACCACAACAGGTGCTAAGATTCGTTACAACAATGTTGCCGGTGCAAACTATTATTATGTTACAGCAGAAAATGATTATGTACTGGGAACTTCCACAACAACAACTGTAACGACTACGCGCCGACTGACTCCGGCAACACAGTACTGGGTAAGATGCCGTGCTGCCAGAAGAGCTTCTACCGGCTTCATTGCAGTAGGTTCCTGGTCTTATGATTATATAGACATTAAGACAGTGTCAAATAAGATTAATACAAAGAATTTTGGTGTTACAAATGTTTGGGCTAATATTAATTCCTACAATTTCGGCGTTTCTTCACAGGGAAATGTAGATGGATATCAGTTCCAGTTCTTAACTATGAAAGGTAAGGTTAAGAAAACAGTTACAACTACCAGCAGCAGCGTTAGTGTAGATAAGTTTATCAACGGTACTTTCTATAAATACCGTGTGCGTTCTTATGTAGACTGTGGAAGCACAAAAGCATACAGTGTATGGTCTTCTTATCGTTATATCGGAATGCCTAAGAGCTTTAAGGCAGTTGCAAGCAAAAAGACGATTAAGTGCAGCTGGAGTAAAGTAAATTCTGCAAGCAGTTATGCTGTATACATTTCAACAAAAGAAAAGGCTGGTTATAAGAAGGTTAAGACATTATCAGCTAAGAAGAGAAGTATTAACATTACAAAATACGGCAAAAAGAAATTGAAAAAAGGCAAACGCTATTATGTAAAAGTAATTGCAAAATCAAAATCTGGCAAGAAAACAGTCAGCAGTGATGTGTGCTGGATTAGCAATGGCAGATTATACTAGTTTCGATTAATAACGAAAATCATAAAAAAGGTCAGTAAACTTCCGAAAAAACCAAATTTTTTCAAAAAGTTATTGACCTTTTTAAAAATTATGGTATAATAAGTTTCGTGCGTATGAAAGACGGTTGTTCTTTCATGGTAAAAAATATTACCCTATACAGTTGTGTATTGAAGCATAATCTACAACTGAGGGGAGGTTAGGTGTGAGACTATGTCAAATGTAATCGTAAAAGAAAATGAGACATTGGATAACGCTTTACGTCGTTTCAAAAGAAATTGTGCG
>JAQYCU010000044.1 GCA_028724545.1 bacterium
AAGGGCGCAGATCTTAAGATAGGAAATGAAATAGAGTTCGCAAATAGAATAGAGGAAATTATTATAGAGGAGGGGTATAGTCCGGCGGCAGCATTGGCAGTAATGGAGAAAGAGGGGTATGACTTTACAATTTGCGTAACAACGTTATATAGTTACATAGACAAGGGCGTATTTTTGAATTTGACGAACAAAGAGTTGCCGGTAAAAAGAAACGAGAAAAAGAGAACATATAGAAAGACAAGCGCAAAGCGCGCAAGCAAGGGAGAAAGCATAGAAAACAGACCGCAGGAAATCGACACGCGCGAGGAGTTCGGGCATTGGGAAATGGACACGGTAGTAGGCAAAAAAGGAGTTTCCAAAAAGTCGCTATTAGTATTAACCGAGAGAAAAACACGTAAAGAGATTATATTTTTGCTAAAAGAGCATACCGCAGCAGCAGTTGTTAAGGCATTGGATAAATTGGAGAGAAGATTAGGAGAAAAGGAATTTAGAAATATATTCAAGACGATAACGGTAGATAATGGATCCGAATTTCAAGATTACGAGGGAATGGAGCGCAGTAGAAGAAACAAAAAGAAAAGAACGACGGTTTATTATTGCCACCCTTATAGTAGTTGGGAGCGCGGCAGCAACGAGAACCAAAACAAATTAGTAAGGCGCCACATACCAAAGGGCGAGAATTTCGACGACAAGACACAAAAAGACATAGACAACATAGCGGAATGGATCAACAACTACCCGCGCAGGATTTTTGAGTATAAGAGCGCAGAGGAATTATATAATGAAGAAATTAGCAAAGTTGCATAATAAAACAATAGAGAAATTGGAGAAAACGCCTAAATTTAAAAATATGAAATTTTTTTCGCATTTAATGTTGACATTTTCAGTGTGGTGAAAAATAACGGCTAAGTATAGACGAACCATAAATTTAGTGGTATAATTATACAATATGGATTTAAAAACATACGAAGAGAAAGAGGAGGAAATTTAGTATGGGTACATTTGACGACGCAAATGTTGACAAGGACTTATTAAGCCAGATTTTTGCAGATGAGGGTGAAGATGCAGAAACAGATGCTTTATTAGATGAAATGTTAAAAGAAGTAGAGTTAGATGATGAAAAAACAGAATCTGAACCGGACGAGGTTTCTGAAACAGAGGAAGCATCAGAGGCAGAGGAAGTAGATTCTGCTCAGGAAAGCGAAGAAACTGATGCGACAGCAGAAGAGGAAACTCCAGCAAAAGCAGAGCCGGAGGTTCCACTGGCACCACCTGTATTTGAAACAAATACAGAGAATGACACTGTCCGTAAAGAAGCAAAAGAGCAGATGGATGCAGAACGCCAGAGTGGTACGGTAACAACAATTACCAGTGGTACAACGATTAAGGGTGGTATCTCATCGGATGGTTCTCTGGAAGTTATGGGTGTGATTACCGGTGATGTAGAATGTCAGGGAAAAGTATCCATTATCGGTCAGGTTTCCGGTAACGTTATTGCATCAGAAGTATATGTCAGCACACAAAGACTGGAAGGTAGTTTAAGCAGTGAAGGTGCAGTTAAGATTGGTGTAGGAACGATTATCGTCGGTGATGTCGATGGTACTTCTGCTTACATTGCAGGTGCAGTAAAGGGTGACATTGATGTGAATGGCCATGTTATTGTAGATTCTACAGCTATCATCAAAGGTAACATCAAAGCAAAATCCATTCAGGTAAATAATGGTGCCGTTGTTGATGGTTATTGCTCATTGAATTATGCAGGTGTCAATCTGGATGATTTCTTCGATGAGAAATAAAGAGTGTAAAAAACGCTCAGAAATGAGGATTATTATGGCAAAATATAAAAGAGTTTTACTGAAATTAAGTGGAGAAGCATTAGCTGGTCCTAATAAAACAGGATTTGATGAGGCAACCTGTCTGGAAGTGGCAAAACAGGTAAAACAGCTGACAGATGCCGGCGTGGAAGTTGGCATTGTGACAGGTGGTGGTAATTTCTGGCGTGGCAGAAGCAGCGAGAATATTGACCGTACGAAGGCAGACCAGATTGGTATGTTAGCTACCGTAATGAATTGCATTTATGTTTCTGAAATTTTCAGAAGCGTTGGTTTGTCAACCAGTGTGCTGACACCGTTTGAGTGTGGTTCTATGACGAAACTTTTTTCAAAAGACAGAGCCAATAAATATTTTTCAAAAGGAATGGTTGTATTTTTTGCCGGTGGCACAGGCCATCCGTATTTTTCAACAGACACATCGACAGTTCTTCGTGCTGTTGAAATAGAAGCAGATGTTATTTTATCAGGAAAATCAATTGATGGCGTGTATGACTCAGATCCGGCTGTTCATCCGGATGCCAAAAAGTATGATGAAATTTCCATTGATGAAGTAATCAATCAACGGCTTGGTGTCATTGATTTGGCTGCTGCAGTTCTCTGCATGGAAAATCATATGCCGATGATGATTTTCGGATTAAATGAAGAAAACAGTATTGTCAATACTGTAAATGGTGTGACACAGGGAACTTTAGTTACAGCATAAAACATAATAAAAATGCACGATGCAGATAGTCCGGTTATGGCAAGTATGTGCAGTAATGTGATGATATGGAGGATAGAAACAAAAATGAGTGTAGAGTTAGAACAGTTTGAAGAAAAAATGGGCAAGTCACTTGACAGCCTGGCAAGTGAATATACGACAATACGTGCAGGAAGAGCAAATCCACATGTATTAGATAAAATCACTATTGATTATTATGGTCAGCCAACCAACTTACAGTCAGTTGCCAATATCTCTGTTTCCGAGGCACGTACACTGGTTATTCAGCCGTGGGAAGCAAGTATGGTAAAAGAAATTGAAAAAGCAATTCTGGTATCGGATTTGGGACTGACTCCTAACAATGACGGAAAAGTGATTCGTCTGACATTCCCGGAATTAACAGAGGAGCGTCGTAAGGAATTAGTGAAGGATGTTAAGAAAAAAGGCGAAAATGCAAAAGTAGCAATCAGAAATATTCGCCGTGATGCAAATGATACAATTAAGAAACAGCAGAAAGCCAATGAAATTTCTGAAGACGAGCAGAAAGATGCTGAGAACGAGATTCAGAAGCTGACAGATGATTTCGTGGCAAAAGTTGACCGAATGATTGATGAGAAGTCAAAAGAGATTATGACAGTTTAAATCTATTCAAAAGGCAAGGGATGGATCGTTTGGTCTGTCCCTGTCTTGCGTTTGGAAAATAAGATAAGTTGTGTGAATTTTGCAGGAGTGGAGAATAAAATGTCAGAAAACAGAAAAAATGTTCCTCGTCACGTTGCCATTATTTTAGACGGAAACGGACGTTGGGCGAAAAAAAGATTTTTGCCAAGAAATGCCGGTCATGCTGCCGGAAGTAAAAATGTAGAAAAAATATGCAAAGCAGCATGGGAAATGGGAATTGAATATGTAACAATGTATGCATTCTCAACGGAAAACTGGTCGCGTCCGAAAGAGGAAGTAGATGCTTTGATGAAGCTGCTGCACCAGTATTTGTCGGATTGCTTAAAAACAAGTAAAAAGAACAATATGCAGGTAAAAGTAATAGGCGATATTTCCAGACTGGAGCCTGATTTGCAGGAACGTATCAGAGAACTGGAAACATTTTCGGCGCAAAACACAGGACTTCATTTTCAGGTAGCATTAAACTATGGAAGCCGTGACGAAATTGTCCGTAGTGTGCATTGCATTGCAGAGGAAGTAAAGGCAGGAAGATTGCAGCCGGAAGATATTGATGAAGCCTGCATCAGTCAGCATCTGGATACAAAAGGAATCCCAGACCCGGATTTGATGATTCGCACAAGTGGCGAGCAGAGGTTATCCAACTACCTGCTGTGGCAGTTAGCCTATACGGAGTTTTATTTTACAGATGTGTTATGGCCTGATTTTGACAGGAAAGAATTAGAAAAAGCAGTGGAATATTATCAGAAACGTGACAGACGTTTTGGTGGCGTTAAAACGGAAGAATAGCAGATGTCAGAAGAAGACAATGCATAATAGAAAATAGAGAAAGATAGAAAATAGAAAAAATAGAAATAAAGAAAGATAGAAAATAAAGAATCATAGAATGGAGAGCAGTATGTTTAGAACAAGATTATTAAGTGGAATCGTATTGATGGCAATTGCGATTGCCGTATTAGTATATGGAGGGTATCCGTTATTCTGGGTAATTACGGCAATTTCTTTAATTGGCTTGTTTGAACTGTATCGTACCGTGCAGATGGAAAAAACGTTGCCGGCAGTGATTGGTTATATTTCCAGTGTAGTAATTGATATTCTGATATTAGATGATTGCTATCAATATTTACTTCTCTGGCTGATAGCAACCCTGATTGTTATGATGGCATGCTATGTGATTGCATATCCGGCTTACAATTCAGAGCAGATGACAATGCTGCTGTTTGGTCTGCTTTATGTAACCATTATGTTATCTTTTGTATTTAAGTTACGTTATCTTGAAATGGGCATTTTGTATGTCTGGCTTATTTTTATTGGTGCGTGGGGTTCCGATACCTGTGCATATTGCGTCGGAAAATTGTGTGGAAAGCATAAAATGCCATCCGAATTAAGCCCGAATAAAACGATAGAAGGATGCGTAGGTGGTATTCTGGGAGCAGCATTGATTGGCTTTTTATTTGCCCTTGCTTTCTTCCCAAGTTCTTATTGGTGGAAGTTTGCCGTAATCGCAGGTGTTTCCTCTGTGATTTCACAGATTGGAGATTTGACGGCATCTGCTATCAAACGTAATCACGATATCAAGGATTATGGTAAACTGATTCCTGGTCATGGTGGAATATTAGACCGTTTTGACAGTATTATTTTTATTGCACCAATAGTTTATTGTCTTGTTG
This sequence comes from bacterium, assembly GCA_028724545.1. Taxonomy (GTDB): domain Bacteria; phylum Bacillota; class Clostridia; order Lachnospirales; family Lachnospiraceae; genus Butyribacter. The sequence continues at coordinate 4,881 of JAQYCU010000044.1, forward strand.
TATTTTTGGGATTATAAAATGAGTGGTATATAAGCTAAGACAGTATTTTCCGAAAGAGGAAAAGGCTTCATCAGAAAGTGAGAGGGATATTATTATGAAAAATATAATGGTTTTGGGTTCAACAGGTTCGATAGGAAAACAGACATTGGATATTGTCAGGAAAAATGAGGATATGCGTGTGGTATCCCTGGCAGTCGGGAAGAATATTGATTTGCTGCAAAAACAGATTGAAGAGTTTGAACCGGAGGTTGTTTGTGTATACTCGGAAGATGAAGCAATGGAACTGAAAAGACGCTTAAAGTCAAACCGTACAAAAGTTATGACAGGAATGAATGGACTGATTGCGTGTGCCACTGTGGAAAGTGGTGATATTCTTGTAGCAGCTGTTGTCGGAATGATTGGTGTCCGTCCGGTTATTGAAGCAATTAAAGAGAACAAAGATATTGCATTTGCAAATAAAGAAACTTTAGTAACGGCAGGTCACATTATTATGCCTCTGGTGCAGAAGCACGGAGTTCATTTTCTGCCGGTAGACAGTGAGCATGCTGCTATTTTTCAGTGTTTAAACGGAGAGCGTCACGAAGATATTGGAAAAATCATTTTGACGGCATCCGGTGGACCGTTCCGTGGAAAGAAACGGCAGGATTTGGAACATGTCACATTACAGGATGCGTTACGTCATCCGAACTGGTCGATGGGAAAAAAGATTACAATTGATTCGGCAACGATGATAAACAAAGGTCTGGAAGTGATAGAGGCAAGATGGCTTTTTGATGTGGATTATGATTCTATCGAGGTGGTAATACAGCCACAGAGTATTATTCATTCTATGGTAGAATTTCGGGATGGAGCTGTTATGGCACAGCTTGGCACGCCGGATATGCATTTGCCGATACAGTATGCATTATGTTATCCGGAGCGAAGAGAGCGTTTTGGGGAGCCATTGGATTTTTCAACGATTTCTTCCATCCAGTTTGAGCAGCCTGACTTAGAAACATTCCGGGGGCTGGCATTGGCTTATGAAGCAGGCAGAACCGGCGGAAGTATGCCGACTGTCCTGAATGCAGCAAATGAGATGGCAGTAGATTTGTTTTTACGGGAAAAAATTGCTTATCTGCAGATAGCAGATATCATCGAAGAGATGATGAATCAGCATAAAGTTATCAAAAACCCGGCATTACATGAAATCCTTGCAGTGGAAGATGAAGTGCGTAAGCAGATTAAAGCCAGATATGACAAGTAGAAACAAAGGATAAAGCAGAAAACGATAGGATAAGATAAAAAGAAAAATAAGAAAGAATAGAGGTAGTATATGAATATTATTGTTGCATTACTTATTTTTACGGTAATTGTAGTTGCCCATGAATTGGGGCACTTCTTTTTGGCAAAGAAAAACGGCGTCGGAGTTCCAGAGTTTTCGGTAGGAATGGGACCACGTATTATTACATTTGCAAAGACATCCTCTGGATTTGTCGTTAAATTTTTCTGTTCAGGCAAGGTATTTGAAGAGAGAGAAGACTGGCAGGATGTTACAAAATATTCATGGAAATTATTTCCAATTGGTGGTTCCTGTGCCATGATTGGCGAGGACGAAGAAAATGATGCAGAAAATTCGTTTAATGCAAAAGGAAAGTGGGCGCGTTTTTCGATTGTTTTTGCAGGCCCTTTTTTCAACTTTATTTTTGCTTTTATTGTATCCATTATTATTATTGCAAATACGGGTATTGATTATCCTAAGGTAGAATATGTATATGATAACCAGCCGGCAAAAGAGGCAGGAATCGAAGTCGGCGATATGATTCAGAGCGTGAACGGACATAAGATTACAATTGGACGTGAGATAGATACTTATACGCAGCTGCACCCACTGACGGGAGAAAATGTAGAAATCGTTGTAAAACGCGATGGAAAAGAAAAGACTATCAGTCTTGACCCGAATTACAAGACTTATCTGTTCGGATTTTCGTATTCTCCGGATAAGGCTTCTTCTACGAAGATTTCTTCCATTACAGAGGGAAAACCTTTTGAAAAGGCTGGAATTTCCGAAGGCGATAAGATTATCAGCGTCAATGGAACGAAAGTGTCTAACGGCGAAGAGTTAAAAAACGCAATCGATGCGCAGAATGCAGATGGCAAAGAACTGACATTTGAAATAGAGCATAAGGGAAAAACAAAATCGTATCTGGTTAAGCCGGAGCCATATGAAACAAAGACACTGGGATTTTTTGCTGCCGGAGATATTAAGGGTGGCAATGCAATTGACGTGTTAAAGTACAGTGTTGTGGAAGTAAAATACTGGATTGAAACAACAGTAGCCAGCTTAGGACAGCTGATTACCGGAAAATTAGGCATGGATGATTTGTCCGGCCCGGTAGGAATTGTCGATACGGTTGGTAATGTTCTTGACCAGAGTAAAGATTATGGTATGCGTGCCGTTGTTCTGAATATGTTATATATGTCGGTGCTGTTAAGTGCAAACTTAGGTGTTATGAACCTGCTTCCACTTCCGGCACTGGATGGTGGACGTATTCTGTTTATTCTGATAGAAGCAGTCAGGGGAAAACCGATTGACAGGGATAAAGAAGGATATGTCAATTTTGCAGGATTTATTCTGCTGATGCTGTTAATGATATTTGTAATGTATAATGATATTTTGAAGTTACTTCACTAAGAAGTACAGAAGCTGTAAGGACATAGCAGGAATGAGGTAAATATGAGAGAACAGACAAAAGTAGTTCAGATTGGAAATGTAAAAATAGGTGGAGGTAATCCGGTAGCCATTCAGTCTATGACAAATACAAAAACAGAAGATGTAAAGGCAACCGTTGCCCAGATTTTAGCATTAGAAAAAGCAGGATGTGATATTATCCGGTGTGCCGTTCCTACGATGGAAGCAGCAGAAGCATTAAAAGAAATTAAAAAGGAAATTCACATTCCGTTAGTTGCCGATATCCATTTTGATTATCGTCTGGCGATTGCAGCAATGGAAAATGGAGCTGATAAGATTCGCATTAATCCGGGAAACATAGGCTCCCAAGAACGGGTAAAGGCAGTTGTTGACGTGGCAAAAGAAAGAAATATTCCGATTCGTGTCGGTGTCAATAGTGGCTCTCTGGAAAAAGAAATTGTTGAGAAATATGGAAAAGTCACAGCAGAAGGTTTGGTTGAGAGTGCACTTGACAAGGTGCATATGATAGAAGAAATGGGTTATGACAATTTGGTTATCAGCATAAAATCCTCTGATGTGCTAATGTGTATTAAAGCACATGAACTGATTGCGAAACAGACAAATTATCCACTTCACGTAGGCGTGACAGAGTCTGGCTCCGTTATTGCAGGAAATATCAAGTCTGCAGTCGGACTGGGAAATATTTTATATCAGGGAATTGGTGATACGATTCGTGTTTCGCTGACGGGTGACCCGGTAGAGGAAATCCGTTCTGCCAAGCTGATTTTAAAGTCACTTGGTTTACGCAAAGGTGGCGTGACGGTTGTATCATGTCCGACTTGTGGACGGACACAGATTGACTTGATTGGTCTGGCCGGAAAAGTAGAAAAAATGGTAGAAGATATGGACATTGACGATTTGAAAGTTGCTGTTATGGGCTGTGTGGTAAATGGACCGGGAGAAGCACGGGAAGCAGATTTAGGAATCGCCGGTGGAAAAGGGGAAGGTCTTTTAATCAAGAAAGGCGAGGTAATCCGAAAAGTTCCGGAAAATCAGCTTCTGGACGCTTTACGGGAAGAATTAGAAAAATTATTATAAGTTCTGTCAGGGAACAGACCGGCACCGGAAATTTGGTGCAGGTGATGGAATAGAAGGAATGTGAGTGGTTCAATGGATAAATTATTAGTAGATACATTTGAAGGATTATCATTAACAGACCGTCAGATGAAACTATTTTCTAATGTAGTAGTGAAACGGATTCTGTTATCAAAGGAATTAAAAACTATTACCATTTACATTGATAGTAATCATATTATTGCCTATCGCGAAATTGCATTATTAGAATTTGCATTAAAAGAAAATTTTAAAAAGACAGGATTTCAGGTATCTGTGAAAGAGCATTTTTCCCTGTCAGAACAATATACACCGAAAGCATTCTGGGACGAATATAAAGAAAGCATCCTGCTCTTGTTAAAAGAAAAAAATGTTTTATTATTTGATATGCTGTATCGTGGAAAAGTTACGGTGGAAGAAAATTCCTTTGTTCTGCAGTGTGAGGATGATATATTGTTTCGCTCGCGGGAGCAGGAATTTACGGAGTCAGTGCAGGAAATGTTTCGTCGTCTGGCAGATTTTCTGATAGAAGTAGAAGTAGATTATTCTTTACCTGTTTCCAATCTGGTACAGGACGGATACGAGGTCTTTCATAAGACAGAGCAGGGATATTTTACATCCAGCCGTGTGAAAAACTTTGGGCAGACTCTGCAGAAAAAGCAGGATACTGTCTATGCCGGAACAACAGAAATGGCAGGACGGCAGGATAGCAGCAAAGTCGGCAAAATGAACGGCAATGCAGCAGGAAACAGTATGCCTGTCAATGGAAGTGCAGCGCAGGATAACATGGCACCGACAAATGATGGAGCGATGTTAGGCTTTGACGTACCGGCAAATGATGGAGCGATGATGGGCTTTGACATACCGTCAAATGATGGAGCGATGATGGGCTTTGACGTACCGGCAAATGCCAGCACCGTGCAAAATTCAGATACCGGCGCAGCGACAGGCAGCCATAAGAAAACAACGGAAAAGTCAACAGTTGAAAAGTCAACAGCAAAGACCGGCAATAAAAAGAATGGAACATACCGTAAAGGCAAGTCCAAGTGGGGCAGCGGACCGATTGACGAAGATTGTTTCTATGGCAGAAACTGCGAGGGTGAGTTAGTCAAGATTGCTGATATACAAGGGGAAATCAGAGAAGTTGTCATTGAAGGAATGGTCATTAGTGTAGAAGAGCGCGAAATACGAAATGACAAAGTGATTTATATGTTTAACATTTCGGATTTTACGGATTCCATTATGGCAAAAATCTTTCTGGAAAAAGACGAACTGGAGTTAATGCGCGAAAATATCAAAAAAGGAAAGTTCTTAAAACTCAAAGGAAATCCTACCTATGATACTTTTAGCAGAGAAATTACTATCAGTTCTGTCCGTGGAATTAAGCCGGGAGTTGATACCCGTGTGAAGCGTGTGGATTTGTACGATGGCAAAAAACGTGTGGAGCTGCATGCCCATACCCAGATGAGCGAGATGGATTCTGTTGTACCGGTGCGTGATTTTGTGAAATTGGCGAAAAACTGGGGACATCAGGCACTTGCCATTACAGACCACGGGGTGGTACAGGCATTCCCGGATGCTGCACACGAAGTTTCACCGGATGAAGACTTCAAGATGCTTTATGGTGTGGAGGCCTATCTTGTTGATGATTTGATTGAAACCGTGAAAAATGCGAAAGGGCAGGATTTTCACGATACTTTCGTTGTGTTTGATTTGGAAACAACCGGAATCGGCGCAAAGAGCAATGAAATTATAGAAATAGGAGCCGTCAGGATAGAAGATGGCAAGATGACAGATACTTACAGCCGTTTTGTCAATCCGTTACGCCCTATTCCGTATCAGATTCAGGAATTAACAGGAATCAATGATTCGATGGTAGCAGATGCACCGACAATTGACAGTATTCTTCCTGAATTTCTGGAATTTTGTGGTAACAGTGTTATGGTGGCCCATAATGCCGGTTTTGATATGGGATTTATTGAGCAGAAGGCAAAAGACAGGGGCATTACGACTGATTTTACAGTGATTGACACGGTTGCAGTTGCAAGAGCCGTATTGACAGATTTAAAACGATACAAACTGGATACGATTGCCAAAAAGTTAGGTGTATCATTAGAAAACCACCATAGGGCAGTAGATGATGCAACGGCAACAGCAGAAATTTTCTTAAAACTGGTTGCAAAATTAGAAGAGAAAGAGATAACAACCTTAGAACAGTTAAATACATTTGGAATACCGGATGAAGAAATGATATGGAAAATGCCATCCTATCATGCTGTCATTCTGGCAAAAAATGAAACAGGACGTGTGAATCTGTATCGTCTGGTATCCGAATCGCATTTAAAATATTTTAACAGACGGCCAAAACTGCCAAAGAGTCTGTTCCTGAAATGGAAGGAAGGACTGATGATTGGTTCAGCCTGCGAAGCCGGTGAATTATACCGTGCGATTCTGGAAGAAAAACCGGATGAAGAAATTGACCGTCTGGTCAGATTTTATGATTATCTGGAGATACAGCCTCTCGGAAACAATGCATTTATGCTGCAAAATCAGGATAAATATCCACAGATTCAGGATGAAAATGATTTGATGGAAATTAACCGTAAGATTGTGCAGTTAGGTGAAACATATGGAAAACTGGTAGTGGCAACGTGTGATGTGCATTTTTTGGAGCCGGAAGATGAAGTATACCGCCGGATTATTATGGCAGGAAAAGGCTTTGCTGATGCCGACAACCAGGCACCACTTTATTTCCGTACAACGGAAGAAATGCTTTCTGAATTTCAGTATTTAGGTTCTAAGAAAGCAGAGGAAATCGTTATTACGAATACGAATCTGATTGCAGATATGATTGATAAGATAGAGCCGTGCAGTCCAAGAAAATGTCCACCGGAAATCGAAAATTCCGACCAGGATTTGCGTGATATCTGTTATAACCGGGCTCATGAGATTTACGGACCGGAGTTACCTCCGATTGTTACGGAGCGTCTGGAGCGTGAATTAAATTCGATTATTAGTAATGGTTATGCTGTAATGTATATTATTGCGCAGAAATTAGT
>JAQYCU010000045.1 GCA_028724545.1 bacterium
TTAAACAATGTTTCTTTTATTCGGTCTGTAGTCGGTCTGGTATGCTTTCCAGAAGGACATTCTAAATTAATTCGTCTTGCAGAACCGGCAATCACTCTCATAAACCGTTCTCCTTGTATCTGTTTTTCTTCCGATACGTTATATCATATCACATTCATCTTGCGTGGTCAAACTACAACATAATTTCTCCCGTATATTCTTCCATTTTTGCCCGAAGCCCGTCATACTTTTTGCAAAGCAGCGACACATCGCTTCTGGTAAAAGTACATGCTGCCTCATTTGCCTGCTGTAACTGCTCGGCATCCTGAAAAATATCAGCCAGTTTAAAATATAATTCACCACTCTGTCTGATTCCAAACAAATCGCCCGGACCACGCATCTGCAAATCCTGTTTTGCCACATAAAATCCATCATTGGATTCTTCTAATATTTTCAGACGCTCCATTGCTTCTTTGGAAGAATTTCCTGCCATAAAAATGCAATACGACTGGTCTTTGCCACGTCCGACACGGCCTCTTAGCTGATGCAGCTGTGCCAGTCCAAAGCGTTCTGCATTTTCAATCATCATAACCGTTGCATTTGGCACATTGATTCCTACTTCGATTACCGTAGTCGATACCAGAATATCAATTTCCTGCTTTGCAAACTCTGTCATAATTTCATTTTTCTGCGCCGCTTTCATTTTACCATGAAGATATGCGAGCCGGATGCCGGGTGACATCGTTTCCCTGAGCATATTGGTATAATCCATAACATTTTCAGCTTCGCTGTTTTCACTCTCTTCTACCATCGGACAGATAATATATACCTGATGACCTGCCTGTATCTGCTTTTCCATAAAACGGTATGCCTGTGGACGATAATTTGTTCCGACAGCGCAGTTTTTAATTGGCAGACGGCTGGCTGGAAGTGTATCGATGACGGAAACATCCAAATCACCATAAAGAATAATGGCAAGCGTCCGTGGTATCGGCGTTGCACTCATCACCAGCATGTGGGGGCTGTGACCTTTATCGGAAAACTGCTCCCGTTGCTTCACACCAAAACGATGCTGTTCGTCGGTAACTATCAGCGCCAAATCAGCATATGTCACTTTTTCCTGAATCAAGGCATGGGTGCCTACGATAATGTCCGTTTCGTGACCGGCAATTTCCCCGGCTGCTTTTCGCTTCTGCGCAGCTGTCATAGAGCCTGTCAGCAATGTTATCCTGATGCCCAGTGGTGTCAGATAACGTACAAACTCTTCATAATGCTGATTGGCAAGCACTTCTGTCGGAACCATAATGGCACCCTGATGGCCATTTTCGGCAGCGCATAACAGGGCAAGCATGGCAATCACGGTTTTTCCGGAGCCGACATCTCCCTGAATCAGACGGTTCATAACATAACCGGACTGCAAGTCCGTTCTGACATCTTCCCACGCTTTTTCCTGCCCGCTTGTCAATGCATACGGCAGCATTTGCACTAATTGCTCCGTCTTCTCATTCTCTGCAAGCACAAAATCAGAAGTTTTTTCCCCTTTCGTTTCTTTCATCCTGTGCAGGGCGAGTGAGAACAGGAAAAATTCTTCAAACGTAAGCCGTTTTCTTGCTTTGACATAAGCTTCCTTATTTTCCGGGAAATGAATGTCCCTGATTGCTTTTTTATGTCCGGTTAAATCATATTTTTTGCGAATCTCCAAAGGAAGAAAATCCGGCTCTGTTTCACATTCCTTTAACGCTGCTGCCACTGCCTTTGTCACGGCATGATTGGTCAGGCCTGCTGTCAGATGATAGACAGGCTGTAATTTTCCTAACTGGTTGTGATACTCTTCTTTTGTCAGAATTTTAGGCTGCGTCATCTGCAACATTCCATTTTTTAAGACAATGCGCCCTCTTAAAATATAGTGCATTCCCATTTTCAAAGAGCGCAGCAGGTATGGCATATTAAACCAGCTCACCTGAATCTGCCCTGATGCATCACGGAATTTGCAGGAAATGATTTTTAAATTCTTGACATTTGCCATATGCGGCCTTGTCACAAAAGTCCCCTCTAAAATAACCGTGCTTCCTTCCTGCACGCTGCTGATTGGCTGAATCGCCGTTAAAATATCATATTCTCTCGGATAAAAAGCAAGAAGCTCCCCAACTGTGGTAATACCCAGTTTGCAAAAGAGCTTCTCACTTTTTTCACCAATTCCTTTAATTGTACGAATACTGTCAATTGGCTTCATCTATAACCTCGCTATTCTACAGAAATAAAATAAGAGTAAATCGGCTGTCCACCGTACTGTACTTCTACATCCAATTCTTCGTTTTTCTCCAGAATGGCATCTGCTAATGACTCAGCTTCATCCTCTGTGATTTCAGCACCAAAGTAAATGCTAATCAGTTCGGAATCTTCATCCAGCATATTTTCTATCAGTTCTAATGCAGCATCATGCGCTGTTTCATCTACAGAAACAATTGTCTTATCGGTCAGGCCCATAAAATTGCCCTGCTTGATTTCTTTGCCATCCATATTTGTATCGCGTACAGCATATGTTACCTGTCCTGATTTGATTTTTACCATTTCAGATTCCATATTTTTCTGGTTTTCTTCGTTGCTCTTGCCACCCATATAATTAATCATGGCTGCAATTCCCTGTGGAATATTTTTTGACGGGATAACAATAATTTCTTTATCCTCTGTTAAACTCTTTGCCTGTTCTGCAGCAAGAATAATATTTCCATTGTTTGGTAAAATAAAGATAGTGTCTGCATTGACTTTTGCAATCGCCTCTAACATATCTTCCGTACTTGGATTCATTGTCTGACCACCTTCAATCAGGTAATCCACGCCCAAATCTTTAAAGATATCCGTCAGTCCTGCACCTGCTGATACAGCAATAAAGCCTACGCTCTTATGTGGCATCTCTGGTTCTTCCTGCTTTTCCTGGGAAGCAGCTTTCTGTGCCTCACGAATCACTTTTTCATTGTGTTCTTCTCGCATATTGTCTATCTTCATACTTGTCAGGGAACCATATGTCAGTGCTTTCTGAATAGCAAGTCCCGGGTCATTTGTATGAACGTGAACTTTGACAATATCATCATCTGCTACTACAACAACACAGTCACCAATTTTCTGCAGGTATTCTTTTAACTGCGCTTCTACAACATTTTCATTGCGCTCCAGCATAATGATAAATTCGGTACAATAGCCAAATTTGATATCTGCTTCGGATGTCGTGCCTGTCGTTACCGTGGCAGCAGGTCTGCTGTCAGCAATTGTAACTTTTACTGCACGGCCATTTAATGCATCCAACGCTCCACGGATAAAGGTCATCAGGCCTTCTCCGCCGGAATCTACCACGCCTGCTTCTTTTAATACCGGAAGCATATCCGGTGTCCGTGACAAGGTATCTTCCATTTCACCTGCCACTGCATCACAAAATGCAATCAGGTCGTCCATCTCGCCTTCTTCTAAAAGTTCGATTGCTTTTTTTGCACCGGCATGCGCTACCGTAAGAATCGTACCTTCTTTTGGTTTCATAACTGCTTTATATGCTGTTTCAGCAGCATGATTGACAGCATTTCCCAAGATGGTAACATCTAATTCCGTATTTCCTTTGATTGACTTTACAAAGCCTCTGAATATCTGTGATAAAATAACACCGGAATTTCCTCTGGCTCCACGCAATGAGCCACTTGAAATAGCTTTTCCCAGTTCATCTACCGTCGGTGTCTGCAAGGCACTGACCTCTTTCGCTGCTGACATAATTGTCATAGTCATATTCGTACCCGTGTCACCATCCGGAACCGGAAAAACATTCAATTCATTAATATATTCTTTTTTTGCTTCTAAGGCGTTCGCCCCTGCCAAAAACATTTTCTGAAGCATTCCTGCATCAATTTTAGTAATACTCACTTCTTTGCTCCTCCTTGTAACAGGACATTGTTACTCTTCTAATCCTCATCTACAATGCGTACGCCATCAACAATAACATTGATTTTGTCAACCGTCAACCCAGTATACTCTTCCACTTTGTAGCGAACACTTTCCAGAACATTCTGTGCAACTGCACGTATGCTGACACCATATGCCACAATAACATGTAATTCAATTTTAACGTGATTGTCTTCACTCACACTGACACTGACACCTCTGTCAGCATTTTCCCTTTTTAAAAGTTTTGTAACACCATCTTTTACATTTACAACAGCCATACCTACGATTCCAATGCAATCTGTTGTGGCTGTTCCTGCATACTTGGCAATGACATCTTTATCGATTACGATTTCTCCCATATCCGTATTCATTTTCCCCTTCATATGCCGTCCTCCAATCTAATCTGAAATTATATAGTTCTGATTTATAAAGAAATATAGTATAAATGTAACATATCAAAACACGCTTTGCAACTTTCTACCTTCCGGAGGTAAAAATATGAAACGAATGCTTGGTTTTATCCTGTTCTGGATTGCAATTGGTATGTCCATTAATTTCTTTATGGATAATAGTTTTCTGGCACTGCTTATCATACTATGCTGTCTGATACTCGGTTATAATCTTTTCTGCAGCTGAATTGCTGCTCTTTTCATTTCCCCTAAAACCAAAAGAGAGACCGGCTATCACCGATCTCAAATTATCCTCTTGGGTAAGCGCCTACGCACGCTCTACTGCTCCAGAACGTAAACATCCTGTACATACTGGCATCTTCTTTGTTCCGCCATTAACTTTTACTCTTACGGACTTGATGTTTGGTTTCCAGATTTTGTTACTTCTTCTATGAGAATGACTCACCTTATTACCGAAATGAACGCTCTTTCCACATACTGCACATTTTGCCATCGTAAGCACCTCCTTTTATTCTATCTCCTATTGTTCTGATTTATATTATTTTGGAATCAGGTTTACTAGCACAACAAAACCATTCTACCAAAATACAGTTAATAATGCAAGTTATTTTTTTAATTATTTGCAAAAATTTGATTTGTGCCGGAATTTCATGGCAGATTTTCCTGCTTTCTGCCTTGTTTCTTCCTATTTTTCCTTGTCTTTTCTATTTCTATTCTTCTTCCTGATAATCAGAAACAATCTCCTCTTCTTCTGCTGCTTTTGTATCTTTTTTCGTTTTCTTTCCGGATGAGAACTTGTCTACCAGGTCAGGAACCATATCCAGTACTTTGGTCAATCCATCCTGATTTTTTACATTCACTAACTTTGTTTCGCCATCTTTAATTACCAGAATGGCACTCGGCTGGATTTTACCACCCATAGCACCTGCTCCGTTGTCTTTTTTGTTATGCTCTGAAAAAGCACCTGCTCCTACACCAAAACTAACATCTACCAACGGTAAAATAATAGTTCCATCATCAAACTTTACGGCGTCACCGACAACAGTTTTGCTGGTAATAAAGCCTTCCATCCCCTTAAAAAGCGACTCTACTGTTCCTTTGAAATTATTTTCTCCCATTACAATGCCTCCTTCAATTCTTCTATTTCTTTTTGAAAACGGTTCCACTCTTTACTTATCATAATGCGAATAATGATAACAAGAATTGTAATCAGTGAAACCCTGCCTTTTATAAAAAGATTCCAATCCAACTTTTCCTCATTAAAATCGGGTATTACCTCCACGTTTCTGCCATAGCAGGCAAAAAACATTGCTGCCACACCCAAAATTTCTCCTGTCAGACAAGGATCTTCTGTTCCAAATTCTATTTTTCCACGCAATACTTTTGGTTTTAGTTTTCTCCATAAATGTACCACATTATCCTTTAGGATGCAAACCATTCGTCGGGTGTTCTCTTCCTGCAAAAACTCTTTTACCCGACAGCCCCAGGATGCTTTTTTTCTGATTTGATGCAGCATATGGGACAGCGATTTTAAAAAGTTCTGCACGGCCTTTATTCTTTCCTTTATGCTGACACGGCTTTTCGTTGTTTTTTTCCTTTTGCTGTCTTTCTTTTTTTTCTTTCCTTCCTCCCGTTCCCCGGATAATTCTTTTTCCTGCTCTCCCTTGCTCGGTTCATCCTGCTGTTTTTTTTGTTCGTCGTCCTGCTGTTCATCCTGTTGTCTGCTTTTTTCTTCGCTATGTTCTTCTTCCTGCGTTTCCTTTACCTCTTTCGGCTTTTCCCCGGAATCTGGTTGTTGTTTTGCTTGTTTCTGTTTGCTTTCCTTTTTCTTTGCCTTATTTTTCTTTTTGATGGCGCGCTTTTTCTTTCTTTTTTTTCGCCAGGCAAGGAACTTCCCGACATTAATTCCCAGTATACGCAGGACACCGTCTGCCCTTTCCCCTGCATATGAAAATTTCAGGCGTGCCAGAAAATTGCACCACGAAACTCGACCATTGACTGACAGTTCTTCGTGACAGTCTACGGTTACTTTGTAGCAGAACGGCACAAACAGAACCATCAGCAAAAGCGCAAGGACAAAAAGGAGGAGCCACAAAAATAAACACGATAGTATCGATAGAACAGTACTTATCATTTCCATCTTTTTCTCCTTTCTTTCCTATGCTTTCAACTTACTATTTTCCTGCTACTGCATTGTCTGTGCTGTCTGGAAATATTCTCTTACACATTTCGCATCAACCTGTCCGTATCGTCCGGCAACATCACTGATAATCCGGCAGACCAGATTTTCTGCCCCTTCTTTGTCTGCTGCCAGTCCCACAATTTCTATTGTCTTTTCTCTATAATAGGAAAACCAGAGTTCCCGTGACGAATAGATATCCAGACAATTTTCTTCATTCACTGGCAACGTAATACAATAACAATTTTTTACCAGTTTTTTCTGCTCCAGCATTTTTCGATATCGACCCGGCTTTTTCTTTACTTTTTCATCCAGATAAATAGCAGCATTCCAATGAAACACTATGTACCTCCTTTTTATCCGGCAGAAAATCAGTGCATAATCTCAAGCAACAACTGCTTTGCTGCATACTTTTCTGCCTCATCACTACACTGCGACAAAGAAGTTGTGACATAATCTGCCACCTCCTGGGCAGAGGAAAAGAATACCGGCATTTTTTCTAATGTATTCGCCATAACAGCTCGCCGGAGCATACGGCTCTTGCCCTTAAAAAATGCTTTGCACTCTTCTATCAGCGTCACTGTTGCTTCTTCTGCCATTTGCTCTGTTACTTTTTCTTCCAGTGCCTTTTCTTCCAGTTCAGCAAACACACTGTTTGATGTCAGTAAGAACAATTTTTTTAATACCATAAAATCCTCTTCCAGTCCCAGCTGACTGATTGCTTCTTTCTGGCATTCCGTTACTTCTTCCAAAACAGCACCGGCTGTATTTAATCCCTCATAAACATTTTCCTGCATTCCCTCGACTTCTGTAAACATCTCTCCAAGCCAGTATAATTTATCCTCTTCTGTTTCCAGAGTATTCTCCTTGCAAAGTTCCCACACTGTGCTTTCTTTCTGTAAAAAGAGAGCATTTACACCACGGATAACGGTACCGGTCACTTCCATTTTTTCTTCCGGCGTATAGTCTTTTGCCGTCGCACATATAGCATACATATCATTTAACAGTTGTCCTAACTGCAGATATAAATCGGAAATGTCATTTAATTTCGAAGCATTCGTTCTGATTTTTTCAGCATAAACCGTATAAGTTTTCTCGTCGATTGTTTCATAATCCAGTGACGCAAGTTCTTCCAGCACCGGCTGAAATTCTGTGAAATAGTCATCCATATGCTCATCCTGATATAACATCGCATTGGTACGGAACATATACAGAAAGCTTTCCAGCGAACTGACATCACTTCCTTTATAAAGTGAAATACTTTCTTTTATCAAATCAAAATAACGGCTTCTGCTCATACGCATTGGCAGCTGGCCCACGACAAAACGCACATTATCACTAATGGTTGCATTGTCCTGACTGTAAAAAATAAAATTAACCAAATCCTGTGCAAACACACTGTCATCCGGCATCATATCCATATCTTCAAACCGATACTGTACCCTGTTTAAAATATATTCATACACCACAAAACAGTCTACATATGCCGTCAGCACTTCCATTTTGTCAACCACTTCCTGACGGAGTTCTAACAATTCCTGCGCCATTTTTTGGTTTTCCGTTTTCCCTGTATGATTTTCAAAAAAGTTTTCTACAATGTGATGCAGTTTTTCTGCAATTTCCTTTGCTGAATCAATATAAGGATTGATGCCTTCCGAAATCGTTTCGTAAAACATATAATATTCCATCATCATTTTGATTCTGGCATATTTTCCGTGTAGCTGCATATATTCTCCCACATATTCCGGAAGAACTTCTTTTCCATTTTCCTGTTTTTCTAATTTTCGCACACAATTTCTTATTTTATTACTCATATTTTTTCTCCGTTTCTATATTAATACCCAGCCGTCAAACCATTTAAGATATTTGCTCACATATCCCGGGTCAACAGGAATACCCGTCAAAACCGGATAGAACATAATAAACAGCACCACTGCCAGTCCCACGTAGACAAACATCGCCTTTTTCCATTTCGGTTTCCAGTCGGCAATCTTCTTCATACAGTAAGCAATCATCAGTACGACAAATGGTACACTTGGGAAGTAATGATAAATAAATACAACTCTTCCAATCAGTACCCACGGCAAATACTGTGATAAATATCCCAAAGTCAGGAAAGATGCTTTTTTGTTACGAAACATTACTGCCAGATACAATATCATCAAAAATGCCGGTATACCAACCCACCAGACAAGTGGATTTCCGAATGCACTGATTCCCTCTTTTAAACCGTTAGCGAGAGTTCCGGAATAATACCAGATTGGTCTTACCATAACCGGCCACTCGTACCATTCTGATGAATATGGATGGGTTGCATCCAGATTGCTGTGATAATTATACATACTTGTCTGGTTATCCAGCATTCTCTGCACCAGACCATGATTGGTTCCATCGTTCATCGGAATATATGACAACGTGTAAATAACTGCCGGAATTGCAAGAAAGAAAATACAGCAAAATCCTATTGTCTTAAAAAATTTCGGATAAAATGTTTCTAAAATGTCTTTATGGACAATGCCGTCTGTTGTCTGATTCTGCGTCTTGGCAGCATACATATATTCACGGAATCTCTGTATCATCTGCAGGAAAAAGATAACGCAAAGTCCGGCAGATGCATAGATGCCTGTCCATTTGCTTGCCCAGCTCAGGCCCATCGCAATTCCACATAATCCCAGTGGAATAAAGGTATCTTTCAGTTTTGTGTCATAAAAACTCTTTTGCGAATAGCAATACATAAAGAAATATGCCAGCATAATAAAGAATGTGACAAACACATCTATTGTGGCAATTCTCGTCTGCGCAAAGTGCATAAAATCAAATGCAAACAAGACTGTCGCCAGAATGCTAATCCACGTTTCTTTCATCATTTTCTTTGCAAAGACATAAAGTAATGGCAACATCAGCACACCAAATAATGTACCCATAAAACGCCAGCCAAACGGATTCATACCAAATATCAGAATACCGAGGGCAATCAGCGTTTTTCCAAGTGGTGGATGTGTATTTTCATAATTTCTTAAGTCATGAATCATTTCATATGCCGTTCTTGCATGATAAATTTCATCGAAATAGGTGCCGTTACGACAAGTAGCCCTGCCTTCAAACAAATCCTGTTCATCAAACAGTGCCTGATATTCTTTGCTGTTGACCGGAAGAAGTACATTCCCACTTCTATCCTGAAAAACAAGTTCCATCATACTGTCTTCTGTTATGTCAGCATTTGCTTTGATTTTTACATAACGTCCTTTGATAGAAGTATCCGTATCATTCCAGCAGAATACAGAGCCGGCATCCCATGGATTTGCCTCAGAAAACGCATCCTGCCAGCCACTTTCCGTATCATTAGAATACGATACTACATATTTTGGATTATTGGCATAGCCTAAATAATCCCACATTTTCTGGATTTCTACTTCTTTTCCAAAGTCCAGCATAATTTCTCCGTTTTTCACAAAAGAATACGGAGTTTCCGGTGCCTGCATATTTCCCAGATTGCTGAATGCAACAATCGCGTAAATCACCGTAATAACAGCCATAGCAATCAGGTCTGCCTTCACGATTTTCCCCATTTTTTTGCTGGCACCAATAATATTTTCTTCATTGCCGGCATTTGGCCATCGCTGCCAGATTGCTGCAACTTCCCAGTCAATCTTCTTACTTTCCTCTTCTTCGGACTCATAATGCCGATACATTGTTACGGCAAGATAAATCATATATCCCAAAAATGCCACCATAAATGCACCGACTAAATATGGTACCGGATTGCTAAAGTCATAATTATTCGGGTCATAATATAGCATAGAATGTGCCATATTCATAAAGCAGCCCGCCGATACAAACAGATATGCCAAATATATTTTTTTGCGTGGTCTGACAGCATATGCCAGAAGCAGCAATACAATTGCCGGGTAAACATATCTTTCGTGCATTCGCACGGAAAGTGTGAATACAGAGATGACAATCAGGGCAGCCTCAAAATAATATTTTGACTGACGGTCTTTCGACTTGAAATGAAGCACTGTCGTACCTGCCACCGTTGCCAGAATACTGATACTTCCCCACACCTGATACGAAATTCCCAGAAATGTTTCTGTCTGGGATACCCAGTTTTTTCCAAACATTGCCCAGATATTATACGCATTCACCGACGCATAAGGATAGGAGCCTAATGTTTCTGTATATTGCTTTAATGCATCTGAAAATCCAAACGGAAGCATTAACAGGGCAATCAGCAGAATAGCAGACAGACCGGAGCCTAAATGGATAAAAAACTTTTTCCAGAAATGGTTTCTGTCATAATCCCGAAACGAATCGATAAATACCTGGTCGATAATTCCATAAATCAGCACCGGCGTAAAAATCAATGACTGTGGTTTTATCAGAATACCAATGGCAAACACAAAATATGCCGGTATTAATTTCTTTTTTGTAATCAGGTAACACATCAGTACAATAAACAATGTAAAGACACTGTCAACCTGTGCCCAGATGGCACTGTCCATTACGATTGCAGGTGTAATCAGAAAAACGCCTGCCAAAACAGCTGCGCCTCTTTCTTTTATTTTTTTAGAAGCAATCTTATACACAAGCCAGCCTGTTATCATATCACAGATAATGGCAGGCAGTTTGGTCAGAATAATACTAAATACAGAGCTTTGTGCAATATGAAATACAGCACGCATTCCCCCGATAACATATAAAATATACATATATCCCGGTGGATAATCCGTAAAAGCATCTAAGGAATAGAAATTGCCGATTCCATTCTCAAAAATCATATCTGCCCAGGCCAGAAAACAACTGATATCCACATCATACCCTTTGTACCAAACAGCACCGATGATGCGGATTACAAAAGCTGCCAGCATAAAAACTACCAGAAGAGAAAGGCCAATTTTCTTTTCATATTCTGGCAAAAACTCGTCACGCACTACAGGTGTAGAAGCCCTATTTTTCCCTTTATAACGGCTATTCTTCTTTCCCGTGCCGGCACTTTTTAATGTGCTATTTGTCTGGACACGCACTAATTTCTGAACATAAAAGTAACCAAGATATATCACAAGTGCTGCCAGTATGGTAAACAAAAATATTCCCCACATAATGTTCCTCCAATATATTATTTCTTCTGCTATTTGCTTTTTACACTGCTACTGCTTTCTTACATGCTGATGCGTAAAGAGATGGTCAGAGCAATATTCATAATTTCCATCGCACTTTGAACAATACCGGAAATCCAGCCGGTCATCATCCAGTTCGGTTCTTCCACAAATAGCGCAACGATGTCTGGCTCCTCCCGGATATCCACCTGTCTGCTGTGTTTTTCTCTTAAATTCTCTCCGACGGTGCACCTGCTTTGGCCGGATACGCTGATAATCTCTTGATGCAAAGAAAAACAGCAGAAAGTTTGCCATCGCCACAACAATCGCTACAGCTACACTAAAGCACATGGAAGATACATACGGTTGTCCCATTCTTAACAGATAGAAACCATAGTAGACTTTCTTCACAATGTCATACAGCATAAAAGCTGCATCAAAGATAGCAAGCCACTTTACTTTCAGTGGTATGATTCCATACAGCAACAGTTCCATATTCGGACTGATTACGGCAAATGCAAAGAACATAGACCAGTAAATATAATGCAAACCAGAATCGTAGATTGTGGCGTGAAGTGGTGAAACATATAAAATAACAGCTGCCAGAATATTGAACAGATATCCTGTCAGAAAATAAAGATTAAAACGGAATGTTCCCCACGCCTGTTCCAACGAACGTCCAAACAAAAAGAATAAGTTAATCTGGAAAAAGAAAAAGATAACTCCCAAAATAATGCCCAGACTGCTGTCAAAGCCATATGGTTCCAGCAAAAATGTTACCAGTCGCCAGACTTGTCCATGTAAAACAGCATTCATATCCAACGCAAGATATTGATAATAAATGTTCTGATTGACCAGACCAAGTACGGCTCCCAGACAATACAGGGCAACAATATACTTAATCAGGTCCGGGATTGCATATCTCCCATACTTTTTTTCTAGTTTATTCAAAAACTGATTCATACTCTACCTCATGTCCTTCCTTCTATATTTTAGAAAACTATTGCTTTTTAATCTTAAAAGATGCCAGTTAGGGCATAATAATTATTATAGTAACAGGTCTTTCCTTTGTCAAACAAAACAGGCTATAAGATTTCAAAACAAACAGACAGCAAAATTCCAGAAAACAGCTACAAAAGAATCGCCACAAAAGCAGTAAAAACAGTTGCTTTTGGACGATTCTTTTTGGATTTTATAAAAACATAGAAAAAAGCACTCCTTCAACAGCAAAAGCTGCATAATGTAAGTAACCAGCCAAACATTAATAAAAGAAATGCTTTTATTGCCAGATTTCTTTGTTATCACTTCTTTCTACGGATGTAGTAAGCAGTTCCCGGCAGCATATAGATACCGGCCATACCGTTTTTGCCGATAAATTCATCAATACTTCCTTCCATCTGTTCTGCTATGTCTGCCAATGTATCGCCGGGCAGTACAACATATTTCGTCCAGACAGTCTCTTCACTATTATCCACGCCGGTGTTACCTGCTTTGGTCCGTCTCTCTTCTCCCTTACTCTCCTTTACCATACTTTCCTTTGTCATACTCTCTCCTGCCATAGTCTCTTTTATCGTACTTTCTCCTGCCATACTCTCTTTTGCCATTAAGCCATTGTTACTTTCTTCCTTATTATAATTTGCATTTTTCTTCTCACTTTTTTCAGTACAATCCATGCACATTTCTTTCTGTGGCATTGTATGTTGAAAAAATGGTGTCATCTGACTTTTCTCAGTCGGAATGCAGATGGTATCCCCTGTCTGCAGATTAAATACATCTACATATGGATTGGCGCGCAGCAAAAGTGCCAGGGGTACATCATATTTCCGGCTGATTTCATATAACGTATCACCTTTTTTTATGGTATGCGTAAAACCATTGCAGTACTCGTAGTTCATCTTATCATTTCCCATCTTTTTTTATTAATATATTCCTGCGCCCACAAAATGCTACTTTTCCCACAGGCAAAACTCTGCTTCCTTTCGCATTTAATTTCCGAATATACTATCCGTTACGAATATTCCTTCTGAATATAATATTCCTTCTGAATATAATATATCCCTCTGAATATATTGCCTGTTCGCGAATATAATATAGGAAACTGTCCGGTACCTGCCCATAAAAACACAAAATCCGGCCAAATTCATCCTGCTGAAAAATAAAGCAAAATACTATTCAAATTAATCTGACACCCATAAAATAGAAAATAATGAAAAAAAATTAAATTGTTGCATTCGCAAAAAAGATGTCCTATAATAGGAGAATATGGCGAATTTTGCATTTTATTTGTACAGAATGGAGTAATTTATATGAAACTAAATTATAATACACTGGGAATCGACATCGGTTCCACTACAGTAAAGATTGCAATTCTCAATACAGAAGGCGAGATTATTTTCTCAGATTACCAAAGACATTATGCCAACATTCAGGAAACGTTAGCTTCCATTATTGAAAAGGCATATGATGAATTGGGCGATTTGCCGGTTTCTCCTATGATTACCGGTTCCGGTGGCCTGACATTATCCAAACATCTTGACATCCCTTTCGTACAGGAAGTTGTGGCAGTTGCCACTTCTCTGAAAGACTACGCACCACAGACTGATGTCGCCATTGAACTTGGTGGTGAGGATGCCAAAATCATTTATTTTACAGGTGGTATTGACCAGAGAATGAACGGAATCTGTGCCGGTGGTACCGGTTCCTTTATCGACCAGATGGCAACCTTATTAAAAACCGATGCCAGTGGTCTGAATGAGTATGCCAAAAGTCACGAAGCAATCTATCCTATTGCTGCACGTTGTGGCGTATTTGCAAAATCCGACATCCAGCCTTTAATCAATGAAGGTGCGACAAAAGAAGATTTGGCTGCTTCTATTTTCCAGGCTGTTGTTAACCAGACAATCAGTGGACTGGCCTGTGGTAAGCCAATCCGTGGAAATGTAGCTTTTCTCGGTGGACCACTTCACTTCCTGACACAGCTTCGTCAGGCATTTATTGACACCCTTCATCTGACAGATGAACAGATTATCGCACCAGAACATTCACACCTTTTTGCTGCTTCCGGAGCAGCTATGAATGCGAAAGAAGATAGTCAGACATCTCTTGGCAATTTAAAGCAAAAACTTTCCGAAGAAATCCATATGGAATTTGAAGTAACACGTATGGAGCCACTCTTCCGTGATGAAGCTGAGTATCAGGCTTTTCTTAACGAGCATTCCAAAAAAGATGTCAAAAAAGGTGACTTAGCAAGCTATAAAGGAAATTTATATTTAGGAATCGACGCCGGTTCTACTACTACAAAAGTTGCATTGATTGGGGAAGATGGTTCCCTGCTATATTCTTTCTATGACAGCAACAACGGAAGTCCTCTGAAAACTTCCTTAAAAGCCATCAAAGAAATCTATTCCAAACTTCCTAAGGGGGCGAAAATTGTCCGTTCCTGCTCTACAGGTTATGGCGAAGCCTTAATCAAGGCAGCTCTGATGTTAGACGAAGGGGAAGTAGAAACGGTTGCCCATTATAATGCTGCTGCTTTCTTTGAACCGGACGTAGACTGTATTCTGGACATTGGTGGCCAGGATATGAAATGTATTAAAATCAAGAATCATTCCGTTGACAAAGTCCAGTTAAATGAGGCCTGCTCTTCCGGTTGTGGTTCTTTCATCGAAACATTTGCAAAATCTTTGAATTAT
The DNA here is from genome assembly GCA_028724545.1 of bacterium. Lineage (GTDB taxonomy): Bacteria > Bacillota > Clostridia > Lachnospirales > Lachnospiraceae > Butyribacter. The sequence continues at coordinate 15,284 of JAQYCU010000045.1, forward strand.
GAAGTTGCTGACTTTGCAAAAGTTGCTTTATATGCTGAAAACCCTATTGACTTAGGCTCCAGATGTACTGTTTTTATGAACTCAAAAGTAAAACAGGCACAGAAGGAAGGCGCAAGTGTCGCAGATATCTCTGCCGGACTGGCATATTCGGTTATCAAAAATGCACTTTTAAAAGTTATTAAACTGACTGACCCGAAAGACTTGGGAAATAAAGTTGTTGTACAGGGTGGAACATTTTATAATGACGCTGTTTTAAGAAGTTTTGAACGTATTTCCGGCTGTACTGCCGTTCGTCCTGATATTGCCGGCATAATGGGTGCTTTCGGTGCTGCTTTGATTGCACGCGACCATTATAACGGACAGGAAACGACAATGCTTTCTATCGAAGAAATTAACAATCTTCGTTTTGAAACTTCCATGACACGTTGTAAAGGCTGTACAAACCACTGCCTGCTTACCATTAACCGTTTTACCGGTGGCAGACAGTTCATTTCTGGTAACCGTTGTGAACGTGGTATCGGAAAAGAAAAAAATGCAAAACACATTCCAAACCTGTTTGATTACAAGAACAAACGGCTTTTTGCACACTATGTTCCACTGGATGAGAAACAGGCTGTACGAGGTACTGTTGGTATTCCACGTGTACTGAATATGTATGAAAATTATCCTTTCTGGTTTACCTTCTTTACGAAACTGAATTACCGTGTTGTTTTATCACCGGAATCCAGCCGTAAAATTTACGAACTCGGTATCGAGTCCATTCCTAGTGAATCAGAATGTTATCCTGCCAAACTGGCACACGGACATATTTCATGGCTGTTGCAGCAGAACATAAAATACATCTTCTATCCTTGTGTCCCATATGAACGCACGGAAGTAAAAGATGCCAATAACCATTACAACTGTCCAATTGTTACCTCTTACGGTGAAAACATCAAAAACAACGTAGAAGAATTGCGCGATGAAAGCATTACTTATCAGAATCCATTCCTTTCTTTTGAAAGTGAGGAAATTCTGACAAAACGCCTGTGCGACTTCTTCTCAAAGGAAAATGACATTCCTGTTGCAGAAATCAAAGCTGCAGCAAAGGCTGCCTGGGCAGAAATGCAGGCAGTCCGTGATGATATTACGCAAAAGGGAAAAGAAGTTCTGGAATATATGGAAAAGAACCATTGTCACGGTATTGTTTTATCCGGAAGACCATATCATGTTGACCCGGAAATCAATCACGGTATACCGGAAATGATTAATTCGTTTGGTGTTGCCGTCCTTACAGAAGACAGTGTTTCTGAGTTAGGAAAAGTAGACCGTCCTACGATTGTAATGGACCAGTGGATGTATCACTCTCGTCTGTATCGCGCTGCTTCTTTTGTCAGCACACGAAATGATTTGGATTTGGTACAGTTAAACTCCTTCGGCTGTGGTCTGGATGCCGTTACAGCCGACCAGGTCAGTGATATTCTTACACAGCAGAACAAAATTTATACCGTTTTAAAAATCGACGAAGTAAACAACCTGGGTGCAGCCCGTATCCGTATCCGTTCCCTGCTTGCTGCAGTAAAAGAACGTGAGCGTAAAAACATACAGCCTGTTGCTGCTGATACGGCACATCATCGTGTTATATTTACAGAGGAAATGCGCAAGGATTATACGATTCTTGTTCCACAGATGTCACCTATCCATTTTGAGATACTGGAACCGGCTCTGGCAGCCTGTGGCTATAATCTGGAAGTACTGCCTAGCACCAGCGAGTGCGTTGACTATGGTTTGAAATATGTAAACAATGACGCATGCTATCCTTCCCTTCTGGTTGTGGGACAGTTTATGCAGGCACTTCTTTCCGGAAAATATGATTTGAATAAAGTTGCCCTGATTATTACGCAGACGGGTGGTGGCTGTCGTGCTACTAACTATATTGGATTTATCCGTCGTGCCCTGGAAAAAGCAGGAATGGGACAAATTCCGGTTATCTCTATGAGTGCCGGTATCGAAAAGAATCCGGGACTGCATATTAGCTATAAAATGTTACAGCGTGCCCTGCAGGCTTTGATTTACGGCGATGTCTTTATGCGTGTCTTATACAAAACAAGACCTTATGAAGCTGTTCCCGGCTCTGCAAATGCACTGCATGAAAAGTGGCTTAACATTGTTAAAAAATCAGTAGTCAATGCAAAACAGTCCGAATTTAAGAAAAATATCAGAGGCATTATTAACGATTTTGATAATCTTCCACTGAAGGATATCAAAAAGCCACGTGTTGGTATTGTTGGTGAAATTCTGGTAAAATTCCTTCCACTTGCAAATAACTTCTTAGTAGATTTACTGGAAGCAGAAGGTGCCGAAGCTGTTTGTCCGGACTTACTTGATTTCTTTATGTATTCACTTTACAATGCAAACTTCAAAGCCGATTACCTCGGTAAGAAGAAATCAAGTGCCTATATTAATAATTTTGCAATTAAATATCTGGAGCATTACCGTAAAGTGGCAAAAGATGCTTTGCGTGACAGTAAACGTTTCGAGCCACCGGTAGCCATTGAAAAACTGGCAGAATATGCTTCACCAATTGTTTCCTGTGGTAACCAGACCGGTGAAGGCTGGTTCTTAACCGGTGAAATGATTGAACTGATTCACTCTGGCGTATCAAATATTGTATGTACACAGCCGTTTGGATGTCTTCCAAACCACGTAGTAGGAAAAGGTGTTATCAAGGAATTGCGCCGTCAATATTCTGATACCAATATCGTTGCTGTCGATTATGACCCGGGTGCAAGCGAAGTAAACCAGCGTAACCGTATTAAACTGATGTTAGCAACGGCTGTTAAGAATTTAGAAAAAAATGAAAACTAAAAAAATCCCGGCAACAAACGATTGTAAGTTGCCGGGATTTTTTTGATTTAATCCTTAAAATAAGACTGGTCAAATGAGGTCTGTTGATTTTCTTCTGGTTTCTGCTCTGTTTCCGAATATGGACGCCACGGTGTTTCTTCCGGATTCAATCCCATATTCTCATAATTTCTCTTATTGTTATCCTGACTTTCCGTATTTACACCATTTGCAGGATTTTCGCCATCTGCTGTGCCTGCTTCATATGGGTTATTTGGATTCTGGCCATATGGGTTGTTGTTTCCATATGGATTGTTCGGATTCTGACCGTATGGATTATTATTTCCATATGGGTTGTTGTTTCCGTATGGGTTGTTGTTTCCGTATGGGTTGTTCATCTGTCGCATAATACTGTCAAAGTATGCTTTGTCATATGGATTATCCACCGGCTCAGCATCTACAATATATCCTTTTTTCTTCATTCTCCACAACAGGAAAGCTGCCATCGCAAGCAGAATCAGTGTTACGGCAAGGCCACCTTCTAATCCAAACTTGCCACCGTGAATCATACCTGCATTTTCTGCGAAAGATGTTGTAAACAGGGAACGCTGCTGTTGTAAGCCACTGACTTGCACGCCAAAAATGTTTCCCTGCACAAAATTCCAAATACCGTGGAATGCTCCTATTACCCAGATATTTTCATAGTATAAAAAGAGCAGTGACATTACGACGCCAAAAAGGAACAAATTCAGATAAGATAAAAATGACATTCCTGAATTCATTCCGTGAAGCATAGCAAAGAAAAGGGAACTTAAAATAACGGATGTCACAACAGATTGTCTTCTGGTTAAGGATACCATTAAATATCCTCTGCAAATGACCTCTTCTGCCATTCCCTGTATCAGGTATCCAATCAGAAATCCTATCAGATACAGCACGGTAAATCCTTTTGAGGAAACTGCATGAAATGTTGCAGTTCCTGTCAACAGGCAAATCAGATATGCCACACCAAATGCTATGACACCAATCAAAATTCCCCTGCCGTATTCCAGCCAGAAACCTTTCTTCTGAAATCCCATGGTTTCTGCTTTTCTTTTTTCAAACAAACGGCAATACAGAATCGTGACGGCAATAAGACCTGCTTCTGAAATCAATGTGACAATAAAAATCCAGTCCGGCAGGTTCATTGCGATTTTTACCATTTTATTAATATCGAAATCGTTACCCTGAATCATACCGATGTATTCTTTATTGCCCAGCAGATGAATCATCATCGCCGGTACCTGTAATGCACTGATAATCATATTACCAATAAAAAATACTGCTAAGGCAATCAACAGTTCCATTGCAGCATTATGGCTGCGCGTCTGAATTGCTCTTTTCATAAACTCCGGTTTACGAATATCTTTTGCTTTCCTGTTCATGTTACTCTCCATTCCGAAGCGTTTATCCGACGGCAGAACGACGAGAAAATCTTTTATTTCTCATCCGGCATCAAAGCTATTTGTGACGCTCCGGCACAATACAGCCAGCCCAACAAGCCTATATGCAAAAATCCATTATCAGGCTTATTTTACGCACTTCTATCCGTCTTTCCTATATAAGATAATCTGTATGTTATTGTATCATATAACGAAAAAAAGAACACCTTAAACTTTTCTAAAGTTTATATTTTCTTTCTAATCTTGCGTGCGCTTACCATAACAGAAGAAATAACGATGACAAATCCTCTCCATCTGGTCTTTGGAATATTTGTCACAGAACCGTTGTATCATCTCACTTTTTGTATATATCCTGTCTTGTTGTAACGACTCCTGTATTAATTGTTCTACAATCCTGTCCACTGTTTTCTTATTCATAACCTCCTCCTTTTTTCTCTTATTTCTATCTAAGTATGTGACATATTTCAAAAAAATATTATCATACTATCCGTCGTAAGACAATTCTGTTCTCGCAGTTTATTCTTTTGGATTTTGCGAATTGTTATCCTACTTATATATTTTCTATTTTTATACCTATAAAAGTAATGCTATTTATTTTAAAATACAACATAAGGGGAACTTCTATGAAATCAAAAATGATTGGGAATAATATTAAAAGACGAAGAAAAGAATTAAATATGACGCAGGCAGAGTTAGCCGAGCGTGCACAAATTTCAGACGTTCATATTTCACATATTGAAACAGCAAAAGTGGCAATGTCACTTGAATCGCTGCTTGCCATCTGCAAAGCACTTCGCACAACACCAAATGACATTCTTCTGGGCGAGTATTACTACCCTGTCGATGAAAATGGGGAAATGTTCCACGAAAGCAGTGAAGAACTGGATTATGACGACAAAGTTTTACTTCAGCAGATTGCCCGGCTGCTAAAAATCCGACATAAGAATAAAGATGATTTTTCTAACCTGCTCTAATAACAGCATAATCAGAATGTATTGATAAGAAAATAGCAGACAGAATATGTCTTATGACGCCACTTTTACATTCTAAAATAACATAAAAACTAACATAAAAACGGACAAATCCCTACATTGTACCAGTCTGTTAATCGTCAGTTTTTTGTTCTGACTTCTAAAGACCGGTACACTTTTAGGAATCTGTCCGTTTTATTTTTCTATGAAGTTATAAAAACTATTTTAATTCATTTAAGAAATTCTCGATTCTATCCAGGCCCTTTTCAATCTGCTCAATTGAAATTGCATATGACAGACGTAAATGGTTTTCAAATCCAAAGTCTGCACAAGGCACTACTGCTGTATTATATTCATTGATTAAAATATCTGCCATTTTTGCAATGGAATCGATTTTTTCCGAATGATGCATCTTGCCAATTACTTCGTTAGCATCAACAAACACATAAAATGCTCCTTTTGGCTCAATAGTGCTGATATATGGCATCTTGCAGATACGCTCATACATATATTTACGGCGTTTGTCAAATTCTGCATGCATTACTGCTACAGAATCCTGTGGTCCATTTAATGCTTCCACTGCTGCCTTCTGTGCAATGGAGTTTGGATTGGAAGTCTGATGACTCTGCACGCTGCCCATCATCTTGGCAATTTCCTTAGAAGAACCCGTATAACCGATTCTCCATCCTGTCATAGCATAGCTCTTTGCCAGACCACTGCAGGTAATCGTTCTGTCATAAATATCTTTGCCTAATGATGCAATACTGATATGCTTTTCCTCGCCATAAACAAGGTTCTCATACATCTCATCGGCAACAACATAAATATCATTTCTGACAACAACGTCTGCTATCGCACGAAGTTCTTCCTCTGTATAAAGCATACCTGTTGGGTTATTTGGCGTATTGATAACAACTGCTTTTGTTTTGTCAGTAATCGCCTTTTCTAAATCTTCGGCTGTCAGTTTAAAGTTCTGCTCTTTTGTTGTTGTAACAATAACAGGCACACCACCTGCTAATTTCACAATTTCCGGATAACTTAACCAGAAAGGTGCCGGAATAATAACTTCATCTCCCGGATTAATCAGTGCTGTGAAGATATTCGTTAAAGAATGTTTTCCACCGTTGCTGATAACAATCTGGTCTGTTCCATAATCTAAATGATTAAAGTCCTTAAATTTCTTAGAAATTGCTTCCTTCAAATCGTTTGTTCCGGAAGCCGGCGTATATTTTGTAAAACCATCATGAATTGCTGCAATGGCTGCATCACAAATATTCTGTGGTGTGTTAAAATCCGGCTCACCTGCGCCAAATCCAACAACATCCTTTCCCTGTGCTCTTAACTCCTTTGCTCTGGCTGTAATCGCAAGTGTAGAAGAAGGTTTCACAGCTGCGGCTTTTTTTGATAATTCTAATGACATAATGGTCTCCTTTCAAAAACAACATTCAGTAAAAAATTTCGTGACAAAATTTGACACCAACAACTATTATGCCACACAAAGTACGCTTGTGTCAATGTATAATTGTATACAATCTTGCCCAACAAATATATTTTCTAGATTTATTACTTCTATCCATCTACTTTTTTGCTATTTTCTTTACTATTTTTTGTTACTAGTCTTTACGGTCACCTTTTTCAGAGATGTCTTCCTGATATTCTTTGTCTTTTTGTTTTTATCAGTCAGAAAATACCGAAAAGATTTTCCAAGTGTTACTTCTTTTAATTTCTTACATTCTACAAACGTAGAACTCCCCATAAAACGCAGTCTGTCCGGCGTGTGAAAGGTTACCAGACTACTGCAGCCCTCAAAAGTCCCCAGACGCTCTTTTACATGGTCTCCATAATTTTTATAGTAGCAGAGAAACGCCTTGCATTTTGATTTCGGTGCAAATGTTACTTTTTTTAATTTTTTGCAGTGATAAAATGCTCCACTTTCTATAACCCGGACTGCTGCCGGAATCGCAATTTTGGAAAACTTTGCATAGGCAAACGCACCCGATTTAATCCTTACTGTTGTTTTCAGTATTTTGGCTGAACCCGAAATTCCCGTCGCATAACAATACAGCGTCCGTTTACTCTTGCTATAAAGTCCATCTTCTTTGACCACAAAATTCTTATTTGCCTTATCTACCTTGATGGAACAGAGCGCTTTCGTTCCAAAAAATGTTCTGTTGCCTATCTTTGCCACTTTACTTCCTAAAGCTATGGACGTTATTTTGCTACAATTGTAGAACGCTTCACTTCCTATGGTTTTTACGTTTTTGGAAAGATGAATTGTTTTGAGGGATTTACATCCATAAAATGCATACTTCCCAATCGAAGTGACTGTGTCAGACATCTGGACTTTTTTCAGATTAGGCAGGTTGGCAAATGCGCCTGCCGGAACTGTCGTAATGCCTTCTCCGATATTTACCACTTTGATTTTTCTGGCTCTGGCTTTTGTCAATGCCCACGGACGGTTAGAAACAAACTTGTACCCTTTTTGTTTCGTATCAATCCCGACATTTCCCATTGTTCCATTTCCCGTAATCGTCAGACATCCATTGTCGCTGTCCAGATAATAGGAATATGTGTTAGAATGGTTGTCATCTGCAGCTTCATTTGTTTCAGCATTAACTGATACTGCCGTTCCCATCAGTATTACCAAAAATGTAACAATGCTTTTTACTATCCATTTGCCTTTCTTCATATACTTCTCCATTTCCAAGTGATATTTTTCCTGCTTTTTGGGTATTGTTCCACAATAGTTACATCAAAGCCTGTTGCTACTGTCCTGCTGTAGTCTTTATCATCTGTCTTATTGCTACTGTCTGCCGTAGTCCTTAAAATCTGCTACTGCCCTACTGTAATATTGACCTTAGAATCTTTCTTATCTTTATTTTCTAATGCACTGCCATATATAAACTTGTGCATCTGCTCTACATTTTCATCTAAAGGACTGGCTAATACAACTGACATTTTTCTGACGCGTGTAATCTTATAAAATCCATCCACCGGCACATTTAGTGTTTCCAGTTTTGGATTTTTATCACGCACTTTTACGCCGGCTGTCAGATAGTTTACTACATCTGCTTTTTTTATATTCGTAGTCAGTATTGGCAGAATTTTTGGAATCATTGCAACCAAATCCAGCGTAGACTTGTTCATCATCTTTTTATAAATTGCTTTCATAACCGTGCGATGGCGAAGTGTTCTGGCAAAATCGCCGCATTTTCCATCCTTGTTAACATAACGGATACGTGCATATCCCAATGCCTGGTTGCCATTCATATGATTCACGCCGGTATGAAGTGTATGATACGCCGGATTTGAAATGTAATTCGTGCTGTTTAGATATTTTACTTCTTCTTCTGATAATTTAATATCAATGCCACCAATCGCATCTACAATTTCCTGAAAAGAATCAAAATTAACCAGTACATAACCATCCACAGAAATACCAAAATTTTCTTTGATAGTTGCAACAAGTGTTTTCATTCCACCATTGTGATATGCTGCGTTAATTTTGTTATCACTAAATCCCGGAATTTTTACATATGTGTCACGCATAATTGATGTCAGGCGCAGATTGTTATCCTTCTGGTTGATTGTCGCAATCATAATGCTGTCTGTTCTTCCTCTGTCATCATGTATTGCCTCTTCGCCACAAACCAGTATGTTTATAACATCTGATGATTCCTTTGCCTGTGAAGCACTGTCTAACTGAATGGATGCCGGGTCTACTTCTTTCAGATTACCCGTATTTTCATCTTCGTCAAACAATTCTTCTCCCTTTTCTACTTTCGTAGAATCATCCTCAATATTCATTTTGTGATAATAATAATCAACCACTGCATAAGCACTGCCACCCAGCAATACTGCAACAAGACATATGCCAATTCCTATTTTTCCCCAAAGAGGAATCCGTCTTTTCTTTTCGGAATCTGTTTTTTTCTCAGAATCTGTTTTTTTCTCAGAATCTACTTTCTTTTCGGAATCTTTTTCCTTCTCTGCGTCATTTTTCTTTTCCGAAGTATTTTTCATCTCCTCGTCTGCCATTACCCTGTCCTTTTCCTTTCACTAATGTTTTCTTTAGTTTTTAAAACTATGGATTGGTGCAGGTATTCTTCCTCCACGGTTAATAAAATCACTGCAGTCAAAAGAATTTACCGGCATAATAGGGGCATAACCTAACAGCCCTCCAAACTCAACTGTTTCACCAACCTCTTTTCCAATGACAGGAATCAGGCGCACGGCTGTTGTCTTCTGGTTAATCATACCAATTGCCATCTCATCTGCAATAATACCAGAAATCGTAGTTGCCTTTGTATCTCCCGGAATGGCAATCATATCTAATCCGACAGAACAAACACATGTCATCGCTTCTAATTTTTCAAGCGTTAATGCACCGTCTGTTACTGCATTTATCATACCCTGGTCTTCGCTGACAGGAATAAACGCGCCACTCAGACCACCAACATAAGAAGATGCCATAACGCCACCCTTCTTAACCTGGTCATTTAAAAGGGCAAGTGCTGCCGTTGTACCGGGTGCTCCTGCACGCTGCAGACCCATTTCTTCAAAAATGTCAGCAATACTGTCGCCTACTGCCGGTGTTGGTGCTAACGACAAATCAATAATACCAAATGGGATTCCCAGACGCTCAGAGGCTTCTCTGGCTACTAACTGTCCCACTCTTGTAATCTTAAAAGCAGTTTTCTTAACTTTCTCGCATAATGTACCAAAATCTGCTCCACGGACAGATTCCAATGCTTTACGCATAACGCCCGGTCCACTGACACCTACATTAATAATTTCATCAGCTTCTGTTACACCATGAAAAGCGCCTGCCATAAACGGATTATCATCCGGTGCATTACAAAATACAACTAACTTGGCACAGCCAATGCCGTCCTGCTCTTTTGTTGCTTCTGCTGTCTTTAATACGATTTCTCCCATCATTTTGACAGCGTCCATATTCAGACCTGTTTTCGTAGAACCCAGATTCACTGAACTGCAGACAAAATCAGTTGTTGCAAGTGCCTGTGGTATCGACTGTATCAGTAACTCATCACTCTTTGTCATTCCTTTGGAAACAAGTGCGCTGTATCCACCAATAAAATTAACACCGGTTGTCTTGGCAGCACGGTCTAACGTCTGCGCAATTTTTACATAATCTTCCGGTGTCTTGCAGGCAGAACCACCAACAAGCGAAATCGGTGTTACGGAAATTCTCTTATTTACAATCGGAATACCAAATTCCTTTTCAATCTCCATACCGGTAGCCACCAGGTCTTTTGCTGTTGTCGTAATACGGTCATAAATCTTGTCACACAATTTGTCAACATCCGTATCGATACAGTTTAACAGACTAATACCTAATGTAATGGTACGCACGTCCAAATTTTCTTTTTCTATCATTTCATTGGTTTCCAGAACCTCATGTATATTAATCATAGCAATTTTTCCCTTCTATTAGATTCTATGCATTTCATCAAAAATGTCTTCACGCTGTGTCTTGACAATACAAGCCATTTCTTCACCGATTTTTTCTAATTCGTCAACCAGTGTTCCAAAATCTTTGCCATATGCAGCAATATCCACAATCATCATCATATTAAAAAATCCATTTACGATGGTCTGCGAAATGTCTAAAATATTAATCTGGTTTTCTGCAAGATAGGTACAGGTTTTTGCAATAATTCCTACACTATCTTTTCCTACTACGGTAATAACTGTTTTTTTCATAATGAAATTCCTTTCCTTTCCATTTCGTCTGTATACTGTCTTTCTGCAGCAACAGAAATTTTCTTATTTATATTATTAAAACAAACTATTTAAGAATAACCATCTCTGACGGTTCTTCCCTTTTTGCCACCGTCAATGTAAACGGCAGTTTGTTTAATCCCATTTCTTCCCATATCTGGCATTTCACTGCTTCATAAGCCAGTTGTGGGTAATTATTTTCCTTTGACAAATGTGCCAGAAAAACCTGCTTTAATTCTTTATGTATCAGCTGGCATAACAGCTGCCCGGAAGCCTCATTGGACAAATGTCCTTTTTCGCCTAAAATACGGCATTTTAACTGATAAGGATACTTGCCTGCTTCTAACATACTGATATCGTGATTGGCTTCTAGCAACAAAAGCTGGCTTCCTGCCAAATGCGAAATTGTATAATCGTCATACACACCTAAGTCGGTTGCAATGCCGATTTTCTTGTCTTTTTCTTCTACGGTATAACATACCGGTTCAGCAGCATCATGCGACATATGGAATGGCGTAACCTTCAAATCCCCTATCTGCACGGATTCATCTTCATAAATCTGATAGAGTCTGTCGTGACCAATGACGCCTTTCTTGTCTTTCATACAAATTCCATCCAACGTTCCACTGGTTGCAAATACCGGTGTACCAAACATCTTAACCATCATCGGAATCCCCTGAATATGGTCTATATGTTCATGCGTTACAAAGATGGCATCCAGTTGTTCCGGGGCAACACCAATCTGGCTAAGTCCTTCCACAATCCGTTTTCTGCTGACTCCGGCATCAATCAATATATGATTTTTTTCATTTCCTACATAAATACAGTTGCCACTGCTTCCACTTGCAATACTGCAAATTTCCATCTTCTGCTCCTCTTCTTATATCCTTTTTTCCTAAACCCAACGAATGGAAACCCGGTCATTTTCGTGAATTGGATATGTAAAGTCACACGGAACACCATTGACCAGCGTTTCTAAACGTTCGCCGTGTGCAACAGAAGTATCCACCGGATAAAAATCCAACACATCTACCAGAATATAATTTGCTTTGTTTCTCATAATTACGGTGTCACCATTTACCGTGATGGTAATATTGTGAACCCCTTCTGCCACACGCTTTGTTTCCACTTCCTGCCGTGGCTGTGGTCTTGCTGACAATGTTGCCTGCGACTCCGTCTGTGGTCTTGCTGACAGTACAGACTGTGCCTCTGCTGCCTGCTCCGGTTCTGCCGACAATACAGACTGTGGCTCTGTCTGTGGTGTTACCTCTTCTTTTGGTTCTTCCTGCTTTTCCGGAACCTGTTCTTTCATATCACATACAATCGTAAAATTATCATATACTTTTGTATTCATATCTGCCGGCATATTATTGACTAATACATTTTCATAATCAATAATATCCATAAACTCTAATACCTGCTGTAACGTATAAAAATCTAATATCGAAATTCTGTCCTCATCCTGAATCTGATAAAACTCAGATACAAGTTCTCCGTTTACCGATACAAAACGTGGACAGGTAACATTCTTTCCGTTGAACAGAAAACTAATGGATGCTTTGTACTCCGGCAGTTTACCCACCGTCAGTTCTGCATTCACTCCTTTTGTAGATGGCTTTATCTCAATCCGGTCATTCAATGCAATCGGCGTATTAATGCCTGTCTCTTTGCCATTCAAATGAATCACGGCTGCCTCTCCTGCTTCGCCACGAAGCATTCTTTTGTCGCCTTCCACATAATAAGTAATGCTGTCACCACGTTTTGGGAAAAGCTCCTCATTTGGAAAACCAATCTGCATTGCTGCATCCATAATCGTCAGCTTGTTATTATCATATAATTTTATTCTTTCATCATTTACCGTAACAAAAATGAAATTGTTTCGCTGTTCATAATAATTCAGGCAAATACCGACTGGTGTTACCAGCAGGGAATCTACCGTAATATCATCCTGCAGGAAAGTTACATTGGCCAGCACTTCTGAGCCACGCAATGCCACTCTCTCTTTTTGGATTCCCTGGTACTCAGCCAGGCTCTCCACAAATCCACCAATCTTGCCACCACCACCAACTACAAAAATGGCACTGACAGGCTTGCCACCGTTTAACTCAATAATACGGTCCGAAACATTTTTCGTAATCATCTTAACAGTATCTTCTACCGAAGCCACCAATTCCTCAGAAGAAATTTTTTGTGGCAGTCCCATAATGTCATGGTATTCCACTTCTTCCTGTGTGGTGCTGCTGCACTTCATTCTGTCTGCCTCAGTAAAGTCTGTTAAATACTTTTTCGCAATGGCTTCCGTCACTTCATCACCGGCATAAGGAATCATGCCATAGGCAATAATGCTGCCATCACGCGTAATAGAAATATCAGAAGTACCTGCTCCGACATCGACTAATGCAATGTTGAGCAAACGAAACTTCTCCGGAATTGCAACATTAATCGCAGCAATCGGCTCGAGTGTCAGGTTGGCAACATACAGACCGGCACGCTCCACTGCTGCATATAATCCATCCACTACTTCATCCGGCAAAAAAGTTGCAATCAATTCTGTACGAATATTTGTACACTTATGTCCCTCCAGATTAGAAATCGGATACTCATTCTGATAATACTGTTTGACAGAATAACCGACACAGTAAAATTTGGTGTCATCTGATTGCAAATCTCCACGAAGCGAATCATAGGCGTGTTCCACTGCAAGCATATTCAAAGAATAGATATGCTCACTCGTTACTATCGTATCTGTATCAAAATGCATATCTGCCGTTGCTTCCATTGTCTTTAAGACACGGCCTGCAGCTGCAATGCAGACTTCTTTGAACTTGCGTCCCGTCATATCCTCTAATTTCAGGCGTATTTGTTCAATCGTTCTTGCCACCTGTCCAATGTCATGAATCTGTCCATCAATCATGGCTCTGGTTTCATGCTCTACCGCAACCTGCGCAACAACAACAAAACCGTTGGTGCTATTTTTGTAACCAACTGTTCCCACAATACTTCTTGTTCCTATATCCAGACCAAATACAAGGTCTTCCGGAATATTTGTCATATCTATTTTCTTATTCGCCGTATTTATTGCCGAATCCATCGTATCGGAACCCTCCTTAGTTATCTCATTCTTTTCTATTCTAAAAGACAACATACCAAAATATATTTTACCAAAAATATATTCTTCGTGCAACTCTATAAAATCTCTCCATATTATGGTATAATCAGTTTGATTTCGTTGGAAAAAATTCAGAAAACAGCGATAAATAATAGATACATATTAGGAGGCATTCTATGAAATCAAATGAATCTGTGGAAAACTATCTGGAAACAATTTTGCTGCTTAGCAAAAAACTTCCCGTAGTCCGTTCTGTAGATATTGCCAATGAATTGGGATTTAAAAAATCAAGCGTCAGTATCGCTGTGAAAAATTTAAAAGAAAAAAATTACATTACCGTAATGGAACACGGATATATTTTTTTAACGGAAAACGGCAGAGAAATCGCCGAAATGATATATGAACGTCACGAATTTCTAACAGACTGGCTGGTCAGTCTTGGTGTTGATGAAGGCATTGCCTCGGAAGATGCCTGCCGTATGGAACATGTCATCAGCAAGGAAAGTTTTGAAGCTATCAAAAAATGCTTTCAACAATAAATCATCTCCCGAAACTATTTGCCATCGCACCACTCGCAGGCAGCAATTCCTGCTATCGCACCATCGGAAGCAGCTGTTGTCAGCTGTCTGACTGTTTTGGTACGACAATCGCCGGCTACAAAGATTCCCTCTTTGTTTGTCTTACAATCTTCATTTGCCACAATATAGCCCAATTGGTCAGTTTCTACCTGGTCTGAAAATACTTCACTGTCCGGCATCTGTCCCACTGCAATAAAAAGGCCACTGACGGGTACTTCTGTTACCTTCCCGTTCTTTTTATTTCGTACCTTTATGCCAGAAAGCATATTCTCTCCCAGCAGTTCGACCACTTCACTGTCTAAGAGAAACGTAACATTCTGCTTAGCCTGAAGACGCATAAGACTCTTTTTGTCGCCACGAAAAGTATCCCTGCGATGAATAACTGTAACTTTGCTGCAATAATTTGCCAGAAAATTAGCATCTTCCAGTGCTGTATTTCCTCCTCCGGCTACTGCAACCTCTTTTCCCCGGAAAAACATACCATCACAGGTAGCACAATACGAAACACCCTTTCCGGCAAAAGTTTCTTCTCCCGGCACTCCCAACGGTCTTTTTTTCGCTCCTGTTGCCAGAATAATGCTTTTGCATTCCCAAGAATCTTTTTCTGTACAGACCACCTTATTTGGGGCCTGTTCTTCAATACGGATTACTTTTTGAAAAATCACTTCTGCTCCCAGGCCGACTGCCTGTTCATACAGACTCTTTGCAAATTCAAATCCTGATATTTCCGGTATGCCCGGATAATTTTCTACCTTCGACGCATTGACAATCTGCCCACCGTATGACGGCTGCTGCTCCAGCACCAGCACGCTTTTTCCGGCACGCAGACTGTAAATTGCTGCCGATAAGCCGGCAGTTCCGGCTCCAACAATAATAATATCGTACATATTCCCACCACTTTTATGCATGGATAAATGCCAAAATATCTTCCTTCGGCTGTGCACCCATCGTCGTCTTGACAACCTCGCCGTTCTTTATCAGAACCATCGTTGGGATGCTCATAATTCCATACTTCTGTGCTAATTCCATTTCTTCATCAACATTGATTTTTGCGATTTTTACATCTGTTACTTCTTCTGCAATTTCTTCAATAACAGGTGCAACCATCTGGCATGGACCACACCAGGCAGCCCAGAAATCGATAAAAACCGGTTTATCTGACTGCATAACTTCACTTTCAAAATTTTCCTTCGTCAAATGTAATACTGCCATATGCATCCTCCTTTAGGTTTTATCATTTCCAGACAAAACGAAATTATTCTGTTTTTTTCATTACTGTCTTACTTTGATATGTGTTTCACGAAGCTGCATTTCAGAAACTTCGCCCGGCGCACCACACATTAAGTCCTGTGCATTACCATTCATTGGGAATGGAATAATTTCACGAATGTTTTCTTCGTTGCGAAGCAGCATAATCATACGGTCAACGCCCGGAGCCATACCTGCATGTGGTGGAGCACCAAACTGGAATGCATTATATAATGCACCAAATTTTTTCTGCAAATCTTCCTCTGTGTAACCGGCAATTTCAAATGCCTTTACCATAATGTCCAAATCATGGTTACGGACTGCTCCAGAAGATAATTCCACACCATTACATACAATATCGTACTGATATGCCAGAATTTCCTCAGGGTCTTTTGTATTGAGTGCCTCTAATCCACCTTGTGGCATAGAGAACGGATTGTGCGTAAAGATATATTTCTTTTCTTCATTATCATATTCATACATTGGGAAATCATTAATGAAGCAGAAACGGTATGCATTTTTCTCTAATAAATCAAGGCGCACGCCCAGTTCGGTACGAATCTGGCCTGCATACAGTGCAGCCTGCTCTTTTCGGTCTGCAATAAAGAAAATCGTATCGCCTGCTTCAAGGCCTGCAATTTCCCGAATCTCTGCTTTCATATCATCTGGGATAAATTTGTCAATTGGTCCCTTGTAAGACAAATCTTCCTTCACTTCCAGATATCCCAGTCCACCCATACCGATTGACTGTGCGAATTTCAAAAGTTTTTCATGGAATCCCTTTGACATATCTGCATGCACTTTAATCGCACGGACTGTTTTTCCGTGGAATGGTTTGAACGTACATCTCTGGAAGAAATCGGTCACATCTACGATGCGAAGTGGATTTCTTAAATCCGGTTTATCTGTACCAAACTCTAACATGGCCTGCTCATAACTGATAACAGGATATGGAGCCTGTGTTACTTCAAATCCTTCTGGTGCAAACTTTTCAAATGTTTCTGTAAGAACTTCCTCGCCAACACGGAATACATCTTCCTGTGTTGCAAAACTCATTTCAAAATCTAACTGATAAAACTCTCCCGGTGAACGGTCTGCACGGGCATCCTCATCACGGAAGCATGGTGCAATCTGGAAATATTTATCAAATCCGGATACCATCAAAAGCTGCTTGTACTGCTGTGGTGCCTGTGGCAGTGCATAAAATTTCCCTTTAAATTTACGGGAAGGTACAATATAATCTCTGGCACCTTCCGGTGAAGAAGCACAAAGAATTGGTGTCTGAATCTCCAGAAATCCCATATCTGTCATCTTCTGACGCAGAAAACTAATGACATTGGAACGGAAAATCATATTATCGCGAACCTTTGCATTACGAAGGTCCAGATAACGATATTTTAAACGTACATCTTCTCTTGTTTCTTTAGAAGTCATAATTTCAAAAGGAAGCTGTTTGTACACACGGCCTAAAACTTCAACCTTGTGCGCTTCTAATTCGATTGTTCCCGTAGGAATCTTTGGGTTATAGGTTTCCTCGTCACGATTCTGGATAACACCTTCCACACTGATACATTCTTCTTTTGTAATGCCTTCTAACAGGCTGGTATCACGCATAACAACCTGCATAACTCCATACATATCACGCAAGTCAATAAAAGATACACCACCGTGGTCACGAATGTTTTCTACCCATCCGGCAATTCTTAAATTCTTTGATACATCGCTTTCACTTACTTTGTCTAACGTCGTGTCACGATACATATTTGCTGTGTTCATGATAATCCTCCATATTCTAAAATAAATGCTACCCACGCTTGTCGGATTTTCTTATGCAATAAAAAAAGTCTATCCCAAACTGTACTGTCAGAGGGCGTTTTCGTCATTTTCTTATGCAATAAAAAAAGTCCATCCCAAACGCTTCTGCTCAGGACGAACTCCGATATTAAGTCCGCGGTACCACCCGAATTACTGTACTCAGTCTCTCTGCGATTCATGCGATTTATCTTCCTTTGCTTTCTGCCAAGGAAATCTCATCTCATAAACCTTGTTGTTTATCGCACAACTAACGGCTCACCTACTATGCCGGAAATCACGCTTCCTGCTTTTCAGATTGCGGCTGGTAAAGTGTTATTCGCATCAATTCACTTTGTGAAGATTCCACCCTCCTTCACTCTCTGGAAACGATAATTCATGCTACTTCTCTTCGTCATCGCCATAATAAAAATTGTATCTTACAAGTGGCGACTTGTCAAGTAGGGAAATGACGGAATCGCACTTGCTGCAGAGTTCTTAAGGGCATATGATAAAACAGCCCGTTTACAAACTAGCAATAATGCCTTTATAATTGCTCACTGTCTAACAGGATTGTAAATGGTCCGTCATTTAGTAATTCGACTTTCATATCTGCACCAAATTCGCCACACTCTACCTGTGCAATTTCTTTTTTGCATTCTTCTATGATATATTCATACAACTGGTTTGCCATATCCGGTGCTCCTGCTTTTGTAAAAGAAGGCCGGTTTCCTTTTTTGCAATCGGCATATAACGTAAACTGTGATACCAGAAGAAGCCCACCATCAACATCTTTCAAGGCAAGATTGACTTTTCCTGCCTCATCTTCAAAAATACGCATATGCACTAATTTCTGAATCATTTTATCTGCAATCTCTTTTGTGTCTTCTGCACCCACGCCAATCAGAACCAGAAATCCTTTTTCAATCTGACCTGTAATCTTACCATCCACTGTAACAGAGGCGTGCTGTACCCGTTGAATAACAAATTTCATAATAATCTCCATTTCTTAGCAGCTTGTTGCGAAAGGGCAACAAGAAAATCTCTGATTTCTCGTCTGCCATCAGAACGATTTGTTCTGTCTACTATCAGCAAATCGAATTGCTTTTTTGCTTGTTCTATTATAAGTAAAACTATAATAAATTGCAATAAAAATGACTGAGGAAATTTGAAGTTTTGCTGGGGGGATTTGAAGTTTTCAGATTTTTAGAACGGTAGAAAACGATACTATCAGAACTACATCTACAGTAACCGGAATATATCAAATTGTTATTTCTATCAGATTATTCTCAAATGCAACAATGCAGCTTTCGTAATATCCATCACCCGTTGTCCGTGGTCCACTTATCACTTCATAACCATCTGCGTTCAACTGCCGGGTCAGCATATCAACTTTTTCTCTACTGCCAACGCTAAAAGCAATGTGATGATATCCTGTTTGAACAAGTTCTTTCTTATTATCTGACATTTGTGGCTTATTCATTATTTCTATTCTCGCCCCATCATCAAAGGTAAGAAAGAAGGACTTAAATCCCGTCTTTTTGTTGAAATATTCATTATTGGATACAACCCCAAAATACTTAATAAAAAAATCCCTCGCTTCATACAACTCATTTACATAAATCGCTATATGGTCTATCTTCATAAATACAACTCCAAATTCTGTTTTTTTGTTTTGGTTGGTTATTTCGGACGTTTTCTCTTAATAATTCATCATAACGCTTATCTACGCAGAAATTAATTCTATCAAAGGAGTGCAGATACATAACGGTATAGAAATCTATATTTTCAGTAGAAATTAATTCTATCAAAGGATATTATGTGTTCTGGTTTTCCTGCCATCTACATTTTCAGTAGAAATTAATTCTATCAAAGCAGAAAATGAATGGTAACAGACATTGATCTACATTTTCAGTAGAAATTAATTCTATCAAAGATAGGCATTATCGTTGATATTACTGTCTATCTACATTTTCAGTAGAAATTAATTCTATCAAAGGATTATATCGACGGCGAACTGGTTAATCTACATTTTCAGTAGAAATTAATTCTATCAAAGTTCATCAGGAAGTGGAATATCAGTAACATCTACATTTTCAGTAGAAATTAATTCTATCAAAGAATATTACCCCCTTTTAAAATCCTTTCAATCTACATTTTCAGTAGAAATTAATTCTATCAAAGCCAACAGAGAATATAACTGTCTTTCCCAAATCTACATTTTCAGTAGAAATTAATTCTATCAAAGATACAAAAAAATGAGGAAGGAGTTAATATCTACATTTTCAGTAGAAATTAATTCTATCAAAGCTGAGTGGATTGACCAGCCATCGATAATCTACATTTTCAGTAGAAATTAATTCTATCAAAGAATCGGCAGTTGTTTCAGGTTCTCCCTATCTACATTTTCAGTAGAAATTAATTCTATCAAAGCCGTACATCTCTGTTTTACCAATTTTCTCCTACGGCTTCTTCTATATTTTTGTCTATTTTGCACATTTTTTCATCTCTTTGATAGAATAACCACTTTTATATTAACATTTAAGACCACGGTTTGCAACCAGCTAGAATTAATAATTATTTTTAGAATTAATAATTATTATTATAAAATATACAAATCGCTTTCTTCATTCTTAGCATATCCAAATCTCTCTACCTTACACCACTTTGACAAGTTAAAAATATAGACGCTATCTGTTTGCGTAAATTTCTTTTCAAATTGGTTATGTATATCACAAATAATATTGTTCAGAATGCGCTCGCTATTATCAATTTCAAACACAGAATACTGTATTCTGTGTCCGAATCTCAATAAATACTTTGAAAATCTGTTTCTCAATTTATCATCTGATATATCGTAACTAATAATTATCATAATTCCTCCAGTTTGAAAACAGGATACTCACTAATTTGCTTATTTTTCATAAAACATCGGTAATAATCTCTGACATAAAGAAATATTTTTTCTTTATGCGATAGAATCGATTCAAAAAACACACGCACATACTGCGCTGATTTTTTATATTCAAGATTATATTGTTGCTTTATCACCACAAAGTCCTCTTTTTTGAATTGCCCCAGATTAATGCTTTTTCTAATCTGCCAATCTATTATCGGACGCATCGGCTCCATAATATCACAAACCAGGGACTTTCTCATATAAAAACAGGTATGTAATACACCATAATACACATCAAAACCAAAAGCCTGCAATATTGCATCTATAAAATTGAATAACACATTATACCCTATGTCCAACAATGCATTGATATAGTCAAACTTAATTCGTGGCTTTCGCCCAACCCACTGAATATTATTAAAAATTCGTGGAAAATAAATTTTGGAAGCCATTCCTTCTATACCAAGAATTTCCTGAAGATTAAGATTTTCTGCATCTAATCGCAATAAATATTGCTCGATTAAGCATATACACT
Source organism: bacterium (assembly GCA_028724545.1). GTDB lineage: Bacteria > Bacillota > Clostridia > Lachnospirales > Lachnospiraceae > Butyribacter. Next base: position 36,425 of record JAQYCU010000045.1, read on the forward strand.
CTTTTACATCTTCAGATTTAGAACGCAATTTTATCAGTGCTTTTCTCTGATTTCGGATTTTATTTTTATAATATGTTTTCCTATCTCCAATTCATGATATTCATACTGTTTTTCGTGAAGTAATGTATTTCCTTGGAGTCCCGTGCCTATCATACTATATACTTTCAATCCCATCGTCATAAAGCATAACGTAAATCCGAATTTTTGAACACGTCGCAATATACCAGTAGTGAACGTAACATCTCCTATTACCAAAATCATAAAGATACGATAGCAGCTTATCTGATATTTAATTTCATGATTACTATTCCAAATAACAAGATTGTCATTTCTAAATGTCATCTTGTCGCCCCTGAATGGTTCATATACTAAAATCTGCTTTTTCACAAACTCTGCACTACTTAGCATTCTATTTTCCCCCTATCACATGCAGGTTCGTAGATACAATTTGCGCATTTTTTTATATTATCTTGTATAAATCCATCGCCCAATTGAAAATTTCGCATATCTTGAATAAGTTTTTCAAACTTATCCAGCATCACTTTATCCTCGGATGGTTTTTTTACAAAATACACTTTATTATCTGCCATGCTATACAACTGTAACTCTCGAACTTCATATCCCATTTCTATCAGCGAAAAGTATTGTGCATATAGTTGGAAAATATACCCGTCGTACACTGTTTTTATTTGACGTTTTCTTTCCCGAAGTATCTTTTTTCGTCCATCATACACATCAATTTTTCCAAGTAATCTGTATTCTTCGCAATATACATCTAATCCCTGTAAAATTTCACTATCACTGCTATATCGTCCCGTATCAATTGCCATATGGGCATTTGTTCCTTTTATTTGCGCTTCATTTTGATATAACATTGTATCCCTGCTTCCATATAAATGATGAAAATATATGGAAGCAGGACAGAATATGAAATCATTTAATTCCGTAATTAAAATGACATCATCCATTATTTCTCCTTTTGCATATACTCAAACCACTGTGCATTGGTAATTTTATAAAAATCTTTAGGCAAGGATTTTTCCAAATCCACTGTATCATCATTAAAACGTTCCTGCAACAGCAGCAAACCTTTTAATGCAATATGATATGCACCATTCGTATCAGCATCCATCGGCAAATCAGACATACAACTGTCTTCTGTGACTTCTTCCGGTGTCTGGAAAAACTCTCCTAATTTATTTAGAACCGGAGAAATGATTTGGTCAATTTCATGTTCATTTGAACTGTTTCTTAATCTCAGCATTACACGAAAATACCAAAATAATTCGCTCCAAAATTCTGCATGCTTCACATCACATTCGACATCCATAATCTGCTGATAAAGATTATCCTGTTCGTAGTTTATTTGATTTTCGCTAAATAAAGCTTTTAATTTTTCTGTAACATCAACACAGCTCTCTGTCTTTGTATTCCGGTTCCACATATATCTGCTGCCATTAGAATATACAGTCCAATCCTTTTTATAAAAAGTCTGATATGTTATGAAATTCTCATAATTAAATGAAAATCCAAACATATTTCTGCTTTTGTCATAGAAGATATTGTCAAATTTTTCAAAAAATGCCTTACGACTGCTGCGATTTGTGATATTGGACATATTAAATACATCGGCAAAGCCTGTAGTAGGATCAATTTTAGATGTGTATCCTGGTGGTACATAAAATACGAAACCACATTGTTTTCCAACATCCTTTAACGATTTTGGCTGCACAGCAAGCTGATATCCTTGCAGTACTCCACCCGGATTCAGCATTGCTTCTCCTTCTGTTTTGTCCATAACCAGATACTGAAGTTTATTTATCAAAGCCATTTCAAATTTCTGATACACCTGACGTTCTACCTTAGTACGTCCTCTCTTAAATCCGAAATTCAAATCTTCCATTACAATAATAGCATTATTCTTAATCGCCATATCAGCCAGTTCGTGGACTACTTGTGAAATGTACCCCTCCTTTAATTCTTTAATCGTTTCAATATTTTTCCATGTTTTTCTTTCCTTATCTCTGTTTTGCTCCTTTTGCTGCAGTTTCTTTTGATAATCCATTTTTTGAATGACATTAAAACTTCCTTGCTGGTGATTAACAATCTCCCCTTTTTGATTCAGTACAACATAAGAAATCAGGTTTCTCTCACCTCTGTCCAGACCAATGATGTTTACATCCGGATTTTTTCGCAATACTTCTAATACTTTCTGGTTGAAATACTTAACACCATCTGCCTGATAGTTAATCGTAATTGGTACATGAAATTCATACTGGTCTTTCATAAATCGTTTATCCTTAACGATATCGTATTTCTTGGTGGATGTATATACTTTATCAATATACTGTTTATAGGTATCATCGGAATCTGATGATACTTTTTCTTTACCATTATAATACGCACACAAGTCCATATAAATATCATCCGGTATTGGCTCTCCATCTATTGTTCTCTTATTTACCAGCACTTCTCCTGCCTTATGTATTACTTTATTTTTTATACTTGCTTTCCGTTTAAACAATTCTGCTCCGCCATTTAGTTTAATGACATTTGCTTTTTGGTTTTCCTCTGAGAATAACGCTTCCCAATACAATGTATGAAGATTTTTCTTGCTTTCCGGTCTGCGATACTCAGAAAAATCTTTGTTATAAATCTGGAACAGGAAAATTCTTCCTTCTTTTACCAATTCATCGATTTCTTTTGATGAAACATATTCAAAACGGATTTTGTATAATATCTTATCCAAATCATGATAGAAAAGGTCTACAGATTCATATTCTTCTGGTTTCATTAGGGATGAATAGTCATAATCTGCCGTACTTTTATATGTTTTCAGAAATCTCATACAAAAGCAGTTCCATTTTTTCACTGCATCTTGATACCCTTCTTCATCCTGCGTTATTCTTAAATAATCTTTCTGCCATTTCTTATACCCTTCCTCTTCCGCGCAACTTAAATCATATTCTTCTCGCGTAATTACAAAATCACCCTGATACTCTGCTTTTTTCAGTACATATGTATCCCCTGCATTTTTATCTGCAAAGAAACTCTTCACTTCGTTTACCATTGTGCATTTAGGAATCATCTTTTTCACATCTGGAAACTGTTTATAAACCATTTTTTCATATTCCTCTTCTGTACAATGTTTTGTTGAAGCTGGAATTACCATTTTCTTATTGATGGGATTTGTTACTGCAAGATAGTATTTTCCATCTTTTCTTAATATGGTACTTCCATCATCTTTTTCCTTGTGCCAGCCATTTGCTAATGTTGGATTTCCAAACTTAATTCGCATTTTATCCAAACTGTATGGCTTCTGTGTTACATAATTTCGTAATTTGTTATAGAAGTAAATAATTTCATCAAAAACAGATAATAGTTCCTGCAAAATCTGATAAAATGCTTCATCCAGTATCTCCTTTTCTACTCCTTCGGCGTAAAAAGATTTGCAGAAACGAGATACCTGAATCCATAAGTCCAAATAATCTTTTATTGGTGATATATCGGTTTCTTTTAAGGATGTTTCAGCAATATCAGACAAAAATTTGTTCAATTCTTTTTCTTTTTCTTCGATATCATTTTGGTAATCTTCAAAAGAAGAAATCCATTGCTTGACATCTAGTTTTCTTTCGTCATCCACAACGCTTTCATCTATAGCATCCTGCAGAAAACGAACAGAATAGTATGACTTTTTACATTTTGCTAATGCTTCCTCTAATTTCGCTCCTGTAACCTTCGCTCCTATCTCTGAACGCCAATGTGTTTCCAAAGCATTATTAATATAATTCCATTGTGGTATCTCATTTTGACCAACTTCTTCCTCTTTTTCCCCTCTTCTAAGTTCTTCTGTTGCATCTTAGATAAATAGATAGAAATTTCCGAAAGTTTCTGTGCTGATAAATAAATTTTATCGTAATCCCAGTTCTGCATTTCTTCTTTTAAGACTGCCAGTTTTTCAAAGATATTTGCTTCGTCTATCTTGTCCTTCAATATCTTCCAGATAGCAAAAACTTCCTCGTCTGTTTCAAATTTGTCAATATGTATGACATCATCTTTATCGCTGCCTATCTGTTTGAACAACATCACTAATTGACTTGTCTTTCTCTTTCTCAATGGGTGACCTTCCGGCAAATTTTTCTCATGCTTCTGCTTATATAAATTTGCTTCCCTATTGTAAATTCCAACCACCTCATTATAAACATCAATGCCTTTTTGGGATAATGCACTATTGTATCCCTGGATTTCAAAAATTCCTGTCCAATCGGCACCCTGCTCTGCTTTAGCACTTACAATATCAATAAGGTCAGGTGCAAATTCTTTTATTTTATTTAAAATTTGCACATTTAGTAAATGCTTTGGGAAATTTTCATTCACGATTCGATATGCGACAGCTGTACTTTTTTCCTCTGTTGAAAAATAGTTTTCTCTATTCTGATTATAATTTTCAAAGTATGTTGTAAATCCATCAAATACTCCGACTGCTTCTTTTTCTTCCTGCGTCAGTTTTTTGGTAACCAAATAACCATTTTTACCAAATGCCTTCTTACCTGTTAGCCCTTTTTTCGCAGGATGCTTTCCTAATCCCTGCACAATTGCTTTACGCAATCTTAACTGCTCCTTCTGGACTTTTTCCTTTCCAGTTTTTGAATCAGCCATTGAAATATATTCTGCCAGTTTCGTCCAATCAAGCACTTCCTGCTTTTCCATGCTTTGCAGCACTTCTGAAATAAAGTTCTGATACTCTCTATCCAATACCTCTTTTACTATTGGATATGCTTCATTTCGCTGTTCATCCTTTAACTGCTCCCAATACTTATCCAAATTTTCTGTAGTTGCTCCCACTGGTTTTAATCCAAACCGAAGCGTAATATTCTTTGAATTAATCCCAATAAACTCATCACATATTTTTGTCACACCCATATGACGCACCTTCCTTTCCTGCTTTTCTTTTTTAGCATAACATAAATACAGTTCATTAGCAAAAACAATAAAAAGTGTTATTTGATTGTTTTCGTTAACTATAGCACTTATCAAGTACAATAAAACGGACTCGCAGATATAATTTAACAAAAAAATATTTCCCCTCCAACTCTTGTCAACGAGCCGTAATCCCTATTTTGCTATTCTACACAAAAAAGGGTTTCAGACAAAAGTCTGAAACCCTTGATTTTACTGCTTAATTGAACTATCAAACAAGATTACTCGATGATTGTAGCAACCTTACCTGAACCTACAGTACGTCCACCTTCACGCTCCCGGTTTTGGATTTGTCGCTATCTTCTACCATGCTTTTTGTTGATTTTATGCTATTTTTAGGCACTACATACATTATGTATTTTTATTTCCCAAAATTATTGGAGCCAT
>JAQYCU010000046.1 GCA_028724545.1 bacterium
CCAGTAAAACCATGTGTAAGCCCTCCTGTTTTTCTTTGATTTCATGCTACCATAGACCGCCGTTTTCTACAAGCAGATTCGAAAAATCCCCACAGGGAAAACCTGTGTTTCACCTGCAGGGATTGATTCAACCACCCAAGACGATCAGGATCAGCACCACGACCACTGCAATAGCAATCAGGCAGCCGCACCCGCTGCCGTCCCCGCCGCCACCGCCATTGTTGTTGTGGTTTCCGCCACCACCACCGCCGCCGGACGAGCCGCCGAAGTTGCGGTTGAACGCCGTCATGTACTGGGCATAGCCCGTATCGCCCTTGCCGAAGTAGCCACAATCACCGTTTGACATTGTTTTGTCTTCCTCAGAAGTTTCTTTTTGTTTCTTCTAAGGTCATTTTAGCAGAAGTAATGTCCCATAAAGTTCTCTTTCATACATCCTTTACAATTTCTAGTTTTGCCAGAAGTTCTTATTTCTGTTATTAATCGTAAAGCATATTACAACCCAAAATAGTGCCTCTAACTTCACTTTGCCAATCTCCTTGATGCGTTATTCGACGCAAATATGGTTTATCATGAAACAACATCTGCCGTAGTTGTTGATTATTCTTAGTTACCACTAACGGCCCAATGGATGCTTTGTAAAAACTTTTTTCATACATATAGATAGGCCCATTGTCTTTTGCATGAACTCTACAATACAATATCTCGGAAATGCAATTGTTACAGATTGACTATACTTATTTATTATAAATTCTCCATACTCAGCATATCTATCCCAGAACACAATACGTTCATCCTTTTCATCTTCAGAAAAGCTCTCACGTATTTTTATTAAATTTTGCCAGATACGATATTTTTCCACCTGGATATTACTAAACTCCGAAAAATAACGTTTACTCTTTTCAGTTCCACACTCTCCCGTCTGACGCAAGAAAAACTTTCCAAGCTCATAATAACCTTTGAAGTCATCCCTTTGCATCTCACTTAAGAAATTAGACAAAAAAGATTTCTGCAACTGTTCGGTATAATTTTGTACTATTTTTCCAAGCTCCAAAATACTCACTTTAAGGTAATCGACTCTATTGCAAAATGTATAAAATTCTTCTATACACTTTCGTCCTAATGCACTTTCCAAATCGATTCCTATGGCGTGCAGCTTAGTGTCAAATATTTCTGTCCTTTTATCACTAGCCTTTAGACAATCCGCTCCAATCTGGTATGCCGGATCATGACACACAATCCATTTTAATAAATATTGTTCCATTGGAAACAAATAGTCGTTTTTAAGAGCATTGTTTACAGCCGCAGTATTCTTCCTTAGGAGTTGCAAAAAAATATTCTGAAAAAGACTATCATCATACAGGTGTTGCCAGCCATGAAAGAGTATCCTAAAAATTCGTTCATCAAAAGTCTCACTTAGAAGAATTATAAGATTACTATGGTTCAAGGAATAATAATTCCCACTTGCAAGGTATATAGCCATTTGAATATACCTTCGATATGGAAGATAAAGTTTTTCGACATTCAACTCCTTGGTTGTAAGTGAACAAATTCTGCGTATAAAATTTTCCGTATCAGTCGCACTTTTTCCACTTGCAAGTTCGCCAATCAATGGGTGTGTTTTCTGTACTTCTTTTACCGCTAAATGCAACCGATGGGGCTCATAATCGATTTTCACTATATTATTCTCCCAAAATATCAGCCATTTCTTTTACCATTTCATCATCTTTTAATCGGAATTTAATTTCCACTCTACGAGATGCATTTTTATCAACATTACTGCTATCAGAAACACAAACCGGATCGCTCCAGGATTTTCCATTTGCTGTAATGATTTTTCTCAAATCGTCCCGTTCTTTTGCAGAAAAAATATTTTGATCATCCGACAAGCAATACGATGCCACCGCAAGCGCTCTATTTTGCGAAAGCTGCAAATTATACATATAGCCACCGTCTGTATCAGTATGGCCTTCAATTATAATTTCAGCAATGTAATCTTTAAACTCATCAGTTAAAATCGCATCAAAATATTTGGGAAGGAATTCTTTTAGAAATTGCTTCCCCTCAGGGCTTAGATCAGATTTATCCGTTTCAAATAACAGATTCGAATCAAATGTTATCGATCCCGTTTGACTGTCTACTGAAATAGATAGATTCGTTCTCCCAAACTCCGTTTTTAATGCATCGACAATATCTCCTCGAACTCCTATGATTTTATTTATTCTATCCTGCTGCTGTTCAATCAACTCCTGCTGCTCGCTCAGTTCCCGCTGCTTTTCCTCAAAAACCTTTTGAGTTTGGAGTAGCGTACCTGACAAAACCAACACAAACACCAGAAGCATTGCAGCCATCATATCAGAGTAGGACTGCCAAAAGCTCAACTCATGTTCTTCTGCACGAAATGTATTATTCCTCCTCATGAACCAATGGCTTCCTTTCTATCACACCGATGCCTCTATTTTCTTTTCTTTCATCGTTTGATAAAGTTCATCAAGCTGAGTTGCAGTTTGACTCATCCTTTCTGATACTGCAAGAGTTGTTCTCGTCAAACTATCCATTGCGTCCAAATGTGCTTGCTCTGTTTCAGAAAGCACCTTAGGAATTGCCTCTGTAATCTCGCGCATTTCAGAAATTGTTCCGCTCAAATGTTGTGAGATATTGGAAAGG
>JAQYCU010000047.1 GCA_028724545.1 bacterium
AGGAATCATATGTATATTTCGTACATTCTTATTATCTGGAGGCTGAAAACAAGGAAGATGTGGCAGCGACAACGGAATATATTACCCAGGTTCATGCTTCGGTAGAACATGAAAACATATTTGCCTGTCAGTTCCATCCGGAAAAAAGTGGACAGGTAGGATTACAGATTTTGAAGAATTTCTGTGAACTGTAGGAAACTGTGCAGACAAAGAAAGAATAAACAGATTGCCTGTTGCAATCAGAGATAGCATAAAATGGAGGAAATTATGTATACAAAGAGAATTATTCCATGTCTGGATGTAAATAACGGACGTGTGGTTAAGGGAGTAAATTTTGTAGACTTAAAAGATGCCGGTGACCCTGTGGCTGTTGGTGCAGCATATGGAGAGGCCGGAGCAGACGAATTAGTATTTTTGGATATTACGGCATCTTCTGATGCAAGAGCTACCAAAATAGATATGGTTCGCCGGGTTGCTGAAACAGTTTTTATTCCGTTTACGGTAGGTGGAGGCATCCGGACGATAGAGGATTTCAAACTGGTACTCAGGGAGGGGGCTGACAAAGTGTCGGTCAATTCAGCTGCCATTCAGAACCCGAATCTGATATCAGAAGCAGCTATGAAATTTGGAAGCCAGTGTGTTGTAGTTGCTATTGATGCAAAACGCCGTGCAGACGGAACGGGTTGGAATATTTACAAAAACGGTGGTCGTGTTGATATGGGCATTGATGCGGTAGAATGGGCTATGAAGGCTAACGAGCTGGGAGCAGGCGAGATTTTGCTGACCAGCATGGATTGCGATGGAACCAAAGCAGGATATGATATTGAATTAACGAAAGTGATATCAGAAAATGTATCCATTCCGGTTATTGCCTCCGGTGGAGCAGGAAAACTGGAACATTTTAAAGAGGCATTTGTGGAAGGAAATGCCGATGCAGTGCTTGCAGCGTCATTATTCCATTATAAAGAGTTAGAAATCAAAGAAGTAAAAGAGTATCTTCGTAAGGAAGGAATCAGCGTCAGACTTTAGGAAGATGTTGTTGAATATAAGAGATGTCGTCAGATGATAAAAGGCGTTGTTGGACGTAAGAAATGTCGCCAGAGGACAAAGAGTTTACAGGGAAGAAGGAAGAAATATGGGAATGATAACAAATGACTGGCTGGATGCGATTCGTCCGGAGTTTTCCAAACCATACTATAAGGATTTGTTTGAATTTGTAAAAGAAGAATATAGCAAAGTGGTTGTCTATCCACCGGCAGATGATATTTTTAATGCCTTTCATTTTACCCCACTTTCCAAAGTGAAAGTGCTGATATTAGGACAGGACCCGTATCATAATGTACATCAGGCACACGGACTGAGTTTTTCTGTGCCAAGTGACCAGAAAGAGATTCCACCGTCATTGCAGAACATATATAAAGAACTGCAGTCGGATTTGGGATGTTATATTCCAAACAACGGCTATCTGAAAAAATGGGCAGACCAGGGAGTGCTTCTCTTGAATACAGTATTAACAGTGCGTGCCCATCAGGCAAATTCCCATCAGGGAAAAGGCTGGGAACAGTTTACGGATGCCGTGATTCAGGCAGTGAATGCACAGGACAGACCGATTGTTTATCTTCTGTGGGGAAGACCGGCACAGAGTAAGATTCCGATGCTGACAAATCCAAAACATCTGATTTTAAAAGCACCTCATCCGAGCCCTTTGTCGGCATACCGGGGATTTTTTGGATGCAGGCATTTTAGTCAGGCAAATGCATTTTTGCAGGAGAACGGAGTAGAGCCGATTGACTGGCAGATTGAAAATGTTTAATCTGCAAAAAGGATATTCTGAAAAATAATTTGACTCTTTGAGAAAATTGTCAGAAAATGATGAAAAATGGAAAAAACTGGCAGATATTGTATTGACAAAAAAAGGAGAAATTGTTAATCTAATTATAGGAAAGTGTCCGTATAAGGAAGGAGGTATATAAAATGAGAGCATATGAAAAACCAGTTGTTATGACAAGTGATGAAATTGCAGAAGGCGTTTATCTGGCAAGTGGGGACGTGGCAGCAAGTGGTCAGCCAGGATGTGACAGCAAGTATATGAACGGTGTATGGCAAGACCAGAACAAACAGAATTGGGCACCAGGTGAGACAAAAGGATACAAAGAGCAGTTCGGATGTCTCGGATGTCCTGCTAACACGGCTAGTGGTTGTGGTTTATTGACACATTACATCGATTCTGGAAAAGCACAGAGTTATGACGTAGACAATGGAAACAGAATGCCATCATGGGAGCGTAAAGGTTACAAACCAAATGACCCTGTTTCTGATTGGAATATGTAAAGTACATATAGTGTAAGATAAGTGTTTACGAAGCACAGTGAAAAAGGTGCCCGGCAGATGATACGTTTGCCGGACACCTTTTTGATTTTGTTAAAAAATGTTGTTTCTATTTTAGCATTGTTCCTGCAGCATTTCCTGAATGCTTTCGCTTGAAAGAAGTTCACAATGCTGGTCGTGAATGGAATAAACCCGGTCGCAGAAATTGATAACAGTTGGACGGTGTGTGGTCACGATGCAGGTGCGTGGCGAGGTATGCGTCATAATATTCTGGAGCACTTTGCGCTCTGTTGCAACATCCAGTGCAGATGTGGCTTCATCCAGTAAAAGGACAGGAGCATTTCGCAACAAAGCACGGGCGATGGAAAGACGCTGCGACTGTCCTTCGGAAAAACCATTTCCACGTTCGCCAACTTTGCTGTAAATGCCGTCAGGCAGTTTTTTGACAAAATCCCAGGCGCATGCCATTTTTAATACGCTGATGATTTCTTCATCCGTTGCATCTTCCTTTACATTTCGCATATTTTCGGCAATCGTACCGGAAAACATAGTATTTCCCTGAGGAACATAGGAAAAAAGTCGGCGGACTGCCGGAGAAAAAGGCAGTATTTCCTGTTCGGAAGAGCCGTTGTAAATGGTACAGGCACCTTCCTGTGGGTGTATCAGTGCCAGCAAAATCCGGAGCATTGTAGTTTTTCCTTCGCCGGACGGACCGACCAGTGCTATGATTTCCTGTGGGTGCGCCTCGATGTTAACACCCGTAAATACCTGTGTCCCATTTTGATAATGGTAACTTACCTGCTTTAAGGAAAGGCTGACGCCTTCTGTCTGGTGTTTCTCATAAAAAGCATCCACTTCCGGGATTTGTGAAAAATCTTCGCGTGGCATATTGAGAATATCCATCAGTCTGCGGGCAGATGTTGTGATGGAGATAAAAGTAGGAACTAATGAAGTCAGGGAATTGAGCGAACCGGTCAGTGTGCCTGACAGGGTTAAAAACATTGTCATCGTACCGTAAGAGATGACACCACTCCAGACACGGTAAATGCCCCAGCCGTAACAACTGTAGGTAACAAGCAGGCCAATGAAACTCATAATGATGGCTGTTGCCATAGAAAGTTTCTGAAAGTCTTTCTGCATATCGATATATTCTTTTTGCAAAGAGCGTAGCCGTCTGCTATAAAGGCGAAGCAGGTCGAAAGCCTTGATGGTCTGTATGTTTGCAAAGGTTTCCTGGTTGAAACCGGACAATTTTGCATTCATGGCAGCGCTGCGTCTGTTGTTATTTTTCATTCGTTTCATAAGGGATTTTGACATTATCAGACTGAAAGGGAATCCCAGCAGTGCAAAAATGGCAAATGTAGGGTCATAATACAGCACCATACAAAGTGCACTGATAAAGCGTGTCAGATAAATGATAAAATTGGGAATCAGATTCAGGATACCGTTTGAAATGGTAGTGGTATCAGAAGACCATCTTGTTAATAAATCGCCGGTATGATAGGAAGCAACCGATTCCAAATCAGTTACCAGAATTTTATCAAAAACATCAGATTTGATTTCTGTATTTACCTTCAGATTAATCATAGTTGATGCATAATTGCTAATCTGCGTCAAAATGGTATTGCCAATCGTAAAGCCAATCATTAAGCAGAATGTCTGCACGAGAGGACCGGTCTGGTGGCCTGTAATAATATCCACCAGGTCTTTTGAAATCAGGCTTCCAATCAGGCTGAAAGCAGTTCCGGTCAGACCGAGCAGAGTGTAGAGAACCATATGCTTCCAATATTGTCTGGCATAACCGTAAATCCATTTGATTTCTTCAAAAATTTCCTGTAACAGACCTTCTTTCATCCGTTTAAAAATATGCTTTAGTGTCATAGAAAAATCCCCTTTTTATGGTGCAGTGATACTGCAAATAATTATAGCAAATATTCGCTAAAAAGCAATCTTGACACGGTTCTTAAAATCCCCCATACTGATAAGGAACAGATGGATGGAAATTGTGTAAGAATGAAAACAGAATTGTGAAAACAGACAAATGGAAAACAGATTGAAAGAAATGAAATCAACGAAAAAACAGATTTGAAACAATAAAATAAATTAGAAACAGATTTGAGGTAGCAGCATTGAAAGATAAGAAAAAACTGGCAGTCGGCATCCTTGCCCATGTCGATGCCGGAAAGACAACATTGTCGGAAGCAATATTATATACCTGTGGAAAGATTCGGAAATTAGGGCGTGTCGATTGGAAAGATGCCTATCTTGACACAAACGAGATAGAAAAAGAGAGAGGTATCACTATTTTTTCAAAAGAAGCCGTATTTTCTCTGGGAGCTATCGAAATTACATTATTGGATACGCCGGGGCATGTGGACTTTTCGGCAGAAATGGAAAGAACGCTTCAGGTGCTGGATTATGCGATTCTGGTTGTCAGCAGTACAGACGGCGTGCAGGGACATACGCAGACCTTGTGGCGCTTGCTGGAACGATATGGGATACCGGTATTTTTGTTTGTCAATAAAATGGACCAGACAGGAGCAGACAAAGACAGTGCGTTGAACGGCATCAGACAGCAGTTAAGCGATAATTGCATTGATTTTACAGACGATACGGCAGAACAGTTTTATGAAGCAGCAGCTATGTGTGACGAGGAAATACTGGATAGTTATTTTGATACGGGAATGATAAGCGAGGAAAAGATTGTCGCAATGATTCAGCAAAGAAAAATATTTCCGTGTTATTTTGGTTCTGCTTTAAAACTGACAGGAGTAGCTGAGTTTTTGGCAGGGTTTGAGAAGTATGCCAGAATGCCGGAGTATCCGGGGGAGTTTGGAGCAAAAGTTTTCAAGATAGCGAGAGATGAGCAGAACAACCGGTTGACATATTTGAAAGTAACAGGAGGATGTCTGGAAGTAAAGCAGACGTTGCGTGGCGTAGTATCGTCGGCAGAGAAGACGGAAAACTGGGAAGAAAAAGTAAATCAGATTCGTATTTATTCCGGGGAACGGTACGAAACAGTAAATGAAGTCAGTGCCGGAACAGTCTGTGCCGTGACGGGCCTGAAATATACGCGCGCCGGTCAGGGACTGGGAATCGAAAAAGAAGAACAGATTCCAGTGTTAGAGCCGGTTCTGACTTATGGTATCTGTTTGCCGGAAGATTGCAGCGTCAATTCATTTTTGCCGAAACTCCGTATGCTGGAAGAGGAAGAGCCGGAACTGAAAATTGTCTGGAACGAGAAAACAGGACAACTTCAGGCGCAGCTTATGGGAGAAGTGCAAATTGAAGTGCTGCGAAGAATGATATGGGAACGTTTTAAAGTAGATGTGCGTTTTGATACAGGAAAAATTGTATATAAAGAAACGATACAGAATACAGTGGAAGGCGTGGGACATTTTGAGCCACTTCGCCATTATGCCGAAGTACATTTGCTGCTAGAACCGGGAGAAGAAGGCAGTGGCATTCAGATTTTTTATGATTGCAGTGAGGACAAGTTAGACAAAAACTGGCAGAGGCTGATAGGAACACATATAGCAGAAAAAGAGCATCCGGGCGTTTTGACGGGAGGAATGTTAACGGATGTGAAAATAACGCTGGTAGCCGGGAAAGCTCATTTAAAACATACAGAAGGTGGGGATTTTCGCCAGGCAACATACAGGGCAATTCGTCAGGGGTTAATGAAGGCTGAAAATGTACTTTTGGAACCATATTATAATTACATTTTGCAGGTGCCGGCAGACCAGACAGGACGTGCGATGACGGACATCGAAAAAATGTGTGGCAGTTTCAGTCCACCGGAGCAGACGGAAGACATCTGTATTCTGAAAGGAAGTGCACCGGTTGCGACAATGCAGAATTACCAAAAAGAAGTATATTCTTATACAAAAGGAGAAGGAACGTTAACGTGCACCCTGAAAGGTTATTTTCCGTGCCATAATGCACAGGAAGTTATTGAAAATATTGGCTATCAGCCGGATGCTGACACAGAAAATCCGTCTGGCTCTGTTTTTTGCAGTCACGGTGCCGGATTTGTGGTTCCGTGGTATGAGGTGGAAAATTATATGCACCTGCCACTGACGGAAGATGCCAGACCGGCAGAAGAAATCCTGCTTTCACCTGATATGCAGCAGAAAATGCCTGTCCATAAGGAAGAGATTTTTATGGGAGAAGAGGAAATCGATGAGATTTTTAGACGGACTTATGGGGCTAACAAAAGAACAGAAGAAAAGCGATACCGTAAGAAAACAGAAAAGCATACCGTTGCAGCCGGGACGCCTGTGCCTAAGAAAAAATCAGATGAAGAATATCTTCTGGTAGACGGATATAATATTGTATTTGCGTGGGAGGAACTGAATGAACTGGCGCAGACCAATATTGACGCTGCAAGGGGAAAACTGATGGATATTTTGTGCAATTATCAGGGATACAAAAAGTGCACGCTGATATTGGTATTTGATGCTTATAAGGTAAAAGGGAATGTCGGACAGATGACAGATTACCATAATATTCACGTTGTTTATACGAAAGAGGCAGAAACAGCTGACCAGTATATTGAAAAACTGGCGCATCAGATGGGGCGTGATTATCATGTTACCGTTGCAACGTCTGACGGGCTGGAACAGCTGATTATACGGGGACAGGGATGTCGTCTTTTATCGGCCAGGGAATTTAAAGCAGAGGTAGAGGCAGTAGAGGAACAGATACGCAATCATTTAGAATTGTAACTATTGCACGGAGCAACCCTAAAAAAATTAGTTATTTTTCCACTTGACAGAAGTAAAAATATAGTCCAAAATAGGCTTCGGTACTAGTAAAAACAGCAGAATCTGAAATGCGATTTTACGCCGTTTTTTCTAGAGTTTTGTTTAATGAAAAAGAAAGTAATGATGATAAATTTAAGAAATGGAGATGATACTTTGTTTGGTTTTGGTCAATTGATTGGGATTTTAAAGAAGAATCCAAAGAAAATAGTATTTACAGAGGGTTGCGATTCCCGTATTCTTGAAGCTTCTTCACGCTTGCTGGCAAGCAGCTTTCTGCATCCGATTCTGATTGGAAATGAGGAAGAAATTATGGAGGCAGCAGAGGAGTGTGGTTTTAATATCCGTGGTGCTGAAATTATCGACCCTTTAAAATACGATAAAATTGATGAAATGGTGGAAATGTATTGCGAACTTCGTAAGAAAAAAGGCATTACGCCGGACCAGGCGCGTGAAATATTAAAGCAGGCAAATTATTTCGGAACAATGCTTGTAAAAATGGGAGTAGCTGATGCCCTTTTGGGAGGAGCTACTTATTCAACAGCTGATACCGTGCGCCCTGCATTGCAGCTGATTAAAACAAAGCCGGGAAATAATATCGTATCGTCCTGCTTCATTCTGGTTCGTCCGAGTGCAACCGGTGAGAATGAAGTGCTTGCAATGGCAGATTGTGCGATTAATATTAATCCGACAGAGGATGAACTGGTAGAAATTGCAGGGGAAGCAGCTGAGTGTGCTAAAATATTCGGAGTAGACCCTCAGATAGCATTTCTGAGTTATTCGACTCACGGCTCAGGAAAGGGCGAAGCAGTTGATAAGATGAGAAATGCTGCAAACAAGACAAAAGAAAAATATCCAGATTTGCCAATCGACGGCGAATTACAGTTTGATGCAGCTGTATCTCCTCGTGTTGCAAGAACAAAGTGTCCGGAGTCAAATGTGGCAGGTCATGCCAATACATTTATTTTCCCGGATATCAATGCCGGAAATATCGGTTACAAGATTGCACAGCGTATGGGTAATTTTGAGGCATATGGACCAATTCTTCTGGGCCTGAATGCACCGGTTAATGACTTATCAAGAGGATGCAACGCTTCCGAAGTATATTCCATGGCGATTATTACAGCAGCATTGGCATAAAAATGTTTTATAGGGCAGACTGCAGTATAGGCTGTAGTCTGCCTTTTGTGTTATGAAAAAATACTATTACAAAAATGGAACAGGCAGTAAAGCAGGACTGTTGCTGCAAAATGGGTAGCAGTATGATAAGACTGTAATTGTCCGATATCGATAAGTGTGTAACAAAAAGGCAGCGAAGGAGGAAAATATGCAAAACATATTTTTGGTGACACAATTTATTAAAATGTTACATGCACCGATTTGCCTTTATGACAGTGAAGGGAATTTTGTCAGGACGTTTGAAGAAATCGGTGAACAAAAACTGATTACGAAAGAAGATGTCAGCAGGAAGATTCCAAAAGATTTTCCGTATATCTGCGTGAAGCAGGATGGCACGGCATTTGCATTGCTGTGGGATAAAAAAGAGAAACTTTTTGTGGGAATCGGAAAGGTGAACATATATGATAAAGCAAAAGGAGAAGATAATTCCCTGCCTTTCTGCGAAAAAGATACTTTTGCAGCAGGAATTTCTTCGCTTTGGAATATCATAAGAGGAGTTGAAGTAGGAATTGGCGAATTGTGGGAAAGAAATATAAACAGCACTCTTTCGCCAAACAAGCAGGTGACAAATGAAATCATTCAAAGGCAGCAGTCCGAAAGTTATCATAACCCATATGAGCAGGAGCTGAGGGAGCAGGACAGCATCAGGCGTGGTGATGAAGAGGCGCTTCGCAAAAGTATCAATGAAGTGTATAGTGGAACGCTGGGGACTCTTGCTGATGATGTTGTGCGCCAGAGCAAAAATATTGCTATTTGTGTTATTGCGATTTCATCCCGTTCTGCCATTGCAGGAGGGCTGAATCCGGAACTTGCATTTACGATGACGGACGCATTTATCAGGAATATAGAAGAAAATCTGACAGAGCCGGTTAAAATCGAGAAGGCCACCAGAGATGCTGAATATGAGTTTACCAGAATGGTGCACCGGCTGAATACGAAGGATTGTGAAAATCCGATGATAAACAGGGTACGGGATTATGTATTCTGCCATATCCATAAACCAATCCTTGTCCGTGATATTGCCGATTATATTGGTGTCACGCCAAATTATTTATCAGAGCAGTTTCATCAGGCGATGGGGATGACATTAAAACAGTATATTATCGAGCAAAAAATCGTCAGCAGTGAAAATCTTTTGAAATATACTAATTATTCTTTGGAGGAAATCAGTTCTCTTTGCGCATTTAGTTCGCAAAGTAGATTTAGTACATATTTTCAAAGAAAGAATGGCATTACGCCGGCAAGATACCGGAAAAAATTCAAAATGCAGGAAACAGAAGAAAAGCTGTCGTGATTGACAAAAAAGGAATAAGTGCTTATAATCCAAAGGCAACAGATATTGAAAAAATGGTACAGGACAGTTTTTATAAATGTTCTGTGCAATGCAGTTTATTACAATACGATAGGAGTATATGGAGAGTAAAATGTTAGAAGAAATCAAGCGTTTGAAAGAAGAAAAAGATGTTGTTATACTTGCACATTATTATGTAGATGGTAAGGTGCAGGAAATTGCTGATTATGTTGGCGATTCGTATTTTCTTGCCAAGAAGGCAACGCAGGTAAAAGAAAAGAATATTTTATTCTGTGGTGTGTCTTTTATGGGAGAAAGTGCCAAAATATTAAACCCGGATAAAAAAGTAATTATGGCCGACGAACTGGCAGATTGTCCGATGGCTCATATGGTTGATATTGACAAAATTCACGAAGTCCGTGAAAAATATCCGGACGTGGCTGTTGTATGCTATGTAAATTCGACAGCAGAAATCAAAGCAGAGTCAGATGTCTGTGTAACTTCTTCCAATGCCATTCGTGTAGTGGAAAAATTGCCAAATAAGCATATTTTCTTTATCCCGGACAACAATCTTGCCAGATATGTTGCAAAACAGTTGCCGGAAAAAGAATTTATTTTCAATGATGGTTTTTGCCATGTGCATAAAAGTATTGATGTGGAGAGTGTCCGTAAGGCAAAAGAACTTCATCCGGAAGCATTAGTGCTGACACATCCGGAATGTACAGAGGATGTACTGGAAGTTTCCAATTTCATAGGAAGTACATCAGAAATTATCGACTACGCAACAGAAAGCGACGCAACAGAATTTATTATCTGTACGGAAATGGGCGTTTTCTATGAATTAGAGCAGAAAAATCCTGCAAAGAAATTTTATTCGGTAGGACATAGACAATTTTGCCCGAATATGAAGAGAATTACGATAGAAAAAGTCAGAGAGGCTTTGGAAAAGATGGAGCCGGAGATGACTTTGAGCGAGGAAATCAGGGGAAAAGCAAATAAGCCATTGGTTCGTATGTTGGAATTGGCACAATAAGTTGTCCGACCAGGGAGATAGATGATGGAAAAAAAGACAGTTGTTGTAGGAATGTCGGGTGGTGTAGATTCATCGGTTGCTGCCTATCTGCTGAAAGAGCAGGGATATCGTGTGATTGGCGTGACGATGCAAATCTGGCAGGAAGAAGATGCCTGTACCTTAGAGCATGAAGGAGGCTGCTGTGGACTGAGTGCAGTAGAAGATGCGCGCCGGGTTGCGCAGATGCTTGATATTCCTTATTATGTGATGAATTTCCGAAAAGAATTTCAGAAAAATGTAATCGATTATTTTGTGCGGGAATACCAGAATGGGCGCACACCGAATCCGTGTATTGCCTGCAACCGTTATGTAAAGTGGGAATCTTTGTTGCAGCGAAGTCTTGAGATAGGTGCTGATTATATTGCGACAGGACATTATGCCCGAATCTGTCAGCTGGAAAATGGCAGATATGCGATACGAAATTCCGTGACGGCAAGAAAAGACCAGACATATGCATTATATAATCTGACGCAGGAGCAATTGTCACGAACGCTGATGCCGGTAGGGGCTTATGAAAAAGATGAAGTGAGAAATATTGCGAAGAAAGCCGGACTTTTGGTTGCTGACAAAGCCGACAGTATGGAGATTTGTTTTGTTCCGGATGGCGATTATGCATCTTACATTGAACGGGAAACCGGACAGAAATCGCAGGAAGGAAACTTTGTCGATACGAGAGGAAATATACTGGGAAAGCATAAAGGCATTATTCATTATACGGTTGGCCAGCGAAAGGGTTTGAACCTGGCACTGGGGTATCCTGTATTTGTAATCAAAATTAAACCTGAAACAAATGAAGTTGTCGTGGGAAGACTGGAAGAGAGCATGACAAATACGGTTTATATGAATCAGGTTAATTTTATGTCGGAGCCAGAGTTTGCTTCTGGAAAAATTTACCGTGGCAAAATCCGGTATAATCACAAAGGGGCACCGTGTACGGTGAAAAAGTTAGAAGACGATTTGTATCAGTGTACATTTTTAGAGGACCAGAGAGCAGTAACGCCGGGACAGGCACTTGTTTTGTATGATGATGAACTTGTGGCCGGTGGTGGCGTGATTATTTAACAGAGCAGCATAGAAAGCATATCAGGTAAATGCAGAAATAAGAAATGCATTGCCGGATATGCTTTTTTGATGTAAAAAATAAAAAATATTATAAAAAACTTTATAAAACCTATTGACATAGTAGGAAATGTAATATATAATGCGAAACATAGTAATAATAACCTATGGGATTAATATGAATTTGGTGAATGCGACTGTTTAGAAATAGAAAACAATCGCAGGAAAGGAGAAAAGCTTATGAAGATATGCTTATCTGTAAAAAGCAAGAAGAATAATTACCTAAACGAGGGATACCGAATGTGTTGAACACAGATTATTATATAGAGATTTGCCAAAAAAGAGTTACATAAAACAGAAGGAAATCAGAAAGAATGATTCCGGCACAAAAAAGAAAGATGCGCAAAAAGCGCAGGAAAGAGGTTCATTATGGGAAAATTAAAAAGAGAAGATAGAAATTTTAAATTTGAAACAAAACAGTTACATGTAGGACAGGAAAGTGCAGATGCCGTTACCGATGCAAGAGCAGTACCGATTTATCAGTCATCATCTTTTGTATTCCACAATTCACAGCACGCAGCAGACCGTTTCGCGTTAAAAGATGCAGGAAATATTTACGGACGTCTGACAAATCCGACAGTAGATGTGTTTGAACAGAGAATTGCTTCCCTCGAAGGTGGCGTCGCAGCACTTGCTGTTGCGTCTGGTGCAGCAGCAGTTACTTATACCATTCAGAATCTGGCATTTTCCGGTGACCACATTGTAGCGGCAAAAAATATCTATGGTGGCACTTACAATTTACTGGCACATACGCTGGCTGATTACCAGATAGATACAACATTTGTAAACCCACTGGATTTGCAGGAAATTGAAAATGCAATTCAGGATAATACAAAAGCTGTTTATATCGAAACATTAGGAAATCCGAACTCAGAAGTAGTTGACATCGAAGAGATTGCAAAGATTGCACATGCACATAAGATACCATTAGTTATCGACAGTACATTTGCAACACCATATTTACTTCGTCCGATTGAATATGGAGCAGATATTGTAATTCATTCTGCTACGAAATTCATCGGAGGTCACGGTACAACAATTGGTGGTGTGATTGTAGACGGTGGTAAATTTGACTGGGAAGCATCCGGCAAATTCCCACAGCTTACAGAGCCAAACCCGAGTTATCACGGTATCAGCTTTGCGGCAGCAGCAGGTCCGGCAGCATTTGTTACAAGAATCCGTGCTATTTTACTTCGTGATACCGGTGCAACACTTTCACCATTCCACGCATTCTTCTTCCTGCAGGGCTTAGAAACATTGTCACTGCGTGTAGAGCGTCATGTGGAAAATACGAAAAAAGTTATTGACTTCTTAAAGACACAGCCGTTAGTAGAAAATATCAATCATCCGTCTGTTTCAGAAGATGCAGAGCAGCAGCGTTTGTATAAGAAATATTTCCCGAACGGTGGAGGTTCTATTTTCACTTTTGCAATCAAAGGTGATGCAAAGAAGGCACAGGAATTTATTGACCAGCTCGAACTGTTCTCATTGCTTGCCAATGTCGCAGATGTGAAGTCACTGGTAATTCATCCGGCTTCTACAACACATGCAGAATTAAGTGAAGCAGAGCAGTTAGACCAGGGAATTAAACCAAACACCATTCGTTTATCGATTGGTACAGAACATATTGATGACATTATCGAAGATTTAAGTGAAGCATTTAAGGCAGTACAGTAAAAAAGTGCTATAATGAAATGGCAGGAAAAGTATCGTCATAAAAGTATGGCAAAACCGTCAATAAAATAGCAGTAATAAAAATGTAAATTTGAAGGGAGAATAAGCATATGGCAAAGATATATAAAAGTGTAACAGAACTGATTGGTAAAACACCATTATTAGAAGTTAAGAATTTTGAAAAGCAGGTAGATGCAAAGGCAACAATCCTTGCAAAACTGGAATATTTCAATCCTGCAGGCAGTGTAAAAGACAGAATTGCCTTTGCGATGATTGAAGAGGCTGAAAAGACGGGAAAATTAAAAGAAGGTTCCGTTATTATTGAGCCAACAAGTGGTAATACAGGAATCGGTCTGGCGTCTATTGCAGCAGCGAAAGGATATCGTATTATTTTGACTATGCCTGAAACAATGAGTGTGGAAAGAAGAAATCTGTTAAAAGCGTATGGTGCAGAGCTTGTGTTAACAGATGGCGCAAAGGGAATGAAAGGTGCGATTGCAAAAGCGAACGAACTGGCAGAAGAACTGCCAAACTCCTTTATTCCAAGTCAGTTTGAAAATCCGGTCAATCCGGCAACACATAAGAAAACAACTGCTCCGGAAATCTGGGAAGACACAGAAGGAAATGTTGATATTTTTGTAGCAGGTGTTGGTACAGGTGGTACCGTAACCGGTATTGGTGAATATTTAAAGGAAAAAAATCCAAATATAAAGATTGTAGCCGTAGAGCCGGCAACTTCACCGGTTTTATCACAAGGAACAGCTGGTTCGCACAAGATTCAGGGAATTGGTGCAGGATTTGTGCCGGATGTTCTGAATACTGAGATTTATGATGAAATTATTCCAATAGAAAATGAAGATGCGTTTGCAGCAGGCAAGGCATTTGCGAAGGCAGAAGGTGTTCTGGTTGGTATTTCTTCCGGTGCAGCACTGCACGCAGCTGAAATTTTATCAAAGAGAGAAGAAAATGCAGGAAAGACAATTGTTGTATTGCTTCCTGATACAGGAGACCGTTATTTATCAACTCCTTTATTTAGCGACTAATATGTGAAAGGAAGAATTTTTATGAGCAAACTTATCTATTTGGATAATGCTGCAACAACAGCAGTTTATCCGGAAGTTTTAGAAAGTATGAAGCCATATTTTACAGAATATTATGGCAATCCGTCCAGTATTTACGGATTCGCTGCAAAGAGCAAAAAGGCGATAGAAGATTCACGCAGTACGATTGCAGGTTTTCTGGGAGCGAAACCAAATGAAATCTACTTTACCGGTGGTGGAAGTGAATCGGATAACTGGGCTTTAAAGGCAGTGGCAGAAGCGTATCAGGGAAAGGGAAATCATATTATTACTTCAAAAATAGAGCATCATGCGATTCTTCACACATGTGAATATCTGGAAAAAAGAGGATTTGAAATAACGTATGTTGATGTAGATGAAGATGGCGTAATTAAGCTGGACGAATTGGAAAAGGCAATTCGTCCGACTACCATCCTGATTTCTGTTATGTTTGCCAACAATGAAATCGGTACGATACAGCCAATCAAAGAAATAGGAAAGATTGCAAAAGAGCATAACATACTTTTTCACACCGATGCAGTACAGGCATATGGTCACGTGCCGATTAACGTAGAGGAACTGAATATTGATATGTTAAGTGCCAGTGGACATAAAATTAATGGACCAAAAGGAATTGGCTTATTGTATATTAAAAATTCAGTAAAAATCGGTTCGTTTATTCATGGTGGTGCGCAGGAGCGCAGTCGTCGCGCCGGCACACAGAATGTACCGGGAATTGTGGGATTTGCGAAAGCAACAGAACTGGCAGCAGCAACGATGGAAAGCAGAAGTGCTTACGAAACCAAATTGCGTGATTATCTGATTGACCAGGTATTATCGAAGGTAAAATATGCGAAGTTAAACGGGCATAAAACAAAACGTCTGCCCAATAATGTTAATATCGGTTTTGAGTTTATTGAAGGAGAATCTATGCTGATTCTGTTGGACCAGGCAGGAGTCTGTGCTTCCAGTGGTTCTGCGTGCACATCCGGCTCGCTGGACCCTTCTCACGTACTTTTGGCAATCGGCGTGCCACATGAAAAGGCACATGGCTCTTTGCGTATGACTTTGTCAGAAAAGAATACCAAAGAGGAGATTGATTTTGTTGTTGAACAGATTGCAGGAAATGTGGAACGTTTACGCAGTATGTCACCACTCTACGAAGATTTTGTAAAAAAGCAGGAGAAAAAATAGAAGTGAGGAATAGATATGTATAGTGAGAAAGTAATGGACCATTTCAATAACCCGAGAAATGTGGGCGAGATAGAGAATGCCAGTGGCGTCGGCACGGTTGGAAATGCCAAGTGTGGCGATATTATGAGAATTTATCTGGATATTGATGACAACCAGATAATACAGGATTGCAAATTTAAAACCTTTGGTTGTGGAGCTGCTGTAGCAACAAGCAGTATGGCAACGGAACTGGTAAAAGGAAAAAGTGTGCAGGAAGCGCTGGAAGTAACAAATGTTGCCGTAATGGAGGCACTGGATGGACTGCCACCGGTAAAAGTGCACTGCTCCCTGTTAGCAGAAGAAGCGATTCATGCAGCACTTTGGGATTATGCAGAGAAAAATGGTATTACAATAGAAGGATTGAAAAAACCAAAGGCAGATATTCATGACGAAGAGCCTGTTGAAGAATAATTGACCAGAAATTCTTTTCGTTGTATACTATATTATATAAGTAATAAAATTAATAGGAATAGTATGTTACTGCATGTTACAAAAAGGAGAGGTCATAATGAAAATATCGACAAGAGGCAGATATGCATTACGTTTTATGCTGGATATCGCTATGCACGGCAGTGATAATCCGGTACGTCTTATCGATGCTGCCAAAAGGCAGGGAATTTCTGAAAAATATTTAGAGCAGATTGTATCGCAGTTAAATAAAGCCGGTTTTGTTAAGTCAGTGCGTGGCCCACAGGGTGGGTACCGTCTGGTTAAAAAGCCGGAAGAATATACAGTAGGGATGATTCTCAGGCTGACAGAGGGAAGCCTGGCACCGGTAGCGTGTCTGGAATTTGAAGAAAATGATTGTGCAAGGCAGGATTCCTGCGCAACTTTGGAACTCTGGAAAAGATTGAATGATGCCATCAGCAGTGTGGTAGATGAGGTTACACTGGCAGATCTGATTGACTGGCAGATGGCAAAGGCAGATTCCTATAGTATATAAAAAGAATGTGAGATTTGAAATAGTGCTTGACAAATGCACACTCAGGTGTTACACTGACTGAGTGTGCATTTTTGCGCTTATTTTGTGTTGCAGTTTCCCTGTAACCGGAATGTATAAAATGCATCAATATTATTAATATAATCATAGGAGGTGAAATTAATGCCAACATTTAACCAGTTAGTAAGAAAAGGAAGAAAGGTTTCTACAAAGAAATCTAACTCTCCTGCACTTCAGTACACTTACAACTCTTTGAACAAGAAAGTTGTAGCACAGAGTTCTCCACAGAAGAGAGGTGTTTGTACTGCAGTTCGTACAGCTACACCTAAGAAGCCTAACTCAGCTCTTAGAAAGACTGCCAGAGTTCGTCTTTCTAACGGTATCGAAGTAACAAGCTACATCCCAGGTGAGGGACATAACTTACAGGAGCATAGCGTTGTTTTGATTCGTGGTGGAAGAGTTAAGGATTTACCAGGTACAAGATATCATATCGTACGTGGTACACTTGATACAGCAGGTGTTGCTAACAGAAAGCAGGGCCGCTCTAAATACGGAGCAAAGAAACCTAAAAAGTAAGATTCACTAATTGGGTGAAGTGCCGGATTAATTTTACCAATTAACCTGGTGCGGACACTTAAATACCGTGAGTACCGATGAATTAATGAGATAGTAATACGTTTGAGGCAGTGTCGGCTGTTAGTATTGCTAAATAATGTTAAGGAGGGAAGTAACGTGCCACGTAAAGGACATATTCAGAAAAGAGATGTATTAGCAGATCCTGTATACAATAACAAGGTTGTTACTAAGTTAATTAACAACATTATGTTAGATGGTAAAAAGGGTGTTGCTCAGAAAATCGTTTATGGTGCATTTGAGCAGGTAGCAGAGAAGTCTGGTAAGGATGCTATTGAAGTATTTGAAGAGGCTATGAACAATATTATGCCACAGCTCGAAGTAAAAGCAAGACGTATCGGTGGAGCAACTTATCAGGTACCTATCGAGGTTAGACCTGACAGAAGACAGGCTTTGGCTCTTCGTTGGCTTACTCTTTTCTCTCGTAAGAGAGGCGAGAAGACTATGAAGGAAAGACTTGCTAATGAAATTTTAGATGCTGCAAACAATACGGGAGCAGCTGTTAAGAGAAAAGAAGATATGCATAAGATGGCAGAAGCAAACAAGGCATTTGCTCACTATCGCTGGTAGGAAGCACATTTCTGTTTGTTACTGTTGTGTATTATATTAGGAGGTAAGAACCTTGGCTGGAAGAGAATATCCACTTGAGAGAACTAGAAATATCGGTATTATGGCTCATATCGATGCTGGTAAAACAACATTGACCGAGCGTATTCTGTATTATACCGGTGTTAACTATAAGATTGGTGAGACTCATGATGGAGCATCAACAATGGACTGGATGGAGCAGGAAAAGGAAAGAGGTATTACTATCACTTCTGCTGCTACAACTTGTCATTGGACATTAGAGGATCATCATAAAAAGAAACCAGGTGCATTAGAGCATCGTATCAACATCATTGATACTCCGGGCCACGTAGACTTCACAGTAGAAGTTGAGCGTTCTCTGCGTGTATTAGATGGCGCTGTTGGTGTATTTGATGCGAAAGCTGGTGTTGAGCCACAGTCAGAAAACGTATGGCGTCAGGCAGACACATATAATGTACCACGTATGGCATTCATCAATAAGATGGATAAGATGGGTGCAGACTTTTTCATGTCAGTTCAGACAATTATTGACCGTCTGGGCAAAAATGCAATCCCTGTTCAGATTCCAATCGGAAAAGAAGATGATTTCATCGGTCTGATTGATTTGTTTGAAATGGATGCATACTATTACAAAGATGATAAGGGTGAAGACATCGAAATCACAGAAATTCCAGATGACTTAAAAGACCTTGCTGATGAATGGCATAACAATCTGGTTGAGAAAATCTGTGAGTTAGATGATGACTTATTAGAGAAATATCTGGAAGGCGAAGAGCCATCCGTTGATGAACTCAAGAAAGCACTTCGTAAAGGAACTATCGCTTGTGAAGCAGTACCTGTATACTGTGGTTCTGCATACAAGAACAAAGGTGTTCAGAAGATGTTAGACGGTGTTATCGAGTTTATGCCTGCACCAACTGATATCCCTGATATCACAGGTGTTGATGAGGATGGTAATGAGGTAACTCGTAAGTCTTCTGATGATGAACCTTTCTCAGCATTAGCATTCAAGATTATGACGGACCCATTTGTAGGTAAACTTGCATTCTTCCGTGTATATTCTGGTACATTGAACTCAGGTTCTTATGTATTAAATGCTACAAAGCAGAAGAAAGAGCGTGTAGGCCGTATCGTGCAGATGCATGCAAACAGCCGTAGCGAAATTGACAAAGTATACTCAGGAGATATTGCTGCTGCAGTAGGATTTAAGACTACTTCAACAGGTGATACAATCTGTGATGAACAGCATCCTGTTATTCTTGAGTCTATGGAATTCCCTGAGCCTGTTATCGAGCTTGCTATTGAGCCTAAGACAAAGAACGACCAGGGTAAGATGGGTGAAGCTCTTGCTAAATTAGCAGAAGAAGATCCTACATTCCGTGCTCATACAGATAATGAAACAGGACAGACAATCATCGCTGGTATGGGTGAGTTACATTTGGATGTCATTGTTGACCGCTTACTTCGTGAGTTCAACGTAGAGGCAAACGTAGGTGCACCTCAGGTTGCTTACAAAGAGACATTTACTACTGCCGTTGATATCGATAGCAAGTATGCTAAACAGTCAGGTGGTCGTGGTCAGTATGGTCACTGTAAAGTTAAATTTGAGCCAATGGATCCAAACGGTGATGAGCCATTCAAGTTTGAGTCTACTGTAGTTGGTGGTGCTATTCCTAAGGAATACATTCCAGCAGTAGGTGCAGGTATCGAGGAAGCTGCTCAGGCAGGTATTCTTGGTGGATTCCCTGTACTTGGTGTACATGCTACAGTATATGATGGTTCTTACCATGAAGTCGATTCCAGTGAAATGGCATTCCACATTGCCGGTTCTATGGCATTCAAGGATGCTATGAAGAAAGGTAATGCTGTATTACTTGAGCCTATTATGAAGGTTGAAGTAACAATGCCTGAAGAATACATGGGTGACGTTATCGGAAGTCTGAACGCAAAACGTGGTCAGATTGAAGGTATGGACGACATCGGTGGTGGTAAGATTGTACGTGCATTCGTACCACTTGCTGAGATGTTCGGTTACTCTACAGAACTTCGTTCTACAACACAGGGACGTGGTAACTACTCAATGTTCTTTGAGAAGTATGCACAGGCTCCTAAGAATGTTCAGGACAAGGTTCTGGCAGCAAAGAATGCATAATAAATGCATAAAGAATTGTATGGAGTATTCCATATAGCAAAATATTTAGAAAAAAGTTGAAAAAACGCTAGGCATTATTATGAAAAGCACTTGAAAATTGGTTCATTTTGCAATATAATAGTGCCCATAGCGTGGTTTTATAAGCGTAAAGCGTATTTTTAGGCAAAATGCCTATGAATTAAAGGAGGATAATTAAAAATGGCTAAAGAAAAGTTTGAAAGAACCAAACCCCATTGTAACATTGGTACCATCGGTCACGTAGATCATGGTAAAACAACATTAACAGCTGCTATCACAAAGACTCTTGCTGCAAGAGTAGAAGGTAACGCAGCAGTAGATTTTGAAAACATTGATAAGGCTCCAGAAGAGAGAGAGCGTGGTATCACTATCTCTACAGCTCACGTTGAGTATGAGACAGCTAAG
>JAQYCU010000048.1 GCA_028724545.1 bacterium
ATCGTTTGAGAACCTTGTAAGTAAATAAAGGTGTAAAACATTCAACCAAGGATTCAATAATGTCTTCGGGTTTGAGAACCTTGTAAGTAAATAAAGGTGTAAAACTAAATACAAATAACGTGTCATTGTCTGCGTGTTTGAGAACCTTGTAAGTAAATAAAGGTGTAAAACGATAATTGTAGTCACACCTTTGCCTCAACGGTTTGAGAACCTTGTAAGTAAATAAAGGTGTAAAACTATGTCAACATAAGATATAAAAAAGGTATAGTTTGAGAACCTTGTAAGTAAATAAAGGTGTAAAACTATAAGTGAATTGGTTGTGTCTGAACTTGAGTTTGAGAACCTTGTAAGTAAATAAAGGTGTAAAACCGTTTTCCCCCCGATAGACGCACTCAGGGGTTTGAGAACCTTGTAAGTAAATAAAGGTGTAAAACTTCTCTTCGTCGGTTACAGAAGCCAGTCCAGTTTGAGAACCCTGTAAGTAAATAAAGGTGTAAAACAAACGTATTCTCTTTGCTTTTTAGGATACTATGTACTGTTGCATAGTTTGTGCAGCGCAAGTGTGCTCCTCTAGTGAATCGATTCCAAGCAATCTCCCCATTTTCAGAATAAAATATTTGTGTTATAATAAAATGGTTTATACGCTGTTTTCTTTACAGGCAGTAAGAACGGTACCCAAAAGTAAGTACCGTACAGCGAAAAAGCACACATATCAGGCAATGCAGAAAGATGGGAGGATAATCGTGTATCGCTTTTATATTGCAAACGAACAAATTCTTGAAAATGAAATCACGATATTTGGAAGTGACGTAAATCATATTCGTAACGTACTTCGGTTAGACGAAGGTGACTGGGTAGTTGCCTGCGATGGACAGGGAAAAGATTATGTTTCCAGAATCCAGTCAATGGATAAAGAAAACGTTGTCCTGCATATAGAAAAGGTGCAGGAAACAGGGACAGAACTGCCGACGAAAATCACATTGTTTCAGGGAGTTCCCAAAAAAGATAAAATGGAATTTATTATTCAGAAAGCAGTAGAACTTGGTGTATACGAAATTGTTCCGGTTATGATGAAACGGTGTGTCGTGCGATTTCATGATGAGAAAAAAATGCAAAAGAAGCAGGAACGCTGGCAGACAATTGCTGAGGCTGCAGCCAAACAATGCGACAGGGGAATTATTCCACAGGTGCATATGCCGGTTACAATGGAAGAAGCGTTTGACATGGCCAGAACCTTAGAGTACAATATGATACCGTATGAATTGCAGGAAGGCATCAATCAGTCAAGAGAAATTGTGACGCATGCATGTTCAAGAGAGTCGGTAGGAATTTTTATTGGCCCAGAGGGTGGATTTGAAGAAAAAGAAGTAGAGCAGGCTGTTGCCTGTGGCGTAGAGCCCATCACACTGGGGAAAAGAATTTTAAGAACAGAAACAGCAGGAATGGCAATTTTGTCCATTATGATGTTTCAGATGCAGCAGTAACGGGCAGACAAATAAGAAATGAATGGAGAAAATGCAGTATGGAAGCATATTTGGATAATGCAGCAACGACCAGGGTATTTCCAGAAGTAAGAGAAATGATGAAAAAGGTAATGGATGAAGATTTTGGAAATCCGTCATCAAAACATTCTAAGGGAATTGCAGCAGAACAATATATAAAAGAGGCAAAAGAAATCATTGCCGGGACGCTGAAATGCCAACCAAAAGAACTGGTTTTCACATCAGGTGGTACAGAGTCCAATAATCTCGCTTTTTTAGGAACTGCATTGGCTAATCAAAGGGCAGGAAAACATATTATTACGACACGTGTAGAACATGCCTCCGTGCATGAAACGTTAGCATTTCTGGAAGAAATGGGATACGAAGTAACCTATCTTCCGGTAGATAAAAAAGGACAGGTTTCCGTGGAAACTGTAAAAAATGCCATTAGAGAAGATACGCTGATGGTATCGGTTATGTATGTAAACAATGAAGTGGGAAGTGTTATGCCAATTGAAAAAATAGGCCAGATGCTTCATCAGGAATATCCAAAAGTTCTTTTCCACGTCGATGCGATACAGGCATATGGCAAATACAAAATCATTCCGAAAAAGAGCCACATTGATTTGATGTCGGTCAGTGGTCATAAGATTCACGGGCCAAAAGGCGTAGGATTTTTATATATACGGGATGGCGTTAAAATTCGCCCGATTCTGTTCGGTGGAGGACAGCAAAAAGGAATGCGTTCCGGAACAGAAAATGTTCCGGGAATTATCGGTATGGCTGTTGCAGCAAAACAGATGTATCAAAGTCATAACGAAAAACGAGAAAAACTGTACCGGTTAAAGAATATGCTGATAGAAGGCCTGCAGCAAATGGAAGGCGTAACGGTACATGCTGTGGAGGACATACCATTAGAAGAAACAGCACCACATATTGTCAGTGCAGGTTTTACATCCGTCAAAAGTGAAGTTATGCTTCACGCGCTGGCACAGGAAGGCATTTTCGTTTCTTCCGGTTCGGCCTGCTCCTCCAACCATCCGGAACTGAGTGGCACATTGCAGGCAATCGGTGTCCGTCAGGATTTGCTGGATTCCACGCTACGTTTTAGTTTTTCTGTGGAAACAACAGAGCAGGAAATAGCATATGCGTTAGAAGTGATTCAGAAGGTTCTGCCGGTGCTAAGAAGATTTACGAAACAGTAAGCAGACTCAGACTTTTGAAAAAAAATAATGCAGTCTGAAAAACAGACGCAGATTACCAAGAAAAGTAAGCAGTTTGAAAAACAGACGCAGATTACTAAGAAAAATAGTGAAGTCGAACAAGCAGACTGCTGTAAGATAAAAAGTGCAGTTTTCCGGAAAATGGATAAGCTGGCACAGTAGCAGAAGGTTAAGTTTATACGTTGCTTTATCTAAAAAAAGAAAGCAACGGGAAATGAGGATAAGATGTATCAGGCTTTTTTGTTAAAGTATGCAGAAATAGGAATTAAAGGGAAAAACCGTTATAAGTTTGAAAATGCTCTTTGCGAGCAGATTCGTTATCGGTTGGAAAAAATCGAAGGCGATTTTGAGGTTATCCGGGAACAGGGAAGAATTTTTGTAGAAGCAAAAGGTGAGTTTGACTTCGATGATGCGATTGAAGCTATGAGCCGTGTGTTTGGTGTTTCTTCCATCAGTCCGGTAGAAATGATTGAAGACAAGGAATGGGGCAATCTGACAAAAGCTGTTGGTGATTTTGTGGAAAGACAGTATGGTGGACAGAAGTTCACATTCAAAGTGAAATCAAGAAGAAGTGATAAACATTATCCATATACTTCACCGGAAATTTGTGTAGAAATGGGAAGTTATCTGTTGGAACGTTTTCCAGAATTATCTGTTGATGTGCACAATCCAGAAGTCTTAATCTGGGTAGAAGTGCGCGAAAAAGCCTATGTATATTCTAAAGTATATCAGGGAGCATGTGGTATGCCACTTGGTACAAATGGCAAAGCGATGCTTTTGCTGTCGGGTGGAATTGACAGTCCGGTTGCAGGATATATGATAGCAAAAAGAGGTGTCTTCATAGATGCTGTTTATTTTCATGCACCACCATATACAAGTGAGAGAGCAAAGCAGAAGGTAGTAGATTTGGCAAAACTGGTATCGCGTTATGCAGGAAAAATCCGTCTCCATGTTGTGAATTTTACAGATATCCAGATGTATATTTATGAGCAGTGCCCACATGAGGAACTGACCATTATTATGCGACGTTATATGATGCGCATTGCTGAAACACTGGCAAAGGAAAATGACTGTCTTGGTCTGATTACCGGTGAAAGCATTGGACAGGTGGCAAGTCAGACAATGCAAAGCCTGGCAGCAACAAATGATGTTTGTGAGTTGCCGGTATACCGTCCGTTAATCGGATTTGACAAGCAGGAGATAGTAGATATTTCGGAAAAAATTGGAACATACGAAACATCCATACAGCCATATGAAGACTGTTGTACTATTTTTGTCGCAAAACATCCTGTGACAAAACCGAATATCAAGGTGATTCGCCGTTCCGAGGAAAAACTGACAGAAAAGATAGACCAGATGGTGCAGGAAGCACTGGATACGGTAGAAGTAATAGAAATTGCTGAATAAGACAGGGTATTTTTGCATTTTCAAAAATAAAAGGCATAATAACAGTTTTGAGGATTGCAGCAAAAAGGAATAAAAAAGAGAACACCATGATATGGTGTTCTCTGTCTGTTCTATTGTATGTAGCAAAATTATTATTCAGATGAATATATCCCCAAATACACATGCCCATAATAAAAGCGTAACAATTAATTATTCAACGATGTATGGTGCTAATACTTTGAGAATTTCCTCTGCATTCTCATCATCATGGATGTTTAAGTCGATTGCCTTAGAAAGGTCAAGACTGAAAATACCCATAATAGACTTTGCATCAATCACGTATCTTCCAGATACTAAATCAAAGTCACTGTTGAACTTTGTTACATCGTTAACAAATGCTTTTACCTTGTCAATAGAGTTCAAAGAAATCTTTACAGTTTTCATATAAATCTACCTCCTTTTGTTTTTACAATTCTATACTAGACATTTTGTGGTAAAAAGTCAATATACAATGTAGCTAAAAAAACGGGAGGAAATTCGACAAAGCATATTACAATTTGAATGATTGTAAAATTTTATTTACGAAAATTATTGAAATTGTCACAAAAAAGAAGGTTTAAACTCGTAAATTCGTCACAAAAAATAATACAGGAAGAAAGCATAAAAAGAAGGAGAAATATTTTGAAAGTAGCTTTTTTAACATTAGGTTGTAAAGTAAATTCTTATGAAACAGAGAAGATGAAAATGCAGTTTGAAGAAGCTGGTCATACGGTTGTAGCTTTTGAGGAAGAAGCAGATGCGTACATTATTAATACATGTACGGTTACAAATATAGCAGACAGAAAATCCAGAAAAATGCTGCACCGGGCAAGAAGAAAAAATCCGGATGCCATTGTAGTTGCGACGGGCTGTTATGTTGATTCTTCCCAAAAAAAGGGAGAAAAAGATGAAAGCGTGGATTTGTTTCTATCTAATGAACAAAAGCCACAGCTGGTTGAACAGGTTGTTTCATTTTTCCAGACACGGAGTATGAAAAAAACGACAGAAGAAAGCACAGAAATCATAGCAGATGACGCACGGGATGATGTGCAGACAACTTCACAGGCACGTGCAAAAAAAGACGCACATAAAATGATGAGTGAAAAGGCACTGGAAGAAGAACATACCAGAGCCTATCTTAAAGTGCAGGACGGATGCAACCAGTATTGCACATACTGTATTATTCCTTATGTAAGAGGACCACTTACCAGCAAAACAACGAAAGAAGTTCTGGAAGAGGTAAAACGTCTGGCAGCACAGGGAATACAGGAGGTTGTCGTGACGGGAATCCATCTTTCTTCTTATGGCGTGGATTTTACGGATAAGAAAAGTTTTCTGGAATTAGAAGGAAGACCATTATTAAATCTGCTGCAGGAAATAGCAGGTGTAGAGGAAATCAAAAGAATCCGGCTGGGTTCTTTGGAGCCAAGAATCATTACAGAAAATTTTGCGAAGGAATTATCTGAAATACCGAAAATCTGCCCTCATTTCCATTTGTCTTTGCAAAGTGGATGCGATAATGTCTTAAAAAGGATGAACCGGCATTATACGGCAGCAGATTATCTGGAACGTCTGGAAATCCTGCGAAAATATTTTTCCAATCCGGCAATCACAACAGATATTATTGTTGGATTTCCACAGGAAACAGAAGAAGATTTTCAGGTTACTTGTGACTTTGTGCGTAAGGCAGAATTTTCACAGCTGCATGTATTTAAATATTCACGAAGACAGGGAACGATGGCAGATGCGATGGAAGGCCAGATACCGGAAAATGTCAAAGCAGAGCGGAGTGAGCGATTGATTGCTGTTGGAAAAGAAATGCAGCAGCAGTATCAGGAAGCGTTTTGTGGACAGGAAGAAAAAGTACTTTTTGAGGAGATTGTTACCATAGAGGGACAAGAATATCTGGTAGGATACAACGAGAGGTATGTTCGTTTTGGCGTTGCCATGCAGGATTTGCAGGATGCAGAGAAAATGTGCAATACGATTTCTGGTGTACGGATATTGGGACATATCACGCCGGAAATTATGAAAGCCGAATGCATCCGGTAAGGATTGCCGTGCCGTTTGCATCATAACGGAAATCCGGCAAAAACGAAAAAAGAGTTGTTTTTTTGGGACAAATATATTACTATATAGTCATATAGTTATGAGTACGTGATAAAGAATGGAGGTTCGTGCCATTATGCAGGAGATTAATAACACACAGTATTTTAAAGTACAAAAGGCACAGGAAATGGAAGTTAAAGATGTAATTGCGCAGATATATGAAGCACTTACGGAAAAAGGATATAATCCGGTTAGCCAGATAGTAGGCTATGTTATGTCGGGAGATCCTACTTATATTACAAGCCACAAAGGGGCAAGAAGTCTGATTCGCAGAGTAGAGCGTGATGAGATTATTGAACTGCTGTTAGAAGACTATATTGAGAATAATTTTAAATAAACTGTACGGAAAGATTACAGGTGTATTATGAGAATTATGGGTTTGGATTATGGTGCAAAGACGGTTGGTGTTGCTATTAGCGATGAATTGCTGCTGACGGCACAGCCGGTTGAAACCATAACAAGAACGAGAGAATCAAAACTGCGTCAGACATTGTCGCGGATTGAAACTTTAATGGAAGAATATCAGGTAGAAAAGGTTGTTATCGGTCTGCCTAAAAAATTAAACAACGAAGAAGGGGACCGTTGCGAAAAGACGAGAGAATTTGCAAAAATGCTGGAACAGAGAACTGGTCTGGAAGTGGTTTTCTGGGACGAGCGTCTTACAACGGTGGCAGCAGATGCTGTGCTTGCAGAAGCAGGCGTTGCCAGACAGAACCGGAAAGACTACATTGACAAGGTAGCAGCAAGTTTGATTTTAAAAGGTTACTTAGAAAGTATCGCCAATCAAAAGGCAAAAATGCAGGAACGGGAATAGCCTTTCGTGATATAACGTGCGTAAGATAATGAAGCGACAGGGGCATCTAGAAAAAAGAGGACTAGGTGGTTTTTTTTCGTGCGACGAAAAGTGAAATAACAGTGCGAATAAAAAGGCACAGATAAAGCAGAAATGCAAATAGAACAGCAAATGATAAAGCAAACAGTAAATAAAAAGTAAAGTAAATAGAAAAGTAAACAGAAAATCCAAAAATAGAGTAAATAGAAAAGCAAACAGAAAACAAATAGTAAAGCAAAAAGTAAAGTAAATAAATAGTAAAGTAAATAAAAAGTAAACAGAAAACAAATAGTATAGTGAAAGGTTTGGTACAAAATGGAAGAAAAAGTAGAATGTATTGCATTTGAAACAGAAGATGGAAATAACATTTCATTTTATGTAATAGAGCAGACAACGATTGCAGGCCGGGAATATCTTCTGGTTACAGACAGTGATGAGGATGAGGCAGAAGCCTATATTATGCGAAAAATCACGGACGAAGAGAATCAGGAAGTTTATGAGATGGTAGAAGATGATGAAGAATTAGAAGCATTATCAAAAGTATTTCGTGAACTTCTCGAAGATGTTGATATCGAATTATAGCATACGCCCAAAAAGGTGCGACATCAAAGTATGTATTTTTAAATTTAAGAGTGAAAAATATCGAAATAAATTGTTTCAAAATAGAAAGGCAGGATAGATTAGTGAAAAAAGAAACAGAAACTACAGCAGTAGAAAAAAAGGCGCCACAGAAAAGAACGAAAACATTGACAGGACGGGTAACAGCAGCAAGAGGCGCGAAAGCAGAAACAAAGGCAGCGTCAAAAGAAAAGACAGAGAAGAAAGTAACAAAAACAAAGACAGAAACAACGAAAATTGCAAAGGCAAAAACAGAAACAAAAAAAGTGACAGCGAAGACAAAGGCAGAGCCAAAAGAGAAAGCAAAAACAGAAGCAAAACCGGTTGCGAAAGTACGGGCTGTAAAAACAGCAGCAGAAAATAGAATCGTAAAGAAAGTAACAAAGAAATCGGCAAAAACACAGGAGCAAGAAAGTGTAGAAATTGGAAAAGGCCTTAAAATCATTCCGTTAGGTGGCTTAGAGCAAATCGGTATGAACATTACGGCATTTGAATACGAAGACAGCATTATCGTAGTAGATTGTGGCTTGTCATTCCCGGAAGATGAAATGCTGGGAATCGACCTGGTTATTCCTGATGTCACATATCTGAAAGAAAATATCGAAAAAGTAAAAGGTTTTGTCATTACGCACGGTCACGAAGACCATATTGGTGCGTTGCCATATGTTTTAAAAGACATTAATGCACCGGTATATGCTACAAAACTGACGATGGGACTGATTGATAACAAGTTAAAAGAACATGTTCTTCCAAAACCGGTAAAAAAGAAAGTGGTTACTTATGGACAGTCTATTAATTTAGGATGTTTCCGTGTGGAATTTATCCGTACAAACCATAGTATTTCAGATGCTGCAGCATTGGCAATTTTCACACCGGTTGGAACGGTTGTTCATACGGGTGATTTCAAAGTAGATTTCACACCGGTTAATGGGGAAACGATTGATTTGCAGCGTTTTGGCGAATTAGGAAAAAAAGGTGTTCTGGCACTGATGGGCGACAGCACAAATATTATGAAGCCGGGATTTACGATGTCAGAACGTTCAGTAGGTAAGACGTTTGATAATATTTTTGCAGAAAATGAAAAGCACAGAATTATTGTAGCAACATTTGCTTCTAATGTAGACCGTGTGCAGCAGATTATTAATTCTGCAGAACGCTTTGGAAGAAAAGTAGTTGTAGAAGGCCGTAGTATGGTCAATGTTATTTCGACAGCGAGTGAACTGGGATATTTGGATGTTCCAAAAAATATTATGATTGAGATGGAGCAGATGCATAATTATCCACCGGAGAAACTGGTGTTAATCACAACAGGAAGCCAGGGAGAGGCGATGGCAGCACTTTCCAGAATGGCAGCCAATATTCACCGTAAAGTTTCTATTGAGCCGGGAGATACTGTAATCTTCAGCTCACGTCCGATACCGGGTAATGAAAAGTCTGTTTCAAAAGTAATTAATGAATTATCAGAAAAAGGTGCGAAAGTTATTGTGCAGGATACGCATGTATCGGGTCATGCCTGTCAGGAAGAAATGAAACTGATTTATGCATTGACGAAGCCACAGTATGCGATTCCGGTGCACGGAGAATATCAGCATTTAAAAGCACATGCTGAACTGGCACAGGAAATGGGCATTCCGAAAGAAAATACAATTATTTTGTCTTCCGGAGATGTTTTGGAAATCAGTCCTCAGAGGGCAGCACTGGTAGGAAAAGTACAGGCGCAGGGAATTATGGTAGATGGCCTTGGTGTTGGTGATGTAGGAAATATTGTACTGCGTGACAGACAACATTTATCAGAAAATGGCCTGATTATTATTGTACTGACTCTGGAAAAATACACCAATCAGTTGCTGGCAGGACCGGATATTGTTTCGCGAGGTTTTGTATATGTAAGAGAGTCTGAATATCTGATGGACGAAGCGAAAGGCATTGTATATGCAGCTTTGGAGAGATGTCTGGATAATAATGTGACAGACTGGTCTAAGATAAAAACAGAAATCAAAGACAGCCTGAGTGATTATTTATGGAAGAAAATGAAGAGAAACCCTATGATACTTCCTATCATTATGGAAATAGAGTAGGCGTACCTGCAGAAAGGATGATGGTATGAGCGAAGTAGAAGAACTGATGGCTCAGATTGTAAAGAAACTTCCGATGACAAAGGAATACAATCAGTACAAAGACGTGTTAAACCGTGTCAAAGCAAAGCCTGACCTGTATCATCGTATTGGTGAGTTTCGCAGAAAAAGTATGGAAATCAGAATGTCCGGAAACGGGAATACCATTCAGGCAATGAATGAGTTGCAAAAGGAGTTTCAGGATTTGCAAAATAATGCGTTGTCGGCAGACTTCTTTGTTGCCGAGCATCAGTATTGCAGAATGATACAGGAACTGGAAAATCAATTTTTGGAGGGAGCACAAATCGAAACGGATTTTTTGGAAAAATGATTATAGATGAAAGAACCATAACATATATTGACTCATTAAACTGGCAGATACCGGAATATTTAAAAGAAGTAGAAAAAAAGGCATTGGAAGATGAAGTGCCGGTTATCCGGCGTTCTATGCAGTCACTGCTTTGTTTTGTGCTGAAACTGAGAAAACCGAAGGCAATACTGGAAATAGGTACTGCCGTCGGTTTTTCTGGTATGTTGATGAGTGAATATGCAGCAAAAAACTGCCAGATTGACACAATAGAAAATTACCCTGTCAGACAAAAAGAAGCGCAGGAAAATTTTGAAAAATATCATAAAACAGAACAGATTCATCTATATAAAGCAGATGCGCAGGATGTGTTAAAACAGTTTGTGGAAGAAGGAAGAAAATACGATTTTATTTTTATGGATGCAGCAAAGGGACAGTATATGAATTTTTTGCCGGCGATACTTGCATTATTATCTGAAAATGGTATGCTAGTAACAGATAATGTCCTGCAGGACGGCGATATTATCCAGTCCCGCTATGCGATAACAAAAAGAAATCGTACCATTCACAGCAGAATGAGGGAATACTTATATACGTTGACGCATTCAGATGAATTAGATACTTTGATTTTGCCAGTAGGTGATGGCGTTACGCTGTCCACTTTTCGGGACAGGGAAAAATAAAACAGTGAAACAGATAAGAAAGGAATCAGTATGTTAAAAAATGGAAAACCGGAATTATTAGTGCCTGCCAGCAGTCTGGAAGTATTAAAAGTAGCAGTAATATATGGTGCAGACGCTGTTTATATTGGTGGGGAAATGTACGGACTCCGTGCAAAAGCAAAGAATTTTTCAAAAGAGGATATGAAAGAGGGAATCGAGTTTGCACATGCCCACAATAAAAGGGTATTTGTAACGGCAAACATTACAGCACACAACCGTGATTTAGAAGGGGTGCGTGCTTATTTTGCAGAGTTAAAAGAAATGAAACCGGATGCACTGATTATTTCGGACCCGGGTGTATTTAGCATAGCACAGGAAGTATGTCCTGAAATTGAAATTCATATTAGTACACAGAGTAACAATGTCAATTACCAGACCTATCTTTTCTGGCAGAAACTGGGTGCAAAAAGAGTAGTATCGGCAAGGGAGTTATCCATTGCTGAAATCAAGGAAATCAGACAAAACATACCGGATGAACTGGAAATTGAAACTTTTGTACATGGTGCAATGTGCATTTCTTATTCGGGAAGATGTCTTTTAAGCAACTATTTTACAGGACGGGATGCCAATCTTGGTGCCTGCACACATCCGTGCCGGTGGAAATACTACATTATGGAAGAAAACCGTCCGGGCGAGTACCTGCCGGTTGAGGAAAATGAGCGAGGCACATACATTTTTAATTCCAAAGATTTGTGCATGATAGAGCATATTCCGGATTTGGTGGATGCCGGAATTGACAGTTTCAAAATAGAAGGCCGTATGAAGACGGCATTGTATGTTGCAGATGTAGCAAGAACATACCGTCAGGCGATTGATGATTATTTTGAATCGCCGGAATTGTATGAGTCCAAAAAAGATTATTATATGGAAGAAATTTCCAAATGCACATACCGGCAGTATACGACAGGATTTTTCTATGGACCGACAACACACGAAACGCAGATATACGATAATAATACTTATGTCAAAAGATATACTTATCTTGGCCTTGTCAATGAAATGGATGAGGAAGGATATGCTGCTATGGAGCAGCGCAATAAGTTCTGTGTCGGTGACACGGTGGAGATTATGAAGCCGTCTGGAGAGAATTGTCTGGTTACGGTAGAAAAAATGCTGGATGAGCGTGGAAAAGAGATAGACAGTTGTCCACATCCAAAACAGAAGATAAAAGTGTTATTTAGTGAAAAGCCGGATGAAATGGATTTAATCCGGGTAGAAACTGAAAATGGGGAAGACTGTTAGAAAGATAAAAATAAGAAACCAGAAAGACGAAAACAAAAAACAGGAAACCAAAAATGAAATAGAGAAGACAAAAACAGGAAAAGTATTGGAGGTACCATATGGAGAAGAATGTACGTTTACGGATTTTACTGGTAATGGAACTTTTTTTTGAAAAAACGGATGAAAACCACGGCGTTTCTATGCAGAATATTCTTTCCTGGCTGGAAAGCAACAATTTGTCCGGCGAGCGAAAAAGTGTTTATGAAGACATTCACGCATTGCAGCAGTATGGGTTAGATATCCGTTATTTTGCAGATGACAAAACATATCGTCTGGCAGGACGAAGTATGGAACTTGCTGAATTAAAACTTTTAGTAGATGCCATCCATGCATCAAAATTTATTACCAAAGAAAAAGCAGATGAAATGATTCATCATGTGGAAGATATGGCAAGCCAGTATCAGAGAAGTTCTCTGCATCGTGAGGTATATGCCGAAAAACCAAAGTCTGTCAGCAAAGCAGGTTTTGCAAATATGGATATTCTTCACGAAGCAATTACAAAAAACCGTCAGGTAACATTTCAGTATCTGGTCTGGAATACGGACAAAACACTGCAGGAAAAGCATAATGGCAAAACATACTGTGTAAGTCCGTGGCTGATGGTTTGGGCAGATGAAAATTATTATCTGGCAGCATATGACGGAGAAGAGCAGAAGATGAAACATTTCCGTGTTGACAAAATAAGCAATGTGGTATTGCAGGAAATGTTGCGTGAAGGCGAAGAGGAGTTTCATAAGATTGATACAGCCAACTATTCTACCAGTCATTTCGGTATGTATGGTGGCGAAGCAAAAAGAGTGTCCGTCCGTTTTGCCAATCATCTGGCAGGAGTCGTATTAGACCGTTTTGGCACGGAGATTCAGATTTTGAAAGAAGATGAGGAACATTTCAAAGCAGCATTGCCTGTTGTAGTAAGCAATCAGTTCTTCGGATGGATATTTGGTTTAGGAAACCAGGTACAGATATTGACAGAGGATGTTGCCAAACAGTATAAGCAATATTTAGAGGAAACATTATCCTTATACCGGTAACAATAAACACGGGAGATAAAAGAGTCAGAAATAGGACAAAAAGGGGCGATAATAATACGGCAAAGCCGTAAGAAAACAAAAAAGGAAGAGGTAAAAAGTATGACAGTTCAGGAAAAGTATTTAAAAATTGCAGATGAGGTAATCGAGAAAGGTCCATATAAACCAGAATGGATAACTTTTGAAAATTATGAAGTGCCAAAGTGGTTTAAAAATGCAAAGTTTGGAATCTTTATTCACTGGGGACTTTTCAGTATCCCGGCATTCCGTAATGAGTGGTATTCCAGAAATATGTACATACAGAGTATGGAAGAGTGGGAGCACCACAGACAGACTTTTGGAGAGCATACAAAGTTTGGTTATAAAGATTTTATTCCTATGTTTACGGCACCAAAATTTAATCCAAAAGAGTGGGCAAAATTGTTTAAGAAAGCAGGCGCGCGTTATGTTATGCCGGTAGCAGAGCATCATGACGGATTTCAGATGTATGATTCGGAAATCAGTGAGTGGACTAGCAAGAAAAAAGCAATGCACCGTGATGTTTTAGGCGAATTAAAAGAGGCTATTCTGGAAGAGGATATGGTATTTTGTGAGTCAAACCACCGTGTTGAGCATGCATTTTTCTTTGGACACGGACGGGAGTTTGAGAGTGATGTCAAAGACCCGATGCAGTTAGGC
The DNA here is from genome assembly GCA_028724545.1 of bacterium. GTDB lineage: Bacteria > Bacillota > Clostridia > Lachnospirales > Lachnospiraceae > Butyribacter. The sequence continues at coordinate 13,819 of JAQYCU010000048.1, forward strand.
GATTTTTATTATCCTGCAATGGAAGAACCGGATAACCAGGATTTGTACAGTCCGGCACCACCACAGGATTTCCTTGAGGACTGGCTGGCACGTAACGTAGAACTGGTTGAAAAATACCAGCCTTCTATGGTCTATTTCGACTGGTGGATTCAGCATGAATCCGTAAAACCGTATCTTATGAAATTCGCTGCTTATTACTATAACCGTGGTCTGGAATGGGGCAAGGAAGTTGCTATTTCTTATAAGCATGATGCAATGATGTTAGGCAGTGGTGTTCTGGATATGGAAAGAGGTCATTTCTCTGATGCGAAGCCATTCAGTTGGCAGGCAGATACCTCTATGGCATTCAATTCATGGTGCTATACAGAGCAGAACCGTTTCAAAACTTCAGAAGATATTTTGCAGGACCTTGTCGATATTGTAAGTAAGAACGGATGTCTTTTGCTGAATGTGGGACCAAAGGCAGACGGCTCTATTTGTGAGGAAGAGGTAAAACTTCTGACAGAAATCGGTGAGTGGATGGATGTTAATGGTGAAGCTATTTATGATACACATCCATGGCGTGTGCAGGCAGAGGGAAATACAGAAGTTGTAGAAGGTATGTTCTCTGAGGAAGGACGGAAAGCATTTGATTCTACCGATATCCGTTTTACCTGTAAAGGCGACTGCATTTACATTATTCCGATGAAACAGAATGGGGAAGACATTATCGTCAAGAGTATGGGAGAAGACAGCAAAGATTTCCATGGCATTATCACTGATTTTTCTGTACTGGGTTATGATGAGAAACCAGAATTTACAAGAGAGGCAGATAAGATGATTATTCATGCACCTTTTGTAAAAAGTGAAAAACCGGTTGTATATCGTATGAGATTGCAGTAATATTATAGTATCAATACTAGTCCGATACAGACAGGAGGGAGGTGTCCGAAATGCAGGTGACGGGAGTAAATAATGGCAATGAAGTTGCAGCACCATCCGGCAGTGGTATGCAGGTGATGGATACTGTCAGCAAAAATATTCAGAGCCAGATGCAGCAATTATCTTCCAATCAGGAGATGACAATGGAAGAGAAAATGAAAAAGCGTCAGGAATTGCAGCAGCAGATTTCTGAATTAAACAATCAGCTGCGTCAGCATCAGGTAGAGGTACGAAAAGAAAAACAGGAAGCAAATAGGGAAGCATCTGATGAGGTCCTTCCAGAAAAAGAAGACAAAGAAACGAAGACAACAGGTATGTCTGAAAACAGTATGAAGGCAATGATTTCGGCAGACGGTGCTTTGGAAGGTGCCCAGAAGCAGGGCAGTTTAAAGAGTGCAATGCAGGGAAAAGCCGGTGTCCTGGAAGCTGAAATAGAAAGTGACGCAGCACGTGGCGTTGATGTGACAGGCAAGCAGGGAGAATTGCAGGACATTGAAAAACGCCTGAGTAATGTTTCCGGAGCACAGATAGAGCATCTGGGGAAGGCTTCCAACCGGTTGCAGGAGGCTGCTAAAGCAGATGCAGATGAAGAGAAAACGAACCAGTACAGGAATGTTCAAAATGGAGCAGCAAAACAGACAGACAAAGCAAATACTTTCATAAAGAACTTAAAGTCGGGACAGAAGGCTGCTGCTAATTTTAATTCTGTGGATATTCATATTTAAAAAAGAGCAAATAACAAAAAGGAACCGTGTCAATGATACGGTTCCTTTTTGTTACAACCTAGTCCGAATTTCATAACTTTTAAAATAAACGAGATAAAAAATAAACAAATAATTTCATACAACACTTATCTATAAAAATTAGAATGATTCATGCATTGATTATAACTGAGTAAGAGTGGAAATTAACCAATCTTTACTACGTTTGATGCCTGAGGTCCCTTTTCGCCGTTTACAATATCAAACTCAACAGCGTCGCCTTCGTCAAGAACTTTGAATCCGTCCATCTGAAGTGCTGAAAAGTGTACGAAAACTTCGTTTCCTGTTTCGTCAGAAATGAAACCAAAACCTTTTTTTGCATTAAACCATTTTACTGTACCCTTCATTGTACTGCCTCCTAAAAATGAAAAAATAAATTTAAATTGTCATCTTTTTTCAGATAACAACACAATCAATCTAACATATAAAAAGAATCGTGTCAATGAAAAGAGGTCGGATTTTTATTACTTTACAAGAGTTTTACATAGAACGGCAAAAAAGCATTTCTTTCTGAATTTATTTGGAAAGAGCATTGATTTTGGCATCCAGCTCTTCCAAGTATACCCAACGGTCCATTTTTTCGGACAGTTCCTTTTCCAGTGCCTCTTTTTGCGTGGCAAGTTCATTTAATTTCACAAAGTCTTTTGCATATGACAACATTTCGCTGTCCAGTTTTGTGATGGTTTCTTCCAGTTCTGCAATATCGCTTTCAATCGTTTCAAATTCACGCTGTTCCTGAAAGGTCATTTTTAACTTTTTCTCCTGCCCGTTTTTCCAGTTATTCCGGTTGATTTCTTTTGTAGAAGAAGATGCTTTGTTTGTATCTGTCTTGTTTGGCAAAAGGGACATATCTGCTTTGGAGGCATTCAGATAATCGGTATAGCCGCCTTCGTATTGCGTTATTTTGCCATTTCCCTCAAATGCAAAAATTCTTGTTGCGATACGGTCAAGAAAATAACGGTCATGAGATACGGTAATAACAATGCCGTCAAAGGTGTCCAGATAATCTTCCAACAGCGTCAGCGTGGTAATGTCTAAATCATTTGTTGGTTCGTCCAACAGAAGGATATTAGGAGATTCCATCAAAATTCTGAGCAGGTACAGGCGTCTGCGCTCGCCACCGGAAAGTTTTCCTACCAGCGAATATTGTTTATCAGGTGGAAAAAGAAAGCGTTCCAGCATAACAGATGCCGTGACGGTTCCCTCGCTTGTATGAATGACTTCGCCACCTTCCCTGACATAATCAATCACGCGCAAGGAAAGGTCCATTGATTCGCTTTCCTGCGAAAAATATCCGGTTTTTACGGTTTGCCCGATAGTAATCGTGCCACTGTCAGGCGTTTCCAGTCCCATAATCATTTTCATCAGGGTGGATTTGCCACAGCCGTTTGGCCCGATGATGCCAATGCGGTCATCACGGAGAAAAATATAAGAAAAATCGTTCATCAAAGTTTTCTGACCAAAACTTTTTGTAATCTGCTCCAGCTCAATCGTTGTTTTTCCAAGACGTGAGGAAGCAGAGGAAAAAGAAACGGTCTGGTCCATTTCGGGTGCTTTGGCATCACGCAGCTTTTCATAGCGTGCAATATGTGCTTTTTGCTTTGTGGAACGTGCTCTGGCACCACGCTGCATCCAGGCAATTTCTTTCCGGAGAATGGACTGGCGTTTTCGCTCTGTTGCCTGAGCAATATCCTGTCGCTGCTCTTTTCGTTTCACAAATTCTAAATAACTGCAGCTGTAACTGTAGAGCTGTCCTTTGTCTATTTCTACAATACGGTTTACGACACTATCAAGAAAATAACGGTCATGCGTAATCATAATCAATGCATTTTTCCAGGAAATCAGAAAATTTTCCAGCCATTCCGACATGGCACTGTCCAAGTGGTTGGTCGGCTCGTCTAAAATCAGGACATCACAAGGCGTCAGAATGGCGCGTACCAGAGCAATCCGCTTCCGTTGTCCACCGGACAGGTTTGCAACCGGCTCGGAAAAATCAGTAAATCCAAATCTGGTCAGATGATTTTTGGCATCTGCTTCATAACTGCCCGGCGCGATGGCAATATCATCCGGCAGTGGCAGTGCAGCTTCCAGCACATTTTGCCCTTCTTGAAATTCCGGGTTTTGTGGAAGATACGAAATCCGGATATTGCGTTTGTAAACAATTGTTCCGTTATCGGGAATTTCCCTGCCTGCAAGAATTTTGAGCAGGGTAGATTTTCCGGTTCCATTAATGCCGATAATGCCCACTTTTTCCTGTTCATCCATGCTAAAAGAAGCGTCATCAAAAAGTTTTCGTTCTGTATAGGAATGTGTCAGATGTTCTGCTGTAATTAAGTTCATAAATCCTCCTGACCAGACTGTATTGTCGTGTGTTTATAGTAAAAAGCGGGAAAAGTTAAATTCGTTTCCCTTATTTTATTATAACATAAATTATGCTATAATTTATGCAAATACTGTGAAAAGATAGAAAAGAATGGAAGGATATGATAAAATGAAAGATAGTAGCGTGCAATATTCCCGGAAGATTAATTATTACGAAACGGACCAGATGGGAATTGTTCATCATTCAAATTACATTCGCTTTTTTGAGGAAGCCAGACTGATGTTACTGGACGAAAAATTAATGGATTATGCAAAAATGGAAGAACTGGGAATTATTATTCCGGTCACATTTGTGGAATGTAAATATCTCGTACCGGTGCATTATGGGGATGAAATTGTCATTGATACCTGTATGACCAAGTTTGACGGAATCAAAATGGAGGTATCGTACCGGATTTACCAAAAAGACTCGGAAGTGCTTTGTACTACGGGAAAATCGGGACATTGTTTTTTGGATGCTGAAATGAAGCCGATACGGATGAAAAGACGTTTTCCTGAATTATACGAAAAACTGAAAGGATTAGTTGAGAACATAGAATAGAAGACAAAATAGAAAAGGAGAAACCGTGATGAAGGGGAAAGTAAAAGTTGCTATTGTTACACTGGTTATCCTCCTGGTGGGTACGGGAGCATTTTTATGGAAAATGAATGATATTTCCAAGCAGATGCAGGAAAAAGAAACAGCAAAGCAAAAAGAGGAAAGTGATTTGCTGGTCAACCAGAAAGGAAAGGCAATCGATACGGTAAAACAGGTCGATATTATTCCATTATATCTGAGTGGTGACAAGAAAAATGTAGTGACAACGCATTATAACAATGTTTCGGAAATTTATTCTGCAGAAAAATCAGCACAGGCAGAAAAGAATCTTACGGACATTAAGAAAAACAGAAGTTTTCCGTTTGATGACCCGCTCTGGGCATATAATCCATATGGCACAAACAGAAATGCTATGTATGTATATTTTACCACGGGTGGGAAATGCTATTGCCGGTATACAATTTCCGTCGAAGACGAAAATATTCCTGATTTTACGCGAACGGCAGTTGCGAAGACTTCCGGAAATGTCACAAAGGAACATGAATATCAGATTATGGGACTGGTAGCAGGAAAGACAAATTACATTACTATGAAACTGTATAATGCAAATGATGAATTGTCGGATGTCCATACCTTTTCCGTAACCATTCCTGAAAGTGCAACAAAATCGCCAAATATGCTGACAACGCTCAATGGCAGGAGCAAAGAAACGATTTCCAACGGTCTGTATGTTGTATTTTCAAATAACACAAACAAAAAAACAAAGGATACGCCAATTTTGCTATATGATAATTCCGGTGTATTAAGGGGAGAGATTCCGACAAACGGTTACAGTGGCAGAAAAGTAGAACAGATTTATGACACGATAGTATATGCATCATCGAAAAAAACAATTTCGCAGGTCAATGCATTAGGACAGGTCACAAAAACATTTTCCACAGGTGATTACCGTCAGGCTGGAGAATTTGCCTATGATGGTTATGGCAATTTGTATATCATTGCTGAAAAAGACCAGAAAAAAGTGACGCCAAAAAGCAAAGTACTGAAACTGGAGCTAGAGTCCGGCAGTACGAAGGAAGTACTTGATATGGATACGCTGCTAAAGCAGGTATATCAGAAAAAAGCAAAAAAAGCAGGCAGACAGAACGTAGACTGGGTAGGATTAAATTCCGTACAGGTCACAGGCACGAATAAACTGCTGCTCAGTTGCAAAAATTTATCCAGCATTATCAAAGTCAGCAATGTTGGCAGTCTGCTTCCAAAGATTAATTATATTATTGCAGACAAAAAGATTTATAAGCCGTATAAGAGCCTGGCAAAGAAAGTGCTGGCAAAATCTTCTGGTGATGATTCTTCTTCGCCGGAACCGGAGGAAACACCGGCTATCAACAATATTTTAAAGAAAAAAGTGACGCCGGAGCCGTTTGAGTCGCAGTACGGTCAGGAAGCAATGCTGTATCGTGATAAGAAGACAGAAGGGCAATATGAACTGACAGTATTGAATGCGAATACGGGAAATGGTGCAAAAAACAATGGAGAATCGTACTATTACCGTTATCTGGTGGATGAAACGGCAAAAACATATCAGTTAAAAGGCAAATTGCCGTTAGACCAGACAAAGAAAGATGGCAATATCTGTAAACAGAATAATACACTTGTTTATTGCAGCAGTGATAATTCCTATTTTGCAGAAAGTGATATAAATGGAAAATTGATTAAGCAGTTTAATGTCACCAGCCGTCCATACAGAGTATACAAAATGAATTTTAAAAAATTCTGGTTTTACTAAAACCGTCTTACCATACCGTGTTTTTGATTGACCAACTATGGTAAAAGTTGTATACTAGAGAAAGATTTTGTAGTAAAAATAATTTTAAATAGGAGGATAAAAACATGAAGTTTTTTATTGACACAGCCAAGATTGAGGATATCAAGAAAGCAAATGAAATGGGAGTAATTTGTGGTGTTACTACAAACCCATCCCTGATTGCAAAAGAAGGTGGCAAAAGCCAGGAAGAAGTATTAAAGGAAATCGCTTCTATCGTTGACGGCCCAATTAGTGGCGAAGTCAAAGCAACTACTGTAGATGCAGAGGGAATGATTGCAGAAGGAAGAGAAATTGCAAAACTTCATCCAAATATGGTAGTAAAAATTCCTATGACAGTAGAAGGTTTAAAGGCAACAAAAGTTCTTGCAAGTGAAGGAATTAAATGTAATGTTACTTTGATTTTCACAGCAAATCAGGCACTTTTGGCAGCAAGAGCAGGTGCAGCATATGTTTCACCATTCCTTGGACGTCTGGATGACATCTCTACTCCGGGTATTGATTTAATTGAAACAATTACTGCTATCTTTGATAACTATGGTATTGATACAGAGATTATTGCAGCAAGTATCCGTAATCCAATCCATGTAACAGATTGTGCATTAGCAGGTGCTGACATTGCAACAGTTCCTTACAATGTAATTGAGCAGATGACAAAACATCCTTTAACGGACCAGGGAATCGAGAAATTCCAGAAAGACTACAAGGCTGTTTTTGGTGAGTAAAAAATAATCTAAATCAGAAAGGAAAGAAAAATGGATACTTTAGCATTAAAAAAGACTGCAAATGAAGTACGTAAAGGTATTGTAACAGCTGTACACAGTGCAAAATCCGGTCATCCGGGTGGTTCGTTGTCTGCAGCAGATATTTTGACTTATCTGTATTTTGAGGAGATGAATGTTGACCCGAAAGACCCAAAGAAGGCTGACAGAGACCGTATGGTACTTTCCAAAGGTCATATTGCTCCGGGACTTTATTCTACACTGGCACAGAGAGGGTTCTTCCCAGTTGAAGATTTAAAAACACTTCGTCATGTAGGTTCTTACTTACAGGGACATCCGGATATGAAACACATTCCTGGTGTTGATATGTCCAGTGGTTCTTTGGGACAGGGTGGCTCAGCAGCAGTAGGTATGGCTCTGGCAGGTAAAATGGACAATGCACCTTATCGTGTATATTGTCTGTTTGGTGACGGTGAGATTCAGGAAGGCCAGGTATGGGAAGCAGCTATGTTTGCAGGTGCCCATAAGTTAGATAACCTTGTATTTATTGTTGATAACAATGGTTTGCAGATTGATGGAAATATCGAGGATGTATGTTCTCCATATCCAATTGCTGATAAATTTAAAGCATTCAATTTTAATGTTGTTGAAATTGATGCACATGATTTTGACCAGATTGCAGATGCATTCAAAAATGCAAGAGAAACAAAGGGAATGCCGACAGCAATTATTGCTAAGAGCGTAAAGGGAAAAGGCGTATCATTTATGGAGAACCAGGCTAGCTGGCATGGAAGTGCTCCAAATGATGAGCAGTATGAGCAGGCAATGGCAGACCTTGAAAAAATCGGCGAGAGTTTATCATAGGCAAAAGGAAGAAAGAGCGAATATGCAGATGCATACGCGAGAATGGAGGAGAAAAATGTCAGACGTTAAGAAAATCGCTACTAGAGAAAGTTATGGTAACGCATTAACTGAACTTGCACCAGATTATCCGAATCTGGTAGTATTAGATGCTGACCTTGCGGCAGCAACGAAGACGGGTATTTTTAAGAAAGCATATCCGGACAGACATATTGATTGTGGTATTGCAGAGAGCAATATGGTAGGTATTGCAGCAGGACTTGCTACTACCGGTAAGATTCCTTTTGTCAGTTCTTTTGCCATGTTTGCAGCAGGACGTGCCTTTGAACAGGTTCGTAACTCTGTAGGATATCCAAAGTTAAATGTGAAAATCGGTGCAACACATGCAGGTATCTCTGTAGGTGAAGATGGTGCTACCCATCAGTGTTGTGAAGATATCGCATTAATGCGCACGATTCCGGGAATGGTTGTTATGAATCCGGCAGATGATATTGAAGCAAAGGCAGCAGTCAAGGCAGCACTTGACCATCAGGGACCGGTTTATATCCGTTTTGGAAGACTCGCAGTACCTGTTATCAATGACACACCGGATTACAAATTTGAATTAGGAAAAGGTGTTGTACTTCGTGAAGGTAAAGATGTTACATTAGTTGCTACCGGATTGGAAGTAAGTGAAACACTTGAAGCAGCAGAAAAATTAGCAGCAGACGGAATTGATGCAAAAGTTATCAACATCCATACAATTAAGCCTTTGGATGAAGACCTGATTGTAGCTGCAGCAAAAGAAACAGGAAAAGTTGTTACGATTGAAGAACATTCTGTTATCGGTGGTTTAGGTAGTGCCGTATGTGACTGCTTATCAGCAAAAGCACCGACTCAGGTATTAAAAATCGGCGTAAATGATACATTTGGTGGGTCTGGTCCGGCTGTTGAACTGATTAAGAAGTACGGTCTGGATGCAGAAGGAATTTATGCAAAAGTAAAAGAATTTATGGCATAGTGGCAATGGAATGACTAAAAAGCAGATGCCATAAGATAAAGATGATAATGGCAAAAAGCATGGGGAAGATGGAAATTGACAGTGATGATATTTCCATCTTTTTCCATATTATGAGAAAAACGGTAACGCTTGTAGCGATAATATTTCAGACTTCAGATAAGATTGCCATACTTCTTGAAAAGTGTTAGAATAGACAGAGGTTTTGCGTTGCAAAAGGAATGTAAAACCGGTAATGAGGGAAGTGAAAAAGACAGGAGGAGTTATGGAAAAAGAAGAAAAAGTATTTCAGAAATTAAGCAAAAAAGCAAGAGGCTGTATGCTGGTCAATGAGATTATACTGGCAGGTATCTGTACGATTATACTGGCGATTGTATGGGTAAAATGGAAAGATACTTTAGCTGTTGCAAACTGGATTTGGGCAATCGTGGCAGTCGTCTGGGTTATTTCCCTGATTGCACCATTTTTCCGGTATGAACGTTACCGGTATTGTTTCTCGAATGAAGATATTGATGTCATAGAAGGATTTTTGTTTGTTGAAAGAAACATTGTGCCTATCGAGCGTCTGCATAAAGTTGCGATGGAAAGTGGTCCGATTGACCGGATTTTTGGGCTTGCCAAAGTGCTTGTGACAACGGCAGGTGGTGATGTTACCATTCGTTTTCTGGAAAAAGAAGTCGCTGAGCAGATTGTGGAAACACTGAAAACGAGAATTAATCAATATGCAGTGATGCAAAGAGAGGGGTAAATATGGTAACAGAAGAAAATAGTATCCAGATGAGAAATCATATTACATATGTTATCGAAAAAATGTGGGTTGTTTTTCTGCTGGTGATGGCAGTTCTGCTGGGGGATGAAGATTCTATTTTGTTGGGAATCGAACTGCTTAAAAAAGGAAATATTGTGCAGGGACTTCTGGTAATTGGTGGTGCCGTTGTTATCCTGCTGATTGTTTGCCTCTGGTATGTAAATCGCTGGTATCGTACAACATTTACGATAAAAGATGGGACAATTATTTATGACAGGGCAACCTTAAAGCATTATGTGAATACGATTTCCATTGCAAATGTTTCTAATGTCAATTTAGAGCAGAACATTTTTGAAATGATTGTAGGAACCTATAAGGTAAAGGTCGATACGAATAGTTTGTCCACGGCAGACGAAACAGATATAGAGATTATTTTAAAGAAAAAAGATGCTCTCTGGGTAAAGCAGGAAATTCTTTCTAAAATGAATGAATTGCAAAAGGACGCAGAAGGAAAGGGAGAATCAGAGGAAGCACCAGTACAGCAGAATGGGATGGTACAGCAGGAGGCTGAAGAAAAAACATTTGATATTGTATATTCCGTAAAACAGGTTTTGCAGAATACATTGTTGTCCATATCAATTGTTCAGGTTCTGGCTGTTTTAGCACTCTGTGTTTTCAGTGTTATTATGGCGATAGGTTCGTTTGTAGAAGGAAAAGGCCTGATGTTATCCACCATATCAGTTATTTCTGCGGTGGCTTTGGTTATCTTCTATCTGTTGGCTCTGCTAAAGCCGGCATTGCGTGACTATCAGTTTCGTGCCAGAAGAGAACGGGACAAAATATATGTCAAAAGTGGTCTGTTTACAAAAAATGAATATGTCATCCCTATCGCTAAGATTAATGCCGTTTCGTTGGAATATAGTTTTATCGGCAGAGTGTTTAAAAGAGGTTTTGTGAAAGTGATTAACATAGGAGGAGAAGGAGAAGAAGCCGGAGGGGTAAAGATTCTCCTGACAGATTCTTATGAGGAACTGACCCGGAAAATGCAGATTCTTTTACCGGAATATGCATTACCGGAAATGAAACAGTTAAAGCGTCAGCCACTGAAAGCATTTGTTCTCAAAATGTTAAGAAATGTTTTTTATATCATATGTCTTGTTGCTGGTTTTCTTGGTGCCATGCTGGTTATCGAAAGTCATGGTAAGCAGCAGGAAAGCATTGCAGGAATGATAAATGAGATATTTAGCAAACGAGAACAATTTGCAATGGGCATCATATTGTTAGTGATTCTGGCGATTATCACACTGATTTCTTTATTAACATACTGTACGGTGGGATTATATCAGAGTCAGGAAAAAATAGTGTTGGCAAGGGGAACATTTGCCAGGAGAATTATGAGTATTTCATATGACAAAGTGCAATATATAACAAAAAACCAGGGACCTGTCGCAAGAAAACTGGGACTATGCCGGGGTAGCCTTTCATTGCTGGCTGGCGCATTGAACCAGATACAGGCAATTGGTTGTTATAATATAGATGTTTTTAATAGGATGGAAGAAAATTTTTATCAAAACTATCATAGAGAGGAAGACGAAAAGCAATAATGAAAAAAGGAAACAAAAAAAGAGTAATTTTATACGTGGCAGTTATTGCGGCTCTGCTGATTGGAATTGGTGTGTATCAGTATTACAGTCATCAGGCAGCAAAAAAAGCAGCAGAGAAAGCAGAACAGAATGCAGTAACCTGTGTGGAAGATTTGGTCGGAAAGAAGATAGGTGTCCAGATTGGTACAACGGGCGATATCTATGCATCTGATTATGAAGGTGATGAAGCAGGAACAAAAATCGAGCGTTACAACAAAGGAACCGATGCTGTACAGGCTTTGAAATTAGGAAAAATCAACTGTGTTATCATTGACGAGCAGCCGGCAAAAGCATATGTCGAAAAGAACAGCGAATTAAAAATCTTAAAAGAAGAATTTGCAAATGAAGAATATGCAATCTGTATTGATAAGTCAAATACGGCTTTAAAAGAAAAAATTAACAAAGCATTGGCAGAGTTAAAAGAAGACGGTACATTTGAGCAGATTGTCAATTACTACATAGGCAATGAAGAACAGCAGGGAAAAAATCCATACAAGAAAAAAGATGTAAAGAGAACGGGAACATTAACGATGGCAACAAATGCAGAGTTCCCACCATATGAATATTTTGACAAAGGTACCATTGTTGGTATTGATGCAGATATTATGCAGGCAATCTGTGACAAAATGGGAATGGAATTAAAAATCGAAAATATGGATTTTGATGCCATAATCACAGCTGTAAAATCCGGAAAAGCAGATGTTGGTGCTGCCGGTATGACGGTAACAGAAGACCGTTTAAAGAATATCGATTTTTCTGATTCTTATACGACAGCAAAACAGGTTATCATTGTAAAAGATGCAAAAGCAGATGCAAAAGCCAGCTCCTTTAAGGATTCTTTCTATGATAACTTTATCAAAGAAAACCGTTTTGAGTATCTTGTCAAAGGTTTTGGAAATACATTACTGATTACCGTATTTGCTATTCTTATCGGTGTTGTTCTGGGATTATTAATTGCCCTGGTGCGTACCAGCCACGACCAGAACGGCTCTGTGCCGGTATTAAATGCAATTTGTCATATTTATCTGACGGTAATACGTGGAACGCCGGTAGTTGTACAGTTATTGATTATCTATTATGTCATACTGACATCCGTGCAGAATAAAATCATTGTAGCGATTATTGCATTTGGTTTAAATTCTGCTGCTTATGTGGCAGAGGTTATCCGTTCCGGTATTATGTCTGTTGACCACGGACAGTTTGAGGCAGGACGCAGTCTGGGACTGAATTACCAGCAGACAATGACATCCATTATTATCCCTCAGGCATTTAAAAACATTCTGCCTGCTCTGGGTAACGAGTTTATCGTATTAGTAAAAGAAACATCAATCAGTGGATATATTGGTCTGGTTGACCTGACAAAGGGTGGAGATATTATACGAAGCATCACATATGAAGCATATATGCCTTTATATGCCGTAGCATTGATTTATCTGGTGACAGTTCTGATACTGACAGCAGGTATTCGCTATATTGAAAAACGCCTTAGAAATAACGAAAGGTAATGAAAACAAAAAGAAAGGATAATATGCAGATATGGAGAAAAAAGAAGTATTAATAGAAGTAAAAGATTTATATAAATCATTTGGAAAACATAGTGTATTAAAAGGAATCAGCACAACGATTTCAAAGGGCGAAGTGGTAGCAATTATCGGCCCTTCCGGCTGTGGTAAATCTACATTTTTGCGTTCCCTGAATCTGTTAGAAGAGCCTACAAAAGGTACTGTCCTGTTTGAGGGAACAGATATTACGGATGAGTCAGTTGATATTAACCAGATGCGTGAAAAAATGGGAATGGTATTTCAGCAGTTTAATCTGTTCCCGAATATGACAATTCGTGAGAATATTATGCTTGCTCCTGTAAAACGCAAAATTATGACAAAAGAAGAAGCGGTAAAGAAAGCAGATGAACTGTTAGAGCGAATCGGTCTTTTGGAAAAAGCAGATGCGTATCCGGCACAGTTGTCGGGTGGACAAAAACAGCGTATTGCCATTATCCGTGCTCTTGCAATGAACCCGGATGTAATGTTGTTTGATGAGCCGACTTCTGCACTGGACCCGGAAATGGTAGGGGAAGTGCTGGAAGTTATGAAAGAACTGGCAGCAGAAGGTATGACAATGGTAGTTGTTACTCATGAAATGGGATTTGCAAGAGAAGTTGCCAACCGTGTAATTTTCCTTAACGACGGTATGATTCAGGAGGAAAACAGTCCGGAAGAATTGTTTGAAAATCCACAGAACCAGCGCCTACAGGAATTTTTATCAAAAGTATTGTAGGAAGTGAAGGGATATGTACATTACAACATATAGTAAAATACATTTTACGCCACTGGAACCGAAAGAAGAGCAGATTCAGATTGTGGATATTGCACACGCACAGTCACTTATGACACGTGCCAACGGTCATTTCCCGGAGTTTTACTCGGTGGGACAGCATAGCATTGCGTGTGGAAAAGAAGCAATCGCAAGGGGATATTCTGACAGGGTGGTACTTGCGTGTCTGGTTCATGATGCCAGCGAAGCCTATTTGTCAGATATTACCAGACCGGTCAAAGGGGAACTGGAAGGATACCGGAAAATTGAAAAACGGCTTCAGGATGCCATTTATCTGAAATTTCTGGGACAACTTCCTGATACTGTAGAGGGTGAGCAGATAAAAAGCGTAGATGATACATGTCTTTATTATGAATTTAAACATTATATGGGGGAAGAATTATTAGAAGAAGCACCCCGTAAGTGGAGTGATATGGAGTTTGTGGTAAGGCCGTTTCAGGATGTAGAAGAGGAACTGACTGCCATGCTCAGGGAATACATTGCAAAAGTATCACAATAAGAAGCAGGACGAGAAAAAGAATACGTGCAATATACGAAAGCGTAGGTCACATTTAGAAAGGGAGGCTGTATCGTGTATAAAATACAGGTTTTAATGTCCACATACAATGGAAGAAACTATTTAAGAGAGCAGTTAGAGTCTATACTGGGGCAGGACTGCGAACGTATGGGCAGGGGCAAAATCGAAATACTGATTCGTGATGATGGTTCTACTGACGGAACCCAGAATATTCTGGAAGATTATGCCTATCGCTTTTCTGACAGAATAACCTGGTATCAGGGAGAAAATCTCGGCGTAATCGGAAGCTTTCTTGATTTAGTAAAGCACTCGGATGATAACGCAGATTTTTACGCATTTTCTGACCAGGATGATGTATGGATGCCTGACAAAATTTCCTGTGGTGTCAAAATTCTGGACCAGATGCCGAACAAAATGAAACCGAACTTATATTGCTGTCGTCCGTTGATTGTTGATGAAACATTAAGGGATTTGGAATGTGGCAGGCGATATACCAGAATGTTTGCCGGTTTTGGAAATGCAATGGTTGAGAATATTGTAGTAGGCTGCACGATAGTGATGAATGATTATCTGAGAAATATGCTGTTAGCCAAAATGCCGGATACGGATAAGATTATGATGCATGACAGATGGATTTATCAGGTGGCTTCCTGCTTTGGAGAAGTTTTCTATGATGAAGGCCAGCATATCTGCTATCGCCAGCATAGAGATAATACAGTCGGAATGACCGTAAACAGAGGAAAAGAGTTCTTTGAGCGAGTGTTCTGTTTCCGAAAAAAATGCCGGGCAATCAGTATGCAGGTCACGGAATTTTACCGGTTGTATCATAATTTCTTAGAGGAAGAAGAAGGAAAAATCTTCCGTGACAGCAAAAAGGTGCGTTGGAATATGGAATTACTGGAAGAATATGTCAATAACAGAAAATCTTTGAAAACCAGAAAAAAACTGTTAAAGGAAAATCGTCTGTACCGTCAGCGTGCAACGGATAACAGGTTTTTCAGGTTCTTATTCCTACTGGGATGTTTCTAAAAAAGACAGAAAAAATATAAATTGCCTGACAGCAATAAATTTATTTTTAAAAAGAGAGTACTCTTATCAGAAAAATAAATGATATGCTGCCAGGCAATTTTTGATTTTGCCCTTGTCTGAAGATACAGGCAAAGGCAAAGAAAGATTTCAAGTGGCTTTATTATTTTACAAACACGCTGCGCAGTTTCTGCATATCCAGTGTGCCGGCAGGTGCAAATTCGTCGGAAGTAACATAGTCCAGTAAGGATTTTGTGAACTGTTTTACTTCTGCCCTGTCTGCAATCTGGCTAAGACGGCAGGTGCAAATCATAAGTTTTCCTTCGCCGACGTTACCTTCAAAAAGGATTCCCAGTTTGTGATTGCGCTCAAAGTTATCTACCATCTGCACAATTGGACGGTACTCTGCGGCAGTTGCATCTTCCAGAATAGCACAGTCGCTATTGGATACAATCTGATACCACTGTGGAGTAGCATATTTATGTGTTGGGAAAGATTTCAGTGCCGGATGGTCTTTCTGGATTAAAAGTCCCATCGTTCCTACTGCAACCGGCTTTTTCATCCATTCGCAGATATCACGGAACATTGGATAGCACCAGAAATCCGTACAATAAAAGCCTTCCAGGCTTTGGGCAACCTCGTTTGGCAGATAGAGAACACGTTTGCCTTGTTTCAAAAGTGCATCTGCTTCATCAAAATCCTGTGTCAGGAAGAGATGATTGCCATTCTGGCATATATTAGATACCGTTGTAAGGTCCAGACTGCTTTTGGCAGCAGGATAACTATACAATTCATAAGTATTTTTCATTTTTGTGCCGGGAACGGTCAGTGTCAGCGTATAAACACAGGCTTTGTCATTTTCAGGAAGCGTGATTGCCACGTCGCCTAATTCTACTAATCCAAATGCATTGTCAGGAATTACAACATCTCCCGAAACAGCAGGAGAGGAAGCAGTGCTGCCGTTATCATCTTTGCCGGAAATATCTTTTGCAGTCAGTTCCCAATGCAGGGATTTTCCAACTAATTTCTCAGGATTGTAATAACGGATTGCCATTGCAGAAGAGAATGTTTCTCCATTTGTATGCACATAGGAAGCAAACTGCGCCAGCAAAATACCGTCGGAACAGAAACCTGCCCATTCTTCTGGAGTGACATGACCTTTGCTGTCCATAAACACATCCAGAATACCAACCAGAGCTGTACCCTGTCCGGCAAAATCCTGAATATCCAGAATCTGATAACCGGCAAGCCTTTTTGTACGGGCTGCAGCTTCTAATTCTTCTTTGTAGCACTGAACAGACAACTTTCCGGAAGTGTAGAAGAAATCATCTGCCTGGTCAAGCATTCCTTTTTCTTCCAGACGTTCACGGAACACTTCAAAGTTGCGTGCCTTTAAAACACCTGTATATTTATCAATTTCCCGGAAATTCGGATACACGGCAAACTGCCCGATTTCATGGGAAACAACAGGAATATGTGGGAGCAGAACGCCCTCGCCTTTTGCTGCTTTTACTTTCTTTACGCCCGTTCCGTATTGGATTTCGATTTCCTCTTCACCGTTTTCGGCAGAATTTTCAGCGTTTGACGGGTAGATTTCTTCATCATAATTGTGCATGGTAGAAGGCTCATCCCACTGAATATGTCCCAATGGGGCATCACACATACCATAGGAACCACGGATAAGACGGTTCTTGCTGAAACGGACGCCAACATAAAAATCATCCTCCGGAAGAAGTACCGGTGTATGCTGGAAGTTGTTAGAGCCCTGTGTATAGAGATGACGGCTGTCCTTTTTCTTATAATCACGGATGATTTCAGCCATGCGCTCTTTGCTGCCCCAGAGTTCATTACCGAGTGACATCATACAGTAAGAAGCATGGTTTCCAAAAGCATCCATCATTCGATAGCCTTCCTGAATCAGATATTGCTGCTCTTCTTCATTATGATTTTCATCGCCCGGAGCTGTCAATGTTCCCCAGAAAGGTAACTGTGGCTCCATATAAATGCCGAGATAATCAGCAGCCACGAAAGCAGCATCCGGTGGACAACAGGTATGGAAACGGTAGTGGTTGATGCCATAGGATTTGGAAATTTTCATAACACGAATCCATTCATCCACGGTAGCAGGAACGGCACCTGTCATTGGGAAGATTAATCCGTCATGCTTGCCACGCAAAAAGGTAGGAGTGCCATTAATCAGAAATTCTGTTTCTGTCGTAGAAAATTTACGAAGTCCAAAAGTAGCAGAACTCTTTTCGTCACTGCCTTCAACAGAAAGCGTAAGGCGATAAACAACCGGCGTATATTCGCTCCATAATGCAGCATCTTCCCCTAGCTGGTATGTCAGACTGCCTGTGCCTCTGCCGGCAGGAAAATCAACTGAAAAAACAGCTTCCGCTGCAGAAACACCTGTATCGCCGTTAATATCTGTCAAAACTGCGTTTGCAGTAATGTTACGGGTAACGGCTTCTTTCGTTGTATTGACTGTAGTAAAATCAACACGGACAGATTTTGTATCAATATCAGGATAGGTTTTAATATCTGTCAGATAGATGCTGTCAAATATATGTAATGCAATTTCTCCAATAATACCATTCCAGTTTGTCTGTGTATCAGGGGAAGTCAGATGACCACCTTTCGTTGGATAATCAACGTTGGATACCAGAATCGTCAGACGGAAGGTTGTTTTGTGGATATAGTCCGTCAGCTTATAGTTGTGTGGTGTGTTCAGACTGTCAAATTCCCCTACAAAAGTATCATCAATCCAGACCTTTGTAAGACGGGTGCGCTCTAAGAAAAGATAGATTTCTTTTCCTAAATCTGCCTCCTCCATTGTAATATCCTTTGCATACCACGCAAAACCTTCAAAAAGATAAGGGTCCGTCAGAAATCCCGTTTCCCTGACATCAGAAGGTGTTCCTTTTTTTGCCATAGAAATTGTACCAGGCAAAGAAATCGTATCTTCAGGAAGGGAAAGAAACTGCTGTTTTTCAATGCCTTCCTTTGCTTTATCCATGGCAAAGTTCCAAGAACCGGCCAAGTCTATTTTTTTAATCATACTAACCTCTTTCTGCACCATTGTGCGCTACATTTTGAGAAAATGATAACCACCCCATACTTGTGTACACTCTCAATTAACAGTATACAATGAATAAGAAAAGCTTTCAATTCTATTCCTTTGTTTTTTTGACGGATTTTGTAGAAAATTGCACAAAAAAGTCATTTTTGTTGCATTCAAATTAGTATTACTGTATACTTTTTATTATGGGGAAAAGTATGGGATTTGATAAAGAGAAAGGCAGTACAGGCAGTTGTTGTACGAAAAAAACCAGATGATGGATATTACGGAAGGTACGGTGGGAAAATGAACCTGAGTGAGTGGCGTCGCCTTGCGACGCAGAGTGTTATGCTTTTACTGGTTGTTGTGGTCTGCAGCCTGAGTTTTTCAGAACAGTTCAGGGCAAAGACGGAAAAGACCGTATTAGCAGATAACACCAGCCAGAAGAAAACGGAAAAAAAGAAAGCCGGTAAGGAAACTGTTACAGCAGAAAGCAAGACGACAGTAAAAGCTGCTGCAAAAGCCATACAGCCACAGCCGACACAACAGCCACAGGCTGAAAAGCAGAAAGTGGTTGTTATTGATGCCGGACACGGTGGAATGGATGAAGGAACTTCTTCACCTGACAGAAAATGCGTAGAAAAAAAGTATACGCTTCTGATATCGGAAAAAGTAATAGAGTTGTTAAAAGAACAGGGAGTACAGGTATACGCAACCCGGACTTCTGACAAAATGGTTTCTAAAAAGTCAAGGGTTGGAACGGTAAAAAAGAAAAAGGCAGATTTATTTGTCAGCATACATTGTAATGCTTCTACAGTCGGAGATTATACATCAAACGGTATTGAAGTGCTGTATGCAAAGAAAAAAATAAAAGGATATGATTTAACAAATAAGCAGCTGGCAGATATTTTAATGGACAGTCTTTCCAAGACATCAAAACTGGAAAAAAGAAAGGTTATCCAGCGAAGCAATTTGTATCTGCTGCACTATTCAAAAGTGCCGACAGCCATTGTTGAAATTGGTTATATTACCAACAAAAAAGATATGAAATATATTATGAAAGAAAAGGGGCAGAAAGAAACGGCACAGGGAATCTGTGACGGTATTCTAAAGGCTCTGGAGGCAGGTAAATAAGATGGAAGAACAGACAAAGAAAATCATTGTTGCAACCGGAAATGAAGGAAAAATGAAAGAAATCCGTCAGATACTGGGTGATGAAAATATTATTTTTTCATCATTACGGGATGAAAATTTGCAGGATGTTGAAATTATTGAGGACGGAAAGACATTTGAAGAAAATGCAATTATCAAAGCCAGAAAGATTTCAGATATAACCGGACAGATGGTATTAGCTGATGATTCCGGATTGGAAGTGGATTATTTGGACAAGGCTCCGGGCATTTATTCAGCACGTTATATGGGAGAAGATACACCGTATAGTGTAAAAAATAAACACATTATCGAATTGCTGGATGGAGTAGAAGAGGAAAAGAGAAGTGCGAGATTCGTCTGTGCGATGGCATGCGCTTTCCCGGATGGTCATACGATTACGACGGTAGGAACGATAGAGGGAAGAATCGGATACGAGGAAAAAGGTACAAACGGATTTGGTTATGACCCGATTTTCTATGTGCCGGAATTTGGATGCACAACATCCGAACTTCTGCCGGAAGAAAAAAATAAAGTCAGCCACCGTGGAAAAGCATTAGTGGCAATGTACGAGGAACTCAAAAAGGAAAAGGTATTGTAAGATGAAAACAAGCAAAAAGATACTGGTGGTCAGCGATACGCATGGTAATGATACCAATTTAAAGAAAGTGATTTCGCTTTTTGGAGAAAAAGGAAGAGAATTAGAAATGCTGATTCATCTGGGTGACAGTTATGGCTCCCGGGAACAAATCCAGAGTCTTGTGGATTGCCCGGTGGAAGCAGTCCGTGGAAATGGTGATTTCAGTCCCGACCTTCCTATTTCAAATATTATTCCGATAGGACGGGAAAAGGCATTTATTACGCATGGACACCGTTATCATTGCAAAATGAGCACAGAACTGATGGTAGATATGGCAAGAGATAACAATGCCAGTATGGTTTTGTTTGGCCATACACATGTGCCGATGGCAGAGATGGTATCCGGTGTTCTGGTGCTGAATCCGGGAAGCATTTCCTTGCCAAGGCAGGATGGACACCGTCCAACCTATATGGTTCTCAGTATCCGTGAAGATAACAGTGTTGATTACTCTATTGTTACGATGTAATACAGTAGCAGGAGAAGGAAAAAGGGGGGGACAAATATGCGACTGTCTGATGAAGAGTTTTTTCGGATTGTTCATTATGTCAGAAGTCGTTATGGAATCGATTTGAGCCATAAAAGGACTTTGATTACCGGCAGGCTGGAAAATTATCTGTTACGGGAAGGGTATCAGAGTTACCGGGAATATATCAGTTTAGTGGAACAGAATCCAAATGGAGAAGAGGCTCATAACCTGATTAATGTATTGACAACAAATCACACCTATTTTATGCGTGAATGGCTTCATTTTGAATATTTGCAAAAAGAAGTTCTTCCGTGGATAAAAGCAAAAGAAGAAAAGAAAGCAAGAGATGTCCGTATCTGGTCAGCTGCTTCTTCCACAGGGGAAGAGCCTTACACAATAGAAATGGTTTTAAATGACTTTTTTAGTCTGGATAACCGTTGGGATACTCAGGTGCTGGCAACTGACATTTCCACACGGGTATTACAAAAAGCCAAAAGTGGCATTTATCTGGGAGAACAGATTCAGCCCCTGCCGGAAACCTGGAAGCGACGGTATTTTAAAGCGATAAATGAAGAAGAATATCAGGTCGTGCCTTCGCTTCGCAAACAAATTGTTTTCCGTCAGTTTAATTTAATGGATGAAATCCCGTTTAAGGGACAGTTCCATGTAGTTTTTTTGAGAAATGTTATGATTTATTTTGAGGAAGAAACAAAAAGGCAACTGTTAAAACGCATTTATAATCATATGGCAGATGGTGGTTATCTGTTTATTGGTACAACAGAAAGTATCGATAAGACAGCAACAGATTTTCGTTATATCAGACCATCTGTTTATCGAAAAATATTATAAGGGGAAGAAAATCTATGAGGCCGATAAAAGTATTAGTGGTAGATGATTCTATGCTGTTTCGGAAAATTATTTCATATGGTCTTGACCAGGATAATGACATCAAAGTGGTGGCGATGGCAGCTGACCCTTTTCAGGCGAGGGATATGATTCTCAGGTTTGAACCGGATGTTATGACACTGGATGTTGAGATGCCAAGAATGAACGGTATTGATTTTCTGAAGAAACTAATGCCCCAGTATCCGATACCGACTGTTATGATAAGTTCGCTGAATGAAACGGTTTTTGACGCGATGAATGCCGGTGCAGTCGATTTTGTAAACAAACCGGCTGATATGAGTGCTGAAAAACTGGCAGTCTGGGTAAAAGAAGAACTGGTTGCCAAAATCAAAATAGCGTCTACGGTTCAGGTAGGAAAATATCAGAAGACGGAAGGGGCAAAGGTTGCATCTACCGGAAGAAATTACAGAAATAAAATACTGGCGATGGGAGCGTCTACGGGTGGAACGGAAGCAATAGCAGAAGTTGTTTCCAGGTTTCATCCTGACATTCCGGGAACCGTGATTGTACAGCATATGCCACCGGGATTTACCAGAATGTATGCAGAACGTCTGGACAAACAGTGCAGCGTTTCTGTGAAAGAAGCAGAAAATGGTGACCTGGTAGAACAGGGAAAGGTGCTGATTGCTCCAGGGGACAGGCAGATGCGTCTGGTCAGAAGTGGGGGCATTTACCGGGTAGAAATAAAAGAAGGAGAAAAAGTTAGTGGACATTGTCCTTCTGTGGATGTGCTATTCCACTCAGTGGCGAAGGCAGCTGCCAGTGATGCAGTAGGCGTCCTGATGACAGGTATGGGCGCAGACGGGGCAGCAGGACTTCTGGCAATGCGAAAAGCAGGAGCCAAAACCGTAGGACAGGACGAAAAAAGCTGTGTTGTATATGGCATGCCAAAAGTCGCATACGACATTGGAGCAGTAACTTATCGGGTATCATTGGAAAATATCGCCAGTAAGGTGTACAATATATTTAACTCGATGCCTTAATCATAAAATATGATTTCAGTCAGCAATAAATTTAGTATAAAAAAATGGAGGAAGAATTATGAGAATTTTAATTGCAGAGGACGATTTTGCCAGCAGAAAGTTTATGCTTAAATTTCTATCAAAGTATGGCGAGTGTGATGTAACAGTAGATGGTATGGAAGCAGTGGATGCGTATATTATGGCACTGGATGCGGATATGCCATATGACCTGGTATGCCTTGACATTATGATGCCGACGTTAGACGGTTATCAGGCATTAAAAGCAATTCGTGACATTGAAAAAGACAGAAAGTTACCGGAAGAGCAGTGTTCTAAAATTATTATGACAACAGCCCTGAATGAAGGTGCAAACGTAAACAAAGCCTTTGACTTAGGATGCGTTGCTTATGCCGGCAAGCCAATTGACCAGGCAAAATTTGAAAATGTATTACGGAAATTAGATTTGATTTCGTAAGACGAATCATCATAGAAGGGAGAAACTATGGGAGACGATATGATTACGGAAGGCATGCTTGACATGTTTATTTTTGAAACCGAGCAGGGACTTGAAAATCTTGAAAATATATGTCTTGACAGTAAGGATGTCGGCGAATTTGATGATGACCATGTCAATGAAATCTTTCGTATAATGCACACAATAAAAGGGGCATCAGCCGTAATGATGTATCAGAATATCACTACGTTGTCCCACAAACTGGAAGATGTTTTTTACTATATCCGTGAAAATCATCCGGAAAATATTCCACATGCAGAACTGTTGGATTATATTTTTGAAGTATCTGATTTTATCAGTGGAGAATTAGAAAAAATCAAAGACGGCAGCGAAACGGATGGAAATGCTGACGACCTGATTGCACAGCTGGATACTTATCTCAAGAAGATACAGAAAGTAAATGGTGGTGATGCAAAACAGGATGCGGCACAGACAGAAGCAAAGCCTGTATCTGCACCATCTGAAAAACCACATTTTTATATTGCACCGGTTGCTTCGGATGCCAGCCGTTTTTATTCTATTTATATTACATATAACAAAGACACGGAGATGGCAAATATTAAGGCGTATATTGCAGTCAATGCATTAAAAGGCATTGCCGAAGATATTTTATTTACGCCGGCAGACATTATCTCTAATCCGGAAAGTGCCAATGTGGTATTAGAGTTTGGCTTTAAGATTGCATTGCAGACAACTGCCGAAGCCGATGAAATTATGGAACTGGTCAATTCCAGCGCAGGGATTGAACATGTAGAGATTAATGAATGTACCAGTGAAGAGTTTATTGCTTTCTGTACGGAAGCAGAAGCACCAATATCAACAGCCGGCGAAGTGCTGATGGGACCGGTAGAGCAGCCGAGCGTTCTGGTAGAGAGCCAGAAACCAAAGACCATTGCCCTGACGGATGAGGAAAAGGCGCAGGAAGATAAAAAAGAAGCAGAGCCTGCAAAAGCACCAGCAAAACGGCCTGCCAAAAAGAAACCGGTAGCGAAAAAAGGGGAAACACAAAGTTTCATCAGCGTTAATATCAAGAAGATGGATTTACTGATGGATTTAATAGGCGAACTGGTTATTGCAGAAGCAGTCGTATTACAGAATCCTGATTTGAAAGTGCCGGGGTTGGATTTAACGAATTTCCAGAAATCAGCAGCACAATTGTCAAAGATAACTTCTGAACTGCAGGATGCGATTATGGCAATGCGTATGATGCCATTGAAAAATACATTCCAGAAGATGAATCGTATTGTCTATGACACATCAAAGAAACTAGGAAAAGATATCGAGTTAGAGGTAATAGGAGAGGATACGGAAGTAGATAAAAATATTATTGAACACATTTCGGACCCATTGATGCATCTGATTCGTAACTCTGTTGACCACGGCATTGAAAGCAACGAAAAGCGTGCCGAACTGGGCAAGACAGAGAAGGGTAAGATTGTTCTGGAAGCGAAAAACGAAGGTGGACAGGTATGGATTAGTGTATCAGATAATGGCAAGGGATTGAAACGTGATGAGATTCTGGAAAAAGCAAAAGCAAACGGGCTTTTAGGAAATCGTTCGGAAAAAGATTTTACAGACAAAGAAGTATATAACTTTATTACATTACCGGGATTTTCCACGAAAAAACAGGTAACAGAATATTCGGGACGTGGCGTTGGTATGGATGTTGTAGTGAAAAACATTCAGGAAGTTGGTGGTATGCTGGATATTGAGAGCGAAGAAGGAAAGGGCTCTACTATGACGATGAAGATACCACTTACCCTGGCGATTATTGACGGCATTATTTTCTCTGTTTCCGGAACAAGTTTTGTAACGGCGACGAATACGGTTACAGAGTTTATTCGTGTGACAAATGACCAGCTGATTACAGAGCCGGATGGCGAAGAATATGTAATGATACGGCAGGATTGTTATCCGTTAATTCGTCTGAACCATTTCTATCATCTGAAGAATGGCAAAGAGGAAATGGAAGACGGTATTGTTATTATTTTAAATCACGAAGACAGAAAAATTGCAATATTTGTGGATGAACTGGTTGGCGAGCAGGAAATCGTTGTCAAGCCAATGCCGGCTTATATTAAGAAAGTCCGTGGTATTTCAGGCTGTACCCAGCTTGGAGATGGAAGCATCAGTCTGATTCTTGATATTGCAGGATTAGTTTCAGAATAACTTAGAGCGTGGAGGTTGTATATGGAAGAAGAAACAATCTTAAATGATGGTGTTGAAGAAGAAAAAGAAGAATTTATGACATTCAAGTGCTGTGATGAGGTGTATGGAATTTCACTTGATTATGTCAGTGAAATCATTGGTTTGCAGCAGTATACCAGCGTGCCGGAAACAGATGATTATATCAAAGGATTAATTAATCTGCGAGGCAAAATCATTCCTGTAATTGATGTACGGATTCGTTTTGGGCAGGAGCCTTTGGAATACAATGACAGAACAAGTGTTATTGTGATACAGGTAAAAGAAACGATTATTGGTCTGATTGTTGACGGTATAGAGGGCGTAGTGGCCGTGGCAAAGAAAAATATTTTACCACCACCAAGTGTCAGCAGTCTGGCTGTACAGTCACGCAAGTATGTATTTGGAATCGGCAGGGTTGGTTCGGAAGTGAAACTGCTGCTGGAGCCGGACAAATTGATTCACGACATAGAAGAGGAAACCGTGTCCGAGGAAGAGGTGGAATAATATGACAAAAAATCTTAAAATTTCTACAAGGCTGTATATCGCATTTTTTGGTATTTTAGTGTTTACTATTTTTTTCTGCACACAGCAGACATTGGGAATGGCAAATGTTGCCAAGCAGTATGAAGCCGTTATTGATACGTATGAAACCGTTCAGATAGAACTGGCTGAATTAGAGGCAGACTACCTGATGGCACAGACAGCTATGCAGACGTTTGTCAATAGTGCAAAAGAAAACAAGAGCGACTATGAAGGGACAAAAAAAGAGGCAGAAGAAATTGCCCAAAATATAGAAGAACATCTGAAAGTGATTCAGAAGAAAATGACAGATGAAGATTTGCTGGAGCAAATTGAAAAACTGGACAGAACGATTCAAAGCGAATCAGCAGATATAGAAAAAATAATGGAGTCTGCAAAAAGCGGCAACGTTGCAGAAGCAGAGCAGCGATATGAAAATAGTTTTTTGAGCAGCGTAGAGGAAGGAAATGAATTAATCCAGACACTTCTTGTCAAATGCGAAAAACTTGCAAAAGAAAATATAGAGGGTGCTCACGATTACCGGATTCATGCAGAAATTTCTTCTGTAATATTTACTACGGTATTATCCCTTCTTGTAATTGCCATTGCACTTGTTACGGTTTCAAACATCCGTCGTCCGTTGAAAGACCTGGTAGCTGCAGTAAGAAAGATAGCAACTGGTGATATTGATGTTGAGATTACGAAGAAAAATAATGATGAAATCGGAGAGGTAGCAGATGCTGTTTCCGAACTGCTGGAGAAAAACAGGCGAGTTGCAAAAATTGCAAAAGACGTATCTGCCGGTGATTTGTCAATGGTTGTAAATCCGGAATCCGACGTAGATGCTTTGGGAATCGCTATCAAGTATCTGGTGGATGAAAATAACAAAACACTTACCAATATTAAAGAGTCGGCAATGCAGGTCAACGCAGGTTCTAATCAGGTAGCGACAGCGAGCCAGGCATTGGCACAGGGCTCAACACAGCAGGCAAGTGCCGTAGAGCAGGTGACATCTTCGATTCATGATATTACAGGACATACACAGACAAATGCTGAAAATGCTGCCGAAGCAGAAAAACTGGTTCAGAAGACAAGAGAAAATGCTGCCGAAGGTGACCGTCAGATGTCACAGATGGTAGATGCCATGCAGGAAATTAATATTGCATCGGAAAATATTTCTAAGATTATTAAAACAATTGATGATATTGCATTCCAGACCAATATACTGGCGTTGAATGCTGCTGTTGAGGCAGCCAGAGCCGGTGAACATGGAAAAGGTTTTGCTGTAGTGGCAGAAGAAGTCAGAAGTCTGGCTGAAAAGAGCGCAGAAGCAGCCAGTGAAACAGAAGAAATGATTGAAGACTCTATGCAGAAAGTGAAAAATGGTTCGTTGCTGGCAACACAGACTGCTGCAAGATTAGAAGATATTGTGCAGGATGTGGAAAATACGGTCAATTTGGTACAGGAAATAGCAGTTGGTTCCCAGAAACAGGCAACGGCACTGGCGCAGGTGGATGAAGCTGTAGAACAGGTAGCAAGAGTTGTGCAGACAAATTCGGCTACCAGTGAAGAATGTGCAGCAGCAAGCGAACAGCTTTCTCAGCAGGCCAAAAATCTTGAAAAAATGGTAGACCGTTATAAACTGCGCAATATTTCGCAGAACGAACGGTACCAGTATCGGGATATGCTTTCTTATGGAGAGCAGGCAAATCAGAACGAACAGATTGCATTTAATAATGCAAATGATTTCGACGAAAAGAATGATTTTGACAGTATGAAAGATTTTAGCAATGGTTTTGATAATGCAGGAGGAGTTTATCATACAGGATATACCGGCCAGATACCGGATGCCTCTGATTTTACAGATTTGACGAATGAAAGAGAAAATGAAAAAATCATCTCACTGGAAGATGATTCGTATAGTAAATATTAAAAAAGATGAAATATCTTATCAAAAAGATATTTCATCTTGTAAATAGTCATTAACTATTTAATGATTAGTCAAATAAATCATTTTTGGGTTTCTTTTCTGTAATGCTGAGTTCCTGTTTCTTTACGCTGACACGGGAACCGGCGGGTACAGATTCTGTAATAAAAGCATTACCACCTATAACAGAGCCTTTTCCGATGACGGTCTCGCCACCGAGAATAGAGGCACTGGAATAAATTGTAACGTCATCCTCAATGGTAGGGTGACGTTTTACATTTCTAAGCAATTGTCCACTTCTGGTAGAAAGCGCACCCAGAGTTACACCCTGATAGATTTTTACGTTATTTCCGATAATAGTTGTTTCACCGATTACGACACCGGTACCGTGGTCAATGAAAAAGTACTCGCCGATTGTAGCGCCCGGGTTGATGTCAATTCCAGAATGGCTGTGTGCATACTCTGACATAATACGGGGAATGAAAGGTACCTGTAACCGGTATAGTTCATGCGCAATGCGATAGACAAAAATGGCAAGCAGTCCCGGATAGCAGAAGATAATTTCTTCTTTTGAGTGGGCAGCAGGGTCGCCGTCATAAGCAGCCTGCACATCTTTCATTAACAACTTCTGAATGTCGGGGAGGGCTGAAAAAAATGCCGTGCAGATTTCGTCCGTTTTTTTAGAAATGGCAACATCATCTGCAACTTCTTTCTGCTGCTGTGCCAGTGCTGCAATAATTTGTGAATATAAACTATTATACAGTTTGACAAGGTTGTGCCCCAGGAAGAAATCAGGAAGTGTTCTTCCTAAATGTTCATCATCAAAATATCCCGGAAACATAATCTGGCGAAGACCGAGAATAATATGAATAATGGTATCCCGGTTTGGC
Organism: bacterium; assembly: GCA_028724545.1. Taxonomy (GTDB): domain Bacteria; phylum Bacillota; class Clostridia; order Lachnospirales; family Lachnospiraceae; genus Butyribacter. The sequence goes on from JAQYCU010000048.1 coordinate 42,312, forward strand.
ATCTGATGTCCTTCTTTAACATAAAACAATTCATTATTAGAATAATTATCAGCAATCTGCTGTGTGATATGGTGCAAATCTAATTCAGAAAACATAGTTCTTATCCTTTCTTTAAGCTCTACTGATTTACTATGATAACATATATACGCAAAAACTTCCAGTGTGTAGCATAGCCGATTTGTAAATAGTCAGTTTTACTATATGTCCGTTAAATATGCTGAGAAATTATGTTGGATATGTGCTGTATTTGACAGTAAAAAAAATATGGGCTATAATAGTTCTAAAATGAACCATTTTATAATATACTATTAAAAAAAGGAAGTGATGAGTTGGACGACAAGCTGGAGTTGCTTTTAAGTGGTCAGCAGTACAAAAAACTTCAAGAGTTTTGGTATGGCAGGGTTCTGGAAGAATATCAGCTTAATATAGTAGATGTCAGGGTATTACTCTTCCTGGACGAGCATAAAAAGTTCGACACGGCAAAAGATATTGTCGAGATGCATTATCTTACCAAGTCCTATGTATCCAAGTCAATTGACAAATTGATTGCAAAAGGATTTCTGGAAAGAAAACATTTAAGCGATGACCGCAGATATGTTCATTTACTGGTAAGAGAAGAGGCGCTTCCGGTTATAAAGGCAGTCAGGGACAGAAAAGAAACCATGGTAAGACAGATTTTTCAAGGAATCACATCTGACCAGAAAGAAGTGTTAATGCAGGTTGCTACAAAAATAAATGAAAATATAGCAGGAGTGCTTCGGTAACGAAGCCGAGGAAAGATTAGGAGGTATTTGATGAGTACAAGTTTTGAAAAAATGATGTCAGATTATGCAAATGAATACAGTAAAATCTGTAGAAAAAACAATCAGATTGACGCAGGATTATTTGATGAGTATGGCGTAAAGCGTGGGTTAAGAGATAAGAACGGAAAGGGAGTACTTTCTGGTATTACGAATATTTCACTGATTAAGTCAAGTGAAACAAAAGACGGCAGAACGGTTCCGTGTGACGGACAGCTGTTTTACCGTGGTTACAATATTTTTGATTTGACTTCCGGTTTCCGTAAGGACAAGCGATTTGGTTTTGAAGAAACAGCATATCTTCTTTTGTTCGGCGAGTTGCCTACCAGCGACCAGTTAGCAGAATTTTCTAAAATTCTGGCAAAGAACAGACGTCTTCCAACGAACTTTGTCCGTGATGTTATTATGAAAGCACCAAGCAAAGACATTATGAATTCTTTGACAAAGAGTGTGCTGACGCTGTCTTCTTATGATGATAAAGTAACAGATAATTCACTGGAAAATGTATTGCAGCAGAGTCTGATGCTGATTTCTGTATTTCCGATGCTGGCAGTATATGGATATCACGCATATAACCATTATGAGCGTGATGAAAGTTTTTATATCCATCGTCCGGATGACAATTTATCTGCAGCTGAAAATATTTTAAGAATGCTTCGTCCAAATAAAGAGTATACAGATGTTGAAGCTAAAGTTCTGGATTTGGCCCTGGTTCTGCATATGGAGCACGGTGGTGGAAACAACTCTACCTTCACAACGCGTGTGGTTACATCTGCAGGTTCTGACACATACTCTGTTATCGCAGCAGCCCTGTCTTCTTTGAAAGGACCAAAACACGGTGGCGCAAATATCAAAGTAGTAGAGATGATTCAGGATTTGAAAGAAAATGTTAAAGATACAACAGATGAGGATGAGGTAAGAGAATATCTTCGCAAACTGGTGCGCAGAGAGGCTTTCGACAGACGTGGATTAATTTATGGAATGGGCCATGCAGTATATTCCATTTCCGACCCAAGAGCCGTTGCATTTAAGCAGTTTGTAGAAATGTTAGCAAATGAAAAGCATCAGAAGAAAGAATTTGAATTATATTCTATGATTGAGCGTATTGCACCGGAAGTTATCGGAGAAGAATGTGCGATTTATAAAGGTGTTAGTGCAAATGTCGATTTCTATAGTGGATTCGTTTATAATATGTTAGGCATTCCGACAGAATTGTTTACACCAATTTTTGCAATGGCACGTATTGTCGGCTGGAGTGCACACCGTATGGAAGAGTTAATCAATGTAGACAAGATTATCCGTCCGGCATACCAGAGCATTATGGTTCCAAAAGTATACGAATCATTGCAGGAGCGTTCCACACCAAAGCTGGATACGAATTATTTAAAAGAACTGCAGTTATCCATGCATGATGGTAATTGCTAGAAGAATATAGTTATCCATATACGATGGCAATTGCCAGAAAACTGTAGTTATCCATATGTGAGAGCAATTGCTAGAACGGATAACAGAAATGGGGAGTATTGTGAAAAAGATAAGCCAGAGAAAAAGAATTGTAGTAAAAGTAGGGACTTCCACACTGACACACAAAACAGGCAGATTAAATATCCGTCGTGTGGAGCAACTGGTAAAAACGTTGGCCGATATTTATAATTCCGGTCACGAAGTAATACTGGTGTCAAGTGGTTCCATTGGACTTGGTATGGGAAAATTAGGGATTGTAGACCGTCCGAAGGATACTCCCGGTAAGCAGGCATGCGCAGCAGTAGGCCAGTGCGAACTGATGTATTTGTATGACAAATTATTTGGTGAATACAGTATTTCTGTAGCGCAGATTCTCCTGACAAAATATGTTTTGCTGGAAGACCGTAGGAAAAATGTGGAAAATGCACTGGAGCGTCTGCTTTCGCTGGGTGTGATTCCTGTTGTTAATGAAAATGATACGGTAGCCATAGACGAGTTGGAGTTAGAAGTTGGGGAAAACGATTCGCTTGCTGCAATAGTAGCAAAAATTGCCCGTGCTGATTTGCTGGTCATTATGTCAGATATAGACGGATTGTATGACTGCGACCCAAGAAGTAATGAAAAAGCAACATTGATTCCGGTAGTACACGAAATCGATGATGCCATCCGAAGTCTGGCAGGAGGAGCCGGTTCCAAATTTGGGACAGGTGGTATGATTACCAAAATCAATGCTGTTGAAATTGCTTATGAAGCAGGAATTGATGTTGTTCTGATGAATGGACAAAGACCGAAGAATTTGTACGATTTGTTTGAAGACCGGCAGGTAGGTACTTTGTTCACATTAGAGAAAGAAGAAGCATAGAAACTGCAACAAATAAAACAAAACGAACAAAATAAAAGAACTGCGTATCTGTGACAAAAATCTGTTTTGTGAAAACAGGAAAATGCCAGATACGCAGTTTTGTTTTTTAGTGACTTACATTGTCATCCTTAATAATCTGTACTAACTTGTGACGGAATGCTTTTTCGTAGATATTATCATCATGGAAAACAAAACGGTTAAAGTCAAATTGTGTATCAATTACCATCTTTCTGGTAAAAAGTTCCCGTTCCTTACCGGAAAGGGAAGGCCAAAAAATGCAGATACAGCCATAAGGTTCATCTGTAATCTGATACCGTCCGGCAAACTCTTCTACCATATCATAATCCAGCATGGCAACGTGGGAATAATGTCCGATTACTTTCGCCAGTCTTGTTCCGTTAATGGTAAAAGTATTCATATCATAGTCGGCATACGTTACAGCCTCGTCCCCCTTTGGCCGGTCTTTTGTATATTGCGTAATGACCACAACAGGAAGGGTACGGTTTTGTGCATCAATCAGGGAAGAAAGTGCCTGCAATTCTTCAGTGTTAGTGACTAACTGCCCCTTTGTACCAAGCCGTGTCACGTCCAGAAGCCCTACCTTGTTCGACAAATCCGTCAGAAAAGAAGGTTTGTTAAAAGTAGAACGCTGTGATACACCACGTGGCATATCGCGGGATGTCATATGGTAAAAGTGCAGTTGTCCGTCATCCAGCAATTCGATGGAAGCGTGAAAATGCCACAGTGTTCCGATGGATTTACTGTCAATATGATGCATTTTCATCAAAAACTTATAGTTTTCCGGTGAATAGACAATTTTTAACTGGTATCCCGGGAGATGATTGATATAAGAAGATACTTCGCCCGGCATATCCTCAAAAACAGGATTTAGTTTAAAACGTGCCCATTTATACAAAATCGTGGCAGCGTTATTAAATTCGGAAGATAATTTTCGGGTTTCCTTGTGCAACAGTGGTAATTCCAAATGAAACAGAATATTGGATTCCAGACGTGCCAGGGTAGTTTTCTGGTAAATGCGTTCGTCCTTTACCGGAGCAATGGTATCACATACGGCAGCAATCTGCTCGTTGTGAACGGAGCGGTCATTTAATAATTTTACAATCAGATTGTAATTCAGATGTGGGTTGTCCAGTTTCAACAGTTCCTTAATCAAATCCTTACGGGAGCATTTAAAAAACTGCTTGGCAAC
>JAQYCU010000049.1 GCA_028724545.1 bacterium
CTCCGTCATGGTGTTAATTAGAATATACCCCAAAATCTGTGGGTCTGCAAGTATGTTGCATACGTTTTCGTTGTACCGGCGTACCAGTTCGTCCGTCGTTTCAATGGAACCGGCCAGATTTGTTTTGCCCAAAAGCATCCCTCCCTGCATGTCAGGGGATAACATGAGCAGTTTTATCCCCTCTTTTGGAATGAAAAATTATTTTAGAAATAAAAGCAGAAAAAAACTCCGGATACGTATCAGAGGGCGAAAATGCCGTTACCGGAAAGTCCGGTATCATTGCATGCAAATAAATAACATCTGCCTTAAATAGAATATATCATAACATATGTTAAAAAACAATAGGGCAAAGTTGCCGATTATGCAGGGGTGCATTTAGCAAAATTCAATGAACCAAGCCAGAGCAGCCATCTTTTGGAAAAGGGAGTTTTTGTAAAAAGTGCTGTTTTTGGACAGTGCTTTTTGGAGATGTTTCCAGGTAGTGTATACGGTTAGTGCATTTTGTTGGTGTACCCGTCAGCACAGGACTCCGTTTTCTATCAAGGGCACGCTTTCGCTGCGCAAACTACGCAGCAGTACATAGTATCCTGAAAAACAGGATACAAATACTGGCGAGTTTGTAAGCACCCTTTAATAGAAAAGGAGTCCTGCGCTGACGGGCAATCCAGGCTATTGACAAAAACTATTTCAAAATCCTGCATATAGTGGCATAGCAGCAACCGACATTATTTACAAGGGCACGCTCACGCTGCGAAAATTACGCAGCAGTACATAGTATCCTAAAAAATAGGATACAAGTACTGGCGAGTTTGTAAGCCCCTTTGATAGAAAAGGAAACCTGCGCTGCTAGGCAATCCAAAGTGCTGCTAAATTCTTCTCCTGAACAGCCACTTTCTAACTGGCTGTGATAAAAGCAGACTTTCCTAAAATGCAGCTGTTAAATAGGCACTGGTGCTTAGTTGGCGTATTTTGCCAACTTACGCACCACTGTGCCTGCTTCCAAGCGAGAGCGTGCTGCGCTAGGAAAGTGTGTTTTATCACATGCCTTTTAACGAGTTGCAGCAGCCACCTTCCATCTTTTCGCTTTACAGAATGCCCAAAATCCTGTATACTTCTAAATAATCAAAGTTTATAAGATATTAAGATATGTAACACGAATAGTAGTTCAATTTGCTATCCTTATAATTCTTTTACAGTATCTTCACTGTATTTTCACGTTATAGAAAATCGCTCATAAAGCAGCGTGCATACCAGCAGATTTCGTATTAATGAAATACGAAAAGAAATTACAAAATCGTTAGAATAGTATGCTGAAAAACTGGTTTGTCACAAAACAGGATTCAAAAATAGTGCATTTTTACTGAATAAAATGAAATGGAGGAAAATATGGAAAATCTGGAAAGTTTATCATTGGTTGATTTGCGTCTTCTTGCAAAAAAGATGGGAATAAAAGGAGTGACAGGTTACCGGAAACAGGAATTGTTAGACCTGTTAAAAGAAGAAACTAAAAAACAGGCATCTGTGGAAAAAAACGAGCCAAAAGTACAGAGGGAAGCAAAAGTACAGAACGAGTCAAAGATACAGAAGGAAGCAAAAGCACAGAACGAGCCGAAAGCACGCGTTATCAAAGGAAACTCGAAAACAGATGATGCCGGCAAGCGCAGTGCATATAATAAGAAAGCAATGCAAAGGTACAATGAAAAAATGGGTGGCGAAAGAAGAGAAATGCCGACGAAGCGTGAGAACAGAAGAGTGGAAGAACGCACACAGGAGCAGCATACGAATAACAATATGTCATCCGATATCGAGCAGTTGGACAGTGGAGAAGTGCGCAAGGGCATTTTGGAAGTAATGTCGGAAGGATATGGATTTATCCGTTGTGATAATTATCTGCCGGGAGAAGAAGATATTTATGTATCGCCTGCCCTAATTCGCAAATATCATCTTCGTACCGGAGATATTTTGGAGGGAAATGTCCGTGTAAGAAACCAGAATGAGAAGTTTGCTGCGCTGCTTTATATAAAGAAAGTAAATGGATATCCGTTAGAAAAAGTATTTACCCGTGCAAAATTCGAGCAGCTGACTCCGATTTTCCCAAATGAGAGAATCCACCTGGAAACACCGGGAAGCAGCATTTCTATGCGTATGATGGATTTGATTTCTCCGATAGGAAAAGGACAGCGTGGTATGATTGTTTCACAGCCTAAGACGGGTAAAACTACCTTATTAAAGCAAGTGGCAAAGGCAGTGAAGGCAAATCATCCAAAGATGCATCTGATTGTATTGCTGATTGATGAAAGACCGGAAGAAGTTACCGATATTAAAGAGTCGATTATGGGAAATAATGTAGAGGTGATTTATTCAACATTTGATGAATTACCGGAGAATCATAAGAGAGTTTCGGAGATGGTTATCGAAAGGGCAAAGCGTCTGGTAGAGCACGGAGAGGATGTTATGATATTGTTAGACAGCATTACCAGACTGGCAAGGGCATACAACCTGACGGTTCAGCCAAGTGGACGTACTTTGTCAGGTGGACTTGACCCGGCAGCACTTCATATGCCGAAACGATTCTTTGGTGCGGCCAGAAATATGAGGGAAGGGGGCAGCCTGACGATTCTTGCAACAGCTTTGGTGGATACCGGAAGCAAAATGGATGATGTTGTATTTGAGGAATTTAAAGGAACCGGTAATATGGAACTGGTTCTTGACAGAAAATTATCCGAAAAGCGTGTTTTCCCGGCAATTGACCTGCCAAAATCAAGTACCAGAAGAGAGGACCTGCTTCTGACACAGGAGGAATTGGAGGCAACCAACTTAATGCGCAAGGCATTTAATGGTGTAAAATCAGAAGAAGCTGTCGAACGGATTATCGAATTGTTCCGTCGCACAAAGAACAATCAGGAATTTACCCAGATGATTAAGAAAGTAAAAATCGTATAGTTTCAAAAAACGTCGGTTTTTTGAAAGATTTCGTAGATATTTCATAGATTTTTCTAGATTTTGCAAAAAAAATATTGCAATACTGATTTTGCTATGATATACTTAGGAAGTTGTGTTAAAATTGTAATCGAAGAGATATTCTCTTTCGGATAGGTATTTGCTATCGTCAGGATGGCGGAATGGAGGTAAATCATGAGAGAAGGAATTCATCCTAACTACTATCAGGCTAAGGTTGTATGCAACTGTGGAAATGAGTTTGTAACTGGTTCTACAAAGGAAGAGATTCATGTAGAAATCTGTTCAAAATGTCATTCTTTCTATACAGGACAGCAGAAAGCCATTAAAGCTCGTGGTGCGATTGATAAATTCAACCGTAAATACGGTATTCAGGCTAATTAGCAGAATAATCGGCCAGTGCTACTGGTCTTATTTGTGGTCACAATATCCGCAGAAGGGTATTGTGACCATTTTCTTTCACAAAATAAAAATAAGAAGAGATTTCTTATTCAGAAGAATGGAAAGATAATTCACAAAATAAAAATAAAAAAAGATTTATTATTTAGCAAAATTGGAGTATAATTTTACCATATATATTAATAAGTGCGACAGAGAACGCAGAAATGAGGTTGATTATGAAATCATCAGGAATTGGTGGTCAGGCTGTATTAGAAGGCGTTATGATGAAAAATAAATCAGAATACGCTGTAGCTGTTAGAAAGCCCGATGGAAGTATAGCAGTGACACAGGGAAAGTGTAAGAGCCTGGCAGAAAAATCTCTCTTTTTCCGTCTGCCAATTATTCGTGGTATTGTAGCTTTTGTAGAATCGCTCGTATTAGGAATGCGAACATTAACATATTCTGCAAGTTTTTATGAGGAAGAAGAAGAAAAACAGAAAAAAAGAAAAAAGAGTAGTCCTGAGCAGGAGAAAAAAGAAAATATCGAAATGGGAATTACCATTATTGCTTCGATTGTCATTGCACTTCTGGCATTTGTGGTATTACCATATTTCTTGTCCCAGCTGATAGGTACCCGGATTCATTCGTATACGGCACTGGCAGCTATCGAGGGAGTTATCCGTGTAGTACTTTTTATTGGATATGTGATTGCCATATCTTATATGGAAGATATTCACAGAACCTTTATGTATCATGGAGCAGAGCATAAGACGATTAACTGTATTGAAAATGGGCTGGAATTAACGGTTGAAAATGTACGCAGACAGTCAAAACACCATAGACGCTGTGGCACCAATTTCCTGTTTATTGTTATTTTCCTGAGCATTTTATTCTTTATGTTTTTACATTTTGATAATATGTGGCTTCGCATTATTTCCAGAATTATTCTGGTTCCGGTTATTGCAGGTATTTCCTATGAATTTATTCATTTTGCAGGAAACAGTGACAGCAAAGTGGTTGAGATTTTAAGTAAACCGGGTATGCTTATGCAGAAACTGACTACAAAAGAGCCGGACAATAAGATGATTGAAGTAGCGATTGCTTCTGTGGAAGCAGTATTTGACTGGCGTGAATACCAGCGTCGCTGCATTGCTGCTAAGAAGAGCAGGGCAAAACTGCAGAAAAACAGGCAGGAAGAATCCGGACGCAAAAAGAGCAGGGCAGAGCTTGCAGAAGAAATCAGACGAAGAGAAGAAGAGAATGCAAGACGTGCGAATGACCGTGCCCGTCGCATTATGGAGCAGGAGCGAAAAGAAGCTGAACTGGAAAAAATTGCAGATGAGGCAGCAAAACGCAAGTCGAAACGGCAGGCAATGCTTCAGGCGCGTCAGGATGAGGACGAGGATAGTTTAAAGAGTTTAGACCATTATTTTGATGATAAGGAATCCTAAGATGCAGGAAGAAAAACGTTCCGAAACAATGTCCTATCAGGATTTGTCAGAGGAAGGAAAAAAAGCACTGTCAGAGGCAGGTATCGAAGAGGCTTCGGTGGACAGTTGGTATCTGTTAGAATATGTTACCAAAATGAGTCGCAGCCAGTTCTTTTTGAAACGGGAGCAGAAAGCTGCGCTAGAAGAACAGCAGCAATATTTTGAGCTGATTCAAAAAAGGGCACAGCATATTCCATTGCAGTATATTATCGGTGAGCAGGAATTTATGGGACTGCCGTTTACGGTAAACAAAAATGTCCTGATACCAAGACAGGATACGGAAGTGCTGACAGAACTTGCACTTGCCTATGTAAAAGGAAAAAAGGTGCTTGATATGTGTACCGGTTCAGGATGTATTGCCGTGTCACTTATGCATTATGGACAACCGGAAGAATGTCATGCAGCAGATATATCGGCAGAAGCATTAGAGGTTGCACGGGGAAATGCAGAAAGAAATCAGGCAGAAATCAAATGGATAGAAAGTAATTTGTTTGAAAATATTACAGAACAGTATGATGTGATTGTATCGAACCCGCCGTATATCCGTCCGGACGTAATCGAAACACTGATGCCGGAGGTACGGGAGTTTGAGCCGATGAAGGCGTTGGACGGTGGCAGTGACGGACTTTTGTTTTATCGTCAGATTACCGAAGGTGCCGTGAAACATTTAAATAAAGGTGGTTATCTGCTTTATGAAATTGGATATGACCAGGCAGCAGAAGTTACTGAAATTATGAAAAAGAATGGCTTTTGCCATATTTCCTGCCAGAAAGATTATGCAGGGAATGACAGAGTTGTTTTTGGACAGTATAAATGAGGATAGTGTGAAAAGTAAACACAGCAGTTTATTTTGCATACGGAAATGAGGAAGAAGATGTTTGATAGATTAGAAGATTTGGTTAGACGTTTGGAAGAAATCAATATTGAACTGACAGACCCGGATACGATTAATAATCAGGAAAAATACCGTCAGTTAATGAAAGAGCAGAATGATTTAACACCAATTGTTGAAAAATATCAGGAGTATAAGAAAGCCAAAGAAGGTGTCGAAGACAGTCTGGCAATCCTTGAGGAAGAAAGCGATGAGGAAATGCGCGAACTGGCAAAAGAAGAATTAAATGAATGCAAGCAGGCAGTAGAAGACTGTGAGCAGGAATTAAAGATTCTGATGCTTCCAAAAGACCCAAATGACGACAAAAACGTTATTGTGGAAATTCGTGGAGGTGCCGGTGGTGATGAGGCGGCATTGTTTGCAGCAGACCTTTTCCGTATGTATTCCAAATATGCAGAGAGCAACCGTTGGAAAGTAGAAGTAATGAGTGCCAACGAAAATGGAATTGGTGGTTTCAAGGAAATCGTATTTATGGTAATTGGACAGGGTGCGTATTCAAAGTTAAAATACGAAAGTGGTGTGCACCGTGTACAGCGTATTCCATCGACAGAATCAGGTGGACGTATTCACACTTCTACGGCGACAGTAGCCATTATGCCGGAAGTAGAAGATGTAGAAGTATTTGTAGACCCAAATGACTGTAAAATAGATGTTTACCGTGCGTCCGGTAATGGTGGACAGTGCGTTAATACAACTGACTCAGCTGTTCGTATTACACATATTCCTACGGGAATCGTTGTTACCTGTCAGGATGAAAAGTCGCAGTTAAAGAACAAAGACAAGGCAATGAAAGTATTACGTTCGCGCATCTATGATATGGAGCAGGAAAAGGCTGTCAATGAACAGGCTGCAGAACGTAAGAGTCAGGTAGGAACCGGTGACCGTTCAGAGAAAATCCGTACTTACAATTTTCCACAGGGAAGAGTGACAGACCATCGTATTAAATTTACCAGTCATCGTCTGAATGAAATATTAGAAGGTGATTTGTCAGAAGTAATACAGAATATTATTGCTGCTGACCAGACGGCAAAGTTAGCAAAGATGAATGAAGTATAAGGTCTGACAGTAAGGTTTATGGAATGAACGATACAGTCTGACAAAATGATTTGATAAATGAAACGTATAGCCGGCAGTAGTGATTTGTCGAAAAGATATAAAAACAGAAAGAAATTTAGAGAAAAACTAGTAAAATTTCAGAAAAATGTCTTGACAAATAAAAGCCGGGATAGTATCATAAAGATACAGTAATAAGTTTATAGTATGTAACTTATAGGAGGCATTAACTATACATAACGTTATGGATGTTTGTGTGTATTAGTGCCTTTTTTTTATTGAAAAAAACAATAATTCGCACGTTCATCCGCCAAAAAGAAAGAAAAGGAGAGAGAACAATGAAAGACAAAATTTTTGGTGTTTTACAACGTGTTGGACGAAGTTTTATGCTGCCGATAGCAATTCTTCCGGTTGCAGGATTGTTATTAGGAATCGGAAGTTCCTTTACGAATGAAACGACGATTGCAACGTATGGACTTGGTAAGGTGTTAGGAGATGGAACCATTCTTCATGCACTGCTTGTTATTATGAACAAGGTAGGAAGTGCCGTGTTTGACAACCTGCCGTTGATATTTGCAGTCGGTGTAGCGATTGGTATGGCAAAGAAAGAAAAAGAAGTAGCTGCATTATCTTCCGTAATTGCCTATTTTGTTATGAATACGGCAATCAATGCGATGTTATCGCTTAACGGACAGATATTGGAAAATGGCGAGATTGCAAAGGATGTGCTGGAAGGAACAATTACATCATCCTGTGGAATCCAGACATTGCAGATGGGTGTTTTTGGTGGTATTATCGTAGGCTTAGGTGTGGCGGCACTGCATAACAGATTTTACAAAATTGTGCTGCCGAATGCGTTATCCTTCTTCGGTGGTACCCGGTTTGTTCCGATTATTTCTACCGTTGTTTATATGTTTGTTGGAATCGGAATGTATTTTATCTGGCCTGTTGTGCAGAATGGTATTTATGCATTAGGTGGTCTGGTAACAGGAAGTGGTTATGTTGGTACACTGATTTTCGGACTGATTAAGAGAGCCTTGATTCCGTTCGGACTGCATCACGTATTCTATATGCCATTCTGGCAGACAGCTGTTGGTGGTACAATGGAAGTTGCAGGACAGATGGTTCAGGGTGGACAGAATATTTTCTTTGCACAGTTAGCTGATTCAGCAAATGTTGCACACTTTAGTGCAGATGCAACAAGATATTTCTCAGGTGAATTTATCTTTATGATGTTTGGTCTGCCGGGTGCAGCACTGGCAATGTATCGCTGTGCAAAACCAGAGAAGAAGAAAGCAGCAGGTGGACTTTTACTGTCAGCTTCTCTGGCATGTATGATGACAGGTATTACAGAACCAATAGAATTTTCATTCCTGTTTGTTGCGCCTGCATTATTTGTAGTACAGGTTATTCTGGCAGGCTCTGCTTATATGATTGCCCATATGCTGAATATTGCAGTAGGCCTTACATTTTCCGGAGGATTTCTGGACTTCTTCCTGTTTGGTATTTTGCAGGGAAATGAAAAGACAAGCTGGATGATGGTTATTCCGGTAGGAATTATCTATTTCTTCTTATACTACTTTATCTTTAAGTTTATGATTAAGAAGTTTAACTTTAAGACTCCGGGAAGAGAAGATGATGATACAGAAACAAAGTTATATACAAAGGCTGATGTCAATGCCCGTAAACAGGGAAATGTAACAGACAGCGATAAAAATACAAAGGAAGATGAAATCAGTGTAATGATTACCAGAGGACTTGGTGGAAAGAAAAATATCAGTGATGTAGACTGCTGTGCAACCAGACTTCGTTGTACGGTACATCAGGCAGACCTGATAAATGACGCATTACTGAAATCAACCGGAGCATCCGGCGTTGTACACAAAGGACAGGGAGTGCAGGTTATTTACGGACCACAGGTAACAGTAATCAAGTCTAACCTGGAGGATTATCTGGAGAATGCGCCAGAGGAAGAAGAAATTCCTGTTGCAAAGGAAACGGCAGCAGAAGAAACAAAAGAAGCAGAAAAAGAAGAAACCAAACAGACAAAAGTTGTTAAGACCATTACTATTTCCAGCCCGTTCAAGGGAACAGCTGCTGATTTGTCAACAGCACCGGACGAGGCATTTGCAGGAAGAATGATGGGAGATGGAGCTGTGGTAACTCCGGAAGATTCGGTTGTAAGAGCACCGGAAGATGGCGAGGTATGTTTTGTATTTGAAACAAAGCACGCTGTCGGATTTATGACAGATTCCGGTATCAGTCTTCTGATTCACGTTGGAATCGATACTGTAAAACTAAATGGAGAGGGCTTTGAAGTTCTTGTAGAAAATGGTCAGAAAGTGAAAAAGGGAGAGCCGTTGCTGAAACTGGATTTGGATTATCTCAAAAACAATGCACCATCAACAGTTACCCCGATTTTGTGTACAGAACTGGAAGATAACCAAAAGATTCGTCTTTTGAAAGAGGGAGATATTCAGGCAGGAGAAGCATTATTTGCAGTTGACATTTACGAATAAAGATTGCAAGAGAGAAGAGGTATGCAGATGTATAGGGCGAAAAAGGTTTTAAACCATAATTCCGTGATTGTTGTTGATTCAGAGAAAAATAAGGAATATCTGGTAATAGGAAAAGGAATTGGATTTGGAAAAAAAGTCAGCGAGTATATTGAAACCAGACCGGAAGATACGATTTATTCGTTGCAGGAATTAACAAACAGGGGAGATGCAAAAGAAATTGTCCAGGCAGTTTCCCCTATCTGCCTGGAACTTGCCAATGAGGTATTGAATCAGGCAGAAAAAGTATTTGGAAAAATAGATAAATCCATTCTTTTTCCAATGGCAGACCACATAGAATATGCTGTGAAACGTATCAAGAATAATGAGCAGATTAGCAATCCGCTGACAGAGGATATCAAGGTATTGTTTCATAACGAATACAAAGTTGCCCAGTGTATGGAATCGATGCTTTGGGAACAATTACATGTAAAAATTGACGAACATGAAATCGGATATATCGCCCTGCATATCCATTCGGCGATAGAAGATGAAAAGGTATCGCAGGCAATGCAGATGGCACGAGCCGTCAGGGAATGTATCTCTCTGGTAGAAGAGAAGACACAGAAAAAAATTGATGTGATGTCATTATCCTATAACCGTCTGATGAATCATGTACGGTATATGGTGGCGAGAGCCATTAGTGGCGAAAAACTGAAGTTAAGTATGAATGATTATATGAAAGTAAAATTTCCAGAAGCATTCAAAACAGCAGCTATCGTATGCGAAGAAGTAGGACGCAGTTTAAAATGCAAACTGGATGACGTAGAAATCGGATATCTGGCAATGCATATTGAACGTGTGACAAGCGATGAGATATCGCAGAAAGAGTAAAAAGAGAATGCAGTAAGAAGCATAAAAATTATAAAAGAAACAAAAAATATTTAAACAATAAGAAAGGCAAGGTAAAAATTATGAAAGAATTTAGTTATGTAATCACAGATGAAATTGGAATCCACGCAAGACCGGCAGGAATGCTTGTTAAGGAAGCAAAGAAGTATGAAAGCAAGATTGTTCTTACAAAAGATGGAAAGTCAGCAGAAGCAACAAAACTGATGGCGATTATGAGTCTTGGCGTAAAATGTGGAGAAACTGTACAGGTTACTATTGAAGGAGCAGATGAAGAGGCTGCCTGCGAAGAAATGACAGCATTTTTCAAAGAGAATTTGTAGAATAGGAAAGTGCAGCCGGACAAAAACAGTCTGGCTGTCATGGCAGGAGGTGTTATAAAATGAAATCTTTTTTTGGTAAATCTGTATATAAAGGAATTGTTTTAGGTCCGGTTGTTGTTTTAAAACAGAATGATTTTCAGGTAAAACGAAAAAAAATAGAGGATGCCGACGCAGAAATTGCAAGACTGGAACAGGCCGGCAATCAGGCAAAAGAGCAGTTACAAAGATTGTATGATAAGGCACTCAAAGAAGTTGGAGAAGCAAGTGCTGCAATTTTTGAAGTGCATCAGATGATGTTAGAAGATGAAGATTATCTGGATGCTATTCATAATCTGATTCAGACAGAGGGGGTTAATGCGGAATACGCAGTAGCAGTGACGGGAGATAATTTTTCGGAAATGTTTGCCAGTATGGATGATGAGTATATGAAAGCAAGAGCAGCTGATGTCAAAGATATTTCCAACCGTCTGATACGGGTACTTTCCGGGGAAGAGGAAGTGGACTTTCGTTCTATGACACCGTCTGTCATTGTGGCTGATGATTTAAGCCCGAGTGAAACCGTACAGATGGATAAGGAAAAAATTCTTGCGTTTGTAACAGTACACGGCTCTACAAATTCGCATACAGCCATTCTGGCGCGTATGATGAATATACCGGCACTGATTGGTGTCCCAATGGATTTAGATGAAATTCAGACAGGTATGCGTGCTGTAGTGGATGGATTTGACGGCAAAGTTACATTTGAACCGGATGAAGAACTATGTAACCAGACATTACATAGGATGGAAAAAGAAAAAGAAAAGTTACAGCTTTTGCAGACACTAAAAGGAAAAGAAAATATAACGGCAGACGGCAGAAAAATCAACATTTATGCTAATATTGGAAGCGTTGGTGATGTCGGCTATGTATTGGAAAATGATGCCGGAGGAATCGGATTATTCCGTAGTGAGTTTTTATATCTTGGAAAATCAGATTTTCCAACGGAAGAAGAACAGTTCCTGGCGTACAAGCAGGTATTGCAGACAATGGCAGGAAAGAAAGTTATTATTCGTACACTGGATATCGGTGCTGACAAGCAGGTGGATTATTTTAATCTGGGGCAGGAGGACAACCCGGCAATGGGATATCGTGCCATCCGTATCTGCTTAAAGCAGCCGGAAATTTTCAAAACACAGCTTCGTGCACTTCTTCGCGCTGCCGTTTTTGGAAATCTGTCCATTATGTATCCAATGATTATTTCAACAGAAGAAGTAACACGAATTTATGAAATTGTAGATGAAGTGAAGAAAGAATTAGAAGCTGAGCAGATTCCGTACAAGGTTCCAGAGCAGGGAATTATGATAGAAACGCCTGCTGCTGTTATGATTAGTGATGAGCTGGCAGAAATGGTAGACTTTTTCAGTATTGGAACGAATGACCTGACGCAGTATACGCTGGCAATCGACAGACAGAATGCAAAACTGGATGATTTCTACAATCCACATCACAAGGCAATTCTTAAAATGATTCAGATGGTTACAGACAATGCCCATAAGCATGGAAAATGGGTTGGCATCTGTGGAGAACTGGGAGCAGATTTGGAACTGACAGAGCAGTTTGTCCGTATGGGTATTGATGAATTGTCGGTATCGCCTTCTATGGTATTACGGTTAAGAAAAGTGATTCGCGAAATGAAATGTGATTAGAATTTCGTTGTAATATTGAGATTTTTTGATATAATGGAATAGAAATGGCAGTTATGTGAAAAACTGTCGAACTGAACAGAGTAAAACCTTCCTGTATGATAACGACAGGAAGGTTTTTTGCTACCTTTTTGACAAATAAGATATAGGAGTGGAAAAAATGAATCGTATTTTGCTGGTTGAGGATGATATAGAAATTATTAAGAATCTGACTGTTTTTTTACAGGAAGAGGGATTTTGGGTGGAATCCGTAACAGGGCAGACAAAAGCTATGGAATATATAGAGGAAAAGGCATCTGAAATTGATTTGGTGCTTCTGGACGTTTCCTTAGAAGATGGAAATGGATTTTCGGTTTGTGCATCCATCAAGGCCAATACCGATTTGCCGGTTATTTTTCTGACGGCTTCGGGTGATGAATACAGTGTGGTAACGGGACTTGACCTGGGAGCAGATGATTATATCGGCAAACCTTTCCGCCCGAGAGAACTGGTATCACGGATAAAGAGTGTCTTGCGAAGATGTGGAAAGGCACAGTCCGTTTTGGAACTGGGAGATATCCGGATTGATACGGCAGGTGGAAATGTAACGAAAAAAGGAACAGAAATTTTTCTGTCAGCACTGGAATACCGTTTGCTGCTGGTATTTGCAAATAACAGGGGAAAAGTGCTGTCAAGGACAAAACTGCTGGAAGAAATATGGGACGTGGCAGGAGAGTATGTCAATGACAATACGCTTACGGTCTATATCAAACGTCTTCGGGAAAAGATAGAAACAGATGCACAGAATCCGGCGATTATCAAAACGATTCGTGGACTGGGATATCGCGCAGACTAGGAGGAAATAAACTATGTTCATAAGAAACCCGGAAGTAAAAAGAGAACTTGTTATCCAGCTTCTGCTTAGCATGATAGGCGTATTTGCCTTATATCAGTTTGGTGGAATGCCGGGTGCTGTTATTGGTGCTATTGTCTGTCTGGCGATTGTGTTGTACGGAATGGGGGAAAATTATAGAAGATACCGGTATGTCCAAAAAATAGGACAGCAGATTGATACAATATTACATGGGGAAGAAGTTTCTTTTCTTCAGGATTACAGAGAAGGGGACTTTGCCGTACTTTCGACGCAGATTAACAAGATGCTGAAACGGCTGAGAGAGCAGTCGGAAATATTGTCACAGGAGAAAATGTTTCTGGCAGATTCGCTGGCAGATATTTCCCATCAGATTAAGACACCACTGACTTCGATTGGTCTGATTTTGTCTTTTCTGAAAGAAGAGGATTTGCCATATCAGCGTCGTTATGAGCTGGTGCAGGAACTGACCAGACTGACGGAAAGAATTGACTGGCTGATTTATGCATTGCTGCGAATATCAAAACTGGATGCCGGTGCCGTGACATTGCAGCAGGAAAAGATTCTGGCAGAAGATTTGATAAACCGGGCATATAATGCCATTGCCATTCCGCTTGATATCAGAAATATCCGTTTTGAAAAACATATTGCAAAAAATACTGCACTGACAGGGGATATGGCATGGCTGACGGAAGCCGTTGGCAATGTGTTGAAAAATTGTATGGAGCATACGGCAGAAGGTGGCGTTATTTCCTGCTTTTGCAAGGAAAATCCATTATATACGCTGATTCGTATAGAAGATACCGGAAAAGGAATTGCGGAAGAAGACCTGCCACACATTTTTGAACGTTTTTACCGTGGGAAAAATGCAGACAGCCAGAGTGTAGGAATCGGACTTGCATTGTCTTACAAAATCATTACGTCACAAAATGGAACGATTACGGCAGGAAACCGAAAGGACAGGCAGGGTGCCGTTTTTGAAATCCGTTGTTACAAGAGTGTGGTTTAGGGAATGAACACTATCTGATATAAAGTCACACAGTACCGGGTATTTTATTAGTTCACAGAAAAATCTTGCAAAAAAGAAATTGCATAAAAAGAAATCTTACAAAATTGTCACTTAGAAGTCACGAACCTGTAAGTTCCCTCCACTATAATGAAACCATCATTTGAAAAACAAATTGTTTTTTGTTTTCAGATGAGATGAAATGAGAGGAATGAAAGTCGGAAAAAAAGGGGCATAACACCGGTATACTGCTTAAAGTATCCGACAGAATGGAGGAATTATGGAAATATTACGTGTAGAAAATCTTACGAAGGTATATG
The DNA here is from genome assembly GCA_028724545.1 of bacterium. Taxonomy (GTDB): domain Bacteria; phylum Bacillota; class Clostridia; order Lachnospirales; family Lachnospiraceae; genus Butyribacter. The sequence goes on from JAQYCU010000049.1 coordinate 14,360, forward strand.
GAAAAGGTGAAAATGAAGTCAGGGCACTGGATGGAATATCCTTTTCCGTAGAGCAGGGAGAGTTTTTGGCGATTATTGGTCCGTCGGGTTCCGGCAAGTCAACCCTGCTTCATATTCTTGGCGCAGTCGATGTGCCGACTTCTGGCAAGGTCTATATGGAAGGAAAAGACGTTTTTGCCCAAAATGAAGAAGAACTGGCTATTTTTCGCAGAAGACAGGTAGGTCTGGTTTATCAGTTTTACAATCTGATTCCGGTACTGGATGTCAGAGAAAATATTACATTACCGGTTTTGCTGGATGGAAGAAAAGTAAACGAAAATCGTTTGGAAGAAATGATACAGCTGCTCCGGTTAGAGGGAAGAGAAAATCATCTGCCGAATCAGCTATCAGGAGGTCAGCAGCAGAGGGTGTCAATCGGAAGGGCACTGATGAATGCACCGTCCGTCGTTCTGGCTGATGAGCCGACAGGAAACTTAGACAGCAAGAACAGTCAGGAAATTATGACGTTGTTAAAAGAGTCTAACAAGAAATATAAACAGACATTAATTATGATTACGCATGATGAAAATATTGCATTGCAGGCAGACCGCATTATTGCCATAGAGGATGGCAAAATTACGAGAGATGAGGTGAACCGGTAATGAATATTATTAATCGTTTTACAATGCAGACGTTAAAGCAGAATAAAATCAGAACACTGGTTACTATTATCGGCATTATCCTTTCGACGGCAATGTTTACCGGAGTCACTTCATTAGTATACAGCTTTCAGCAATATCTGGTAGATTTGGAAACGGAAACAGCCGGTGTATGGGAAGGCCGAATGAATGGCATTACAAAAGAGCAGGCAGAAATTTTGTGTGCTGACAAGGAAATTGCCGGCAGTACCATAATGCAAAATGTAGGTTATGCAAAGTTAAAGGAATCTCTCAACAAAGATAAACCCTATCTTTGTGTGGAATCCATACAGAAAGATTTTGTGAAATTCAGTCCGGTTACGCTGGTAACGGGAAGAATGCCGAAAAACAGTAATGAACTTGTTATTTCGGAGCATATTGCAGATAATGGTGGCGTTTCGTACCAGGTCGGTGATGTGTTAAATCTGGAAGTGGGAAAGAGAATGGCAGGAGAGGCTGCGTTAGGGGGACAAAGCGTAGAATATAGTGGAGATACGGAGGAGTTATCGGATACAACACAGATAACCTATAAAGTAGTGGGTATTTGTGAAAGAACATATATGGAAGGATTCTCAGCACCGGGATATACTGTTTTTACAACCGGTATGCCACAAGAGGAGAACGTATCATATGATGTATTCTTTCAGATGAAAGACCCGTTAAAAATCAATTCCTTTCTAAAAAAATATACAGATAAATGGTCAAAGACAGGACAGGAAGAACTGACAACAGATGTGCATAATGATTTGCTGCGTTTTCAGGGAAAATCATCAGAAGCAAGTTATGTATCTGTTTTAAGAGGAATGGGCTCGATTTTAATTCTGATTATTATGATTGCGTCAGTTTCTTTGATTTATAATGCTTTTTCCATTTCGGTCGGAGAAAGGACAAAACAGTTCGGACTGTTAAAATCAATTGGTGCAACAAAAAAACAGATTCGCAAAAGTGTACTTTTTGAAGCAGGAACGCTTTGTGTCATAGGGATTCCGGTTGATGTTCTGGGTGGTCTTCTGGGAATCGGGATTACGCTGCATTTTGTAGGAAAACTGCTGGCAGATATGCTGACGGAAAGAAGTTCGTTGCAGTTAGAACTTTCTGTTTCGTGGACGGCTATTGCCATTGCAGTAGTTGTAGCAGTGATTACGGTATTTGTGTCAGCATTGATTCCGGCAAGACGTGCAGTAAAAATGCCGGCTATGCAGGCGCTTCGCCAGAGTAATGAAATAAAAATCAGAAAAAAGAATGTCCGTAGCAGCAAATTAATTTATCGTCTTTTTGGTTTTGAGGGAATGCTTGCGAATAAGAACTTTAAAAGAAACAGACGCAAACACCGTATGACAGTGATTTCGCTGGCAGTCAGTGTAGTCTTATTCCTTTCAGCAAGCTGTTTTAGTAACTATATGACAAAATCTATTGCTTTGTTTGAAGACGATGAAGTTAGTGATATTACATTTAATGCAACGGCAGAGGAACTCAATGGAAACACGCCGGATGCAACCAAAAAAGTTCTGGCAAAGAAAAAAGGGATTGATACCATTGGATACAGTACCCGGTTAAATGGTGTTCTTCTTCTGGACAAAAATCAGGTCAGTGAATCGTATTTTAAGAAACTGAAAGAAAATATGCCGGAATGTTATGACAAAGCGACAGGAAATGTGATGATAGATACCTGTGTTACTTTTGTGGAAGATGATATTTATAAAAACTATCTGGAGAAGGAACACTTGGATACAGCACGCTTTCTAAATACGGATAAACTTTGTCCGTTAGTCTGGGATACCGTGATAATGCCGGGAGAAACTGCTAATTTTGAAACGGGAAAAATCCTGACAGATGACCATTTTGACGGAGAATTGTATTTTATCAATGATAAAAAATTAGGAGAGTATGCAGAAAACGGAATGGTTACTGATGCTGCCACGATGCAGGTGGACAGCTTTATAGACGACGAAGGGGATACGACAGAGACAAAAACTTTTTCTCGGGAAGAAGGTCTTTCGGAACTGAAACTTGCCGGAAGCCAGACATACAAAGGAGAATTGCCATTAGGTGTGAGCGATATGCGATATACCACTTTGCTGAATCTGGTATTGCCATATAGTGCGACAGAAAAACTTCCGGAAGGGGTTCGGTCCGATAAACTCACGGATTTTGCTGTTAAGGCAAGTGACCACAATACGGCTGCTGACGAACTGACAGAGTTTTTCCAGCATAGCAGCCAGTATAAAGCGACGATAACCAGCAGCATTTTTGATATCCGTGCCTCAATGGATGCAACGCATACTGCTATACTGATAACAAATATTTTTTCGTATGGATTCATTACGCTGATTACGTTAATTGTAGTGGCAAATGTGTTTAATACGATTTCGACCAACGTCCAGTTGAGAAGAAAAGAATTTGCTATGCTTAAATCAGTAGGAATGACGAAAAAAGGATTTAACAGAATGATGAATTATGAGTGCCTGCTATACGGGGTGAAAGGACTGTTACTTGGTCTTCCGGTATCGCTCGTTGTCTGCTTTCTGATGTATAAGAGCCTGCAGGATGCATGGAATGTCAGCTTCCTTGTTCCGTGGATGAGTGTGCTTATCGTGATAGTCAGTGTATTTGTTATTGTTTTTGCAAGTATGCTATATTCTATGCAGAAAATAAAAAAAGAAAATCCGATTGAAGCATTAAGAGATGACAATTTATAATATTTTGACATAATTGATAATCGTTTTGTCAGGTGCTGCCATGCCGGAATGTCCGGTGTGGCAGTTTTTCTTTCGTTGAACAGATATCAGCATTATGTTATACTGTAACAGGATTCTGGAGATTCTTAATAAGGAGTAGAAGATGATTAGCAGTGACTCAAATGCACAGGTAAAAGAACTTGTGAAATTACAAAAAAATGCAAGAGAACGCAGAAAAAAGCAGTTGTTTATTTCGGAAGGAATCAAACTGACGAAAGAGGCTGCTCTGTATGGAAAACTGGAAAAGATATATGTCGCAGAGAGTTTTTATGAGAAAGCAGAAGAAACCGTAAAGCAGTGGATAGAAGAATATCCATATGAAGAAGTGGCAGATACTGTATTTTCCGGCATATCAGAAACGGTCACACCACAGGGAATACTGGGACTTGTAAAGATGCCGTCCTATCATCTGGAGGAAATTCTTAATGATGAGCGCAAAAGTATTATTCTGTTAGATGATTTACGCGACCCGGGGAATTTAGGAACCATTATGAGAACGGCAGAAGGTGCCGGAATGTCCGGTGTGGTTATGAGCAGAGGCAGTGTAGATTTGTTTAATCCTAAAGTAGTACGTTCTACAATGGGTGCAATATTCCGGGTGCCATTTTATTATGCAGATGATTTGGCAGAAGTGATAGAGCAGACAAAAGCAAAGGGGATTCCGGTATATGGAACTATGATGCAGGGAAGTGTTGTATATGATGAACCGGATTATTGCACGGGTGCCGGCATTGTGATTGGCAATGAGGCGAATGGTCTGTCACAAGAGGTTATCGGGCATCTGACGGGTGCTGTCAGGATTCCGATGGAAGGAAACTTAGAATCGCTAAATGCAGCAGTGTCAGCAGCGATTCTGATGTATGAAATTACACGGCAGAAAAGAAAGAAGTTATCTTGACTTTCAGCAGATGATATTACATAATGATATCATCTGTATTTTTCAGATAATGGAAATGTTGCATAGGGTTACAGACTATGCAGACAGATAAAATGAAAATAAATGGGGAAGGAGGATTTGTCATGGAACCGGTTTATTGGCTGATAGCAGTTGGCGTATTTCTGGTGTTAGAAATATTGACAATGGGGCTTACCACAATCTGGTTTGCCGGAGGAGCACTGGTTGCATTTCTTGCCGGAATGCTTGGTGCACCATTATGGATTCAGGTTGTTCTGTTTCTGGCAGTGTCAATTGTGCTGTTGATTTTTACAAGGCCGATTGCAGAGAAACATTTAAACAGCAGCAGAACCAAAACGAATGTTGATGAAATAGTGGGAAAGCAAGGCAAAGTAATCGAGAAAATCGATAATTTTAACCAGACAGGCAAAGTAATCTTAAACGGAATGGAATGGATGGCGCGAAGTCAGGAAGAGGATTGTATTATCCCTGACGGTGCCCGGGTTGAGGTGACTGCAGTAGAGGGAGCACACGTACTGGTAAAACCTTGTCCGTCCCGTTAAATAAGGAAATGAATAGGAAATAAGGAGGATTTTTGATATGATATTTATTATTATTTTAGTGATTGTAGCAGTTGTATTATTATCATGCATTAATGTTGTGCCACAGGCAAAAGCTTATGTCGTGGAACGTCTTGGTGGTTATCAGACAACATGGGGTGTTGGTATTCATTTTAAGACACCACTGATTGACAGGGTAGCCAAGAAAGTTACCTTAAAGGAACAGGTTGTTGACTTTGCACCACAGCCTGTTATTACAAAGGATAATGTAACAATGAGAATCGATACGGTTATCTTTTTCCAGATTACAGACCCTAAGTTATATGCATATGGAGTGGAAAATCCAATCGTAGCGATAGAAAATCTGACAGCAACAACGCTTCGTAACATCATTGGTGAACTGGAGCTGGATGAAACACTGACATCGCGTGAAACAATTAATACAAAGATGCGTGCTTCATTAGATTCAGCAACAGACCCATGGGGCATTAAGGTTAACCGTGTTGAGTTAAAGAATATTATTCCACCGGCAGCAATTCAGGATGCGATGGAAAAGCAGATGAAAGCAGAGCGTGAAAAGAGAGAATCTATTTTACGTTCACAGGGTGAAAAGGAATCTGCTATTCTGGTGGCACAGGGTAAAAAAGAAGCAGCTATTCTGGATGCTGAGGCCGATAAAGAAGCAGCTATTCTGAAGGCTGAGGCAACGAAGGAAGCAACGATTCGTGAAGCAGAAGGTCAGGCACAGGCTATCAAGGCCGTGCAGCAGGCAAAGGCAGACGGTATCCGTATGTTAAATGAAGCAGGCGCAACTGACAAGGTAATTCAGTTAAAGAGTCTGGAAGCATTTGAAAAGGCTTCTGATGGTCAGGCAACCAAGATTATCATTCCTTCTGAAATCCAGTCAATGGCAGGAATGGTTACTTCTATTGCAGAACTGGCAAAAGACAAATAAGTACAATAAAAAGCAAGAAAAGTGCAATAAGCAATATAGAAAAAATATAATAAATTGCTTAGAAAAGAGGAATCGTATGAATTTAAAAGGAAGAAATTTTTTAACATTAAAGGATTTTACACCGGAAGAAATTTTATATTTAGTTGATTTGGCAGCAGATTTGAAAGAAAAAAAGAAAAAGGGTATTTTGGTCAATAATTATGTTGGAAAAAACGTGGCGTTGATTTTTGAAAAAACAAGTACCCGTACCCGTTGTTCTTTTGAAATTGCAGCGCACGATATGGGAATGGGAACTACTTACCTGGACCCATCCGGTTCCCAGATTGGCAAAAAAGAGAGCATTGCCGATACGGCCCGTGTTCTGGGACGTATGTTTGACGGAATTGAGTACCGTGGCTATGGTCAGGAAATCGTGGAAGAATTAGCAAAATATGCAGGCGTACCGGTATGGAACGGTCTGACGAACGAATACCATCCGACACAGATGCTGGCAACACTTCTTACGATTCGGGAGCATTTAGGAAAAATCAAGGGTGTTAAGCTGGTATATATGGGAGATGCCCGTTATAATATGGGAAATTCCCTAATGATTGCCTGTGCGAAGATGGGAATGGATTTTGTGGCATGTACGGCAAAAGAATATTTCCCTTCTGCAGAGTTAGTGGAAGAGTGTCAGGAATATGCAAAAGCTTCCGGTGGTTCGATTACCCTGACGGAAGATGTTATGACAGGAACAAAAGACGCAGATGTAATTTATACAGATGTGTGGGTATCCATGGGGGAGCCGGACGAAGTCTGGGAGGAGCGTATCCGTGTGCTGTCACCATATCAGGTTAATAAAAAAGTAATGGAAAATGCGAAGGATACGGCGATTTTCACACATTGTCTTCCTGCTTTCCATGATTTAAAGACAACGATTGGAAAACAGGTATATGAGAAGTTTGGTTTGAAAGAACTGGAAGTAACAGATGAGGTATTTGAGTCAGAGCAGTCCGTCGTATTTGATGAGGCAGAAAACAGAATGCACACCATCAAGGCTGTTATGGTAGCGACTTTAGGAGAATGTGATTAATTTCTAAGCAAAAATAAGTGAATGGGAAGGCAGATGCAAATTTCATATTTGCATCGCCTTTTTATAACAAAATGACCAGAAATGAGGACAAATGTGAAAGAAAAGATACTAAAGGCATTAAGAAATGCAGATGAATATATTTCCGGAACAGAATTGTGTGAACAGTTTGGGGTGTCCAGACAGGCAATCTGGAAGAATATTGCTGCACTCAAGGAATGTGGTTATGATATCGAAGCTTTGGCGAACAAGGGCTATCGTCTTGTTTCTTCTCCGGACAGGCTGTATGCACCGGATATTTTAAGCCGTCTTCCCGAAGATTGTATCTGTCAGAAAGTGCAGAGTTTTGAAAGCATTGATTCAACCAATGCAAAAGCAAAGCAGCTGGCAGAAGCAGGGGAAGAAGAGGGTATATTACTGGTTGCAGAAGAACAAACGGCAGGCAAAGGCAGACGTGGCCGTGACTGGCATTCCCAAAAAGGAGTCGGTATCTGGATGACACTTTTACTGCGTCCGGATATGCCACCTTCCAAAGTAAGTGGCATTACGCTTTTGACGGCATTGGCACTGGCAAAAGCGATACAGGAGGTTTGTGGAATAGAAGCACAAATTAAATGGCCGAATGATGTTATTGTTGCCAAAAAGAAAATTTGTGGTATACTTACGGAGATGAGTTCTGAAACGAACTATATACATTATGTTGTTACCGGCATTGGAATTAATGCCAACACAACTGATTTTCCAGAGGAATTACAACAAAAAGCGACATCTGTTTTGATGGAAACAGGCAGGAAGACGGACCGGTGTGAACTGGCAGCCAGGGTTGTAGCTATTTTTAGTGAATACTATAAGCGATATGTACAGGAACAGGATTTGACCTCTTTTATGGAGGAATATAACAGCGTTCTTGCAAATAAAGACCGGGAAGTGCGTGTTTACTATGGCCTGGCAGAAGAAGCCAGTTTAGAAAAAACGGATTCCGGCATTGCCAGGGGGATTAACAAAGAAGGTGCCCTGCTGGTAGAAATAGATGGAAAAATAAAAGAAATACTATCCGGCGAAGTGTCGGTAAGGGGGCTTTATGGATATGTTTAGTGAAACACCCGAAGTGCAGGGCGTTATTCTGTGTGCAGCAAGTGCATACGAAGAAAAATATTATCTCAATCCTGATTTTTCAGGACTGCCAACGTCGATTCAGGAAGAATTGCAGATATTGTGCGTATTGTATACGGCAGATGTTGGTGGCATATTGACACTGCATTTTGATGATTATGGAAATCTGCTGATGCACGTTACGGCAAGGGAAAATGATTTGCTGTTTGATGAAATTGGAAGTGTACTGAAAATAAAACAGATACAGATGGATAAAAGAGAATTGTTAGAATCGCTGGAAGTGTATTACCGGGCAGTCTTTTTACATGAAGACGTAAGTGAACTTCTGGATGAAGAATAAAATAAAACTGTATGGATAGAATTGAGAGGATAAAATTATGTTATTGGCAGTTGATGTTGGAAATACAGACATTACATTTGGTGTATTTCGGGAAGATGATTTGATTACACGTTTTCGTTTTACGGTGAAAGTCCCACGCACATCTGATGAGTATGGCGAATTACTTTGCAATATTCTGGTACAGAAAGGATTTTCTTCGGAAGATATTTCAGAAGTGATTATCGCTTCCGTTGTGCCACAGATGATGTACTCATTTACGAGTGCCATTATAAAATATCTGCATTGCCATCCGATTGTGGTAGGTGCCGGTACAAAAACGGGAATCCGTATTGAAACTGCAAATCCAAAGGAAATTGGTCCGGACCGTATTGTAGATGCTGTCAGCGCCTATGAGCAGTATGGTGGCCCTGTTATTGTTGTCGATTTTGGAACGGCAACTACATATGATTTGGTTACGGCTGAAGGTGCTTTTCAGGGTGGAGTAATCAGTCCGGGAATCCGTATCTCTGCCAATGCGTTGTGGAATAATACAGCAAATCTTCCAGAAATCGAAATCAAATGCCCAAATGTTGTCGTGGCAAAAGATACGATTACTTCTATGCAGGCAGGTCTTTTTTATGGAACATTAGGCCAGTCAGAATATATTATCCGTAAAATCAAAAAGGAAGCAAACATACCAGATGCAAAGGTAATTGCAACCGGAGGTCTTGGCAAAGTGGTTTCAGACCATACGGATGAAATCCAGATATATGACCCTGATTTGACCTTAAAAGGATTGCTTTATATCTATAAAAAGCAGAAAAAATAAAAGAAATGAATAGTGGAAATGGAATGAGAGAATTAAAAATTGGTAATGTAGCGATACAGGGAAATTTAATATTAGCACCGATGGCAGGGGTAACAGACCTGCCATTTCGTATCTTATGCAAAGAGCAGGGTGCTGACTTGGTTTACACCGAAATGATTAGTGCGAAAGGCATTTTTTATCATAATAAAAACACGGAAAAACTGTGGGAGATTGATGAGAAAGAAAGACCGGCAGCTTTGCAGCTGTTTGGCTCAGACGCACAGATTATGGCAGATATGGCACAGCAGATTGAGAATAGAAATTTTGACATTCTGGATATTAATATGGGATGTCCCGTGCCGAAGGTAGTCAACAACGGTGAAGGTTCTGCCCTGATGAAAAATCCAAAACTGGCAGGGCAGATTGTGAAAAAAATAACCGGACAGATTCAGAAACCGGTAACCGTCAAGTTTCGCAAAGGATTTGATAATGAGCATATTAATGCTGTCGAATTTGCAAAATATATGGAAGACAATGGGGCTGCTGCCGTAGCCGTGCACGGCAGAACCCGGGAAGAATATTATAGTGGGAAGGCCGATTGGGAAATTATTGCAAAGGTAAAAGAGGCAGTATCCATTCCGGTTATTGCCAGTGGCGATATTTTTTCGGTAGAAGATGCCATACAGTGTGAAAAAGAAACCGGGTGTGACGGACTGATGCTGGCACGTGGCGTTCGTGGCAATCCGTGGTTATTCCATCAGATAAAAACATATCAGGAAACCGGCATAATGGAGAAAAAGCCGGAAATTTCAGAGGTGCTTGCAATGATACTGCGTCATGGCCGGATGCTTGCCGATTTCAAGGGCGAAACGATGGGAATGCGTGAGATGCGTAAACATGTCGCCTGGTATACGGCAGGATATAAAAACTCAGCCGGCATACGACGTCAGGTAAATACAGTGGAAACATATGCACAGTTAGAAGAGTTGTGCCAGAAAGCGCAGGATTTCATTGGAATGTAGGGACTGACAAAACTGCCATTTCCTTTTGTTCTTTTCACGTTTCTGAAAATGTGCTATACTGTAACTTGTTGAAAAATAAGAAATGAATATCGTTTGTATACTTATTAAGAAACCACGAAGGAGGAGAAAAAAATGTATCAAATGTTACTTCATTACATAATGCCCAATCAGATTACAATGCTTGGTGTATTATTTGCATTTTTAATCACATTTTTGTGTCTGCGTTTCCCATTCTCTTTTTTACCAAAAGACCAGGGAAGAGAATTTGCAATCAATGGTTCCCTGTCAAAGGGAAAAATCCGTGGCGTTGGCTTAATACTGACAGCATGCTTTATTGTCAGCACGCTGCTTTTTCTGCCAATCAGCCGGGAATATATTGTATATTGCATTTTGCTGTTTGCCATGATGTTAAGTGGATATTTAGATGATGCATCCAAAAATCCGTGGAGTGATTATAAAAAAGGTGCCATCGATTTGATTCTGGCATTGCTGACAATGTGGAATTTTGTAAATTATAATACGACAACGATTCATTTTGGCAGTATGGCATGGAATATTCCGGTGCCGGTTTATTTCATACTGGGTGTTATCTTAATCTGGGTATCCATCAATGTTACAAACTGTTCAGATGGTGTGGATGGCCTTTGTGCCAGCTTGTGCTGTGTGTCATTAACAGCATTTACGGTACTGTTCCCAAAAGAACTGGGAAGCTACGGTGCAACCTGTCTGATTTTTGTTTCCATTCTGCTGGCATATCTTTGTTTTAACTCACAGCCAAGCAGTATGTTAATGGGAGATGCCGGTTCAAGGGCATTAGGATTTTATCTGGCTGTTATCGCAATGAAAACAGGACATCCGTTTATCTATTTGTTACTGGCTGCCGTGCTGATTGTAGATGGTGGAATTGGTCTGGTAAAGATTTTCCTGCTTCGTTTTTTGAAAATATCGATTTTGAAAAATACAAGAACACCATTGCATGACCACGCAAGAAAAGAAAGAGGCTGGTCGGATACACAGGTAGTATTCCGGTTTGCGATTATACAGATTTTGTTTGTTTTAATTGCCTATTTTATACAGTAATGCTACAGACTTTTCCGGGCAATGAGGTTTGTCATCTTATGCTTACAATTTTGGATGATTTATGGCAAACAACAGTTTAAACAGTAAAAAGAAAGGCTAGGGTAAGTATTTATGAATACTAGAACACTGGGAATACTTGCCGTAATCATTTTTTATTTGATTATGATGGTTACGATAGGCATTATCTATTCCAAAAAGAACAATGATGTAAATGATTTTTATCTGGGTGGCAGAAAACTCGGTCCACTTGTAACAGCGATGAGTGCTGAGGCTTCTGATATGAGCAGCTGGCTTTTGATGGGACTTCCCGGCGTTGCTTATCTGTCAGGTGTTGCTGATGCCGGATGGACTGCTATCGGTCTTGGTATTGGCACGTATTTGAACTGGCTTTTCGTTGCAAAACGTCTGCGCCGTTATAGTCACAAGGCGAATAATTCCATTACCATTCCGGAATTTTTCTCTAACCGTTATCGTGACACAAGTCATATCATTTCTGCCATAGCAGCAATTATTATTGTTATTTTCTTTGTACCATATACAGCTTCTGGCTTTGCAGCGTGTGGTAAACTATTCGGAACACTTTTTAATGCTCCGTATCTGCCAATGATGATTCTTAGTGCTGTCATTATTGTTGCTTATACTGCTCTGGGTGGTTTCCTTGCAGCAAGTACTACTGATTTGATTCAGAGCATCGTTATGACAATCGCATTAATTATTGTTGTTATTTTCGGTGTTTCACTTGCCGGAGGACCGGATGTTGTATTAGAAAATGCAAAATCATTATCCGGATATCTGTCTATGACAAAAATGCATGATGTTACAACCGGACAGTCCTCTCCGTATGGATTTCTTACGATTATTTCTACACTGGCATGGGGACTCGGCTACTTTGGTATGCCGCACATCCTGTTACGTTTTATGGGAATTGAAGATGAAAATAAATTAAAACTTTCCAGACGAATCGCAACGGTCTGGGTAACGATTTCTATGTTTGTCGCTATTGGTATCGGTATTATCGGATACAGTGTTTCACAGGCAGGTCATATCGACGTATTTACGGATTCGTCACAGTCAGAAACGCTGATTATTAAAATTGCAATACTGTTAAGCAAGCATGGTGTTCTTGCAGTTATTCTTGCCGGTCTGATTATGGCCGGAATACTTGCCTGTACGATGTCAACATCCGATTCACAGCTTTTGGCAGCATCTTCCAGCGTATCGCAGAACCTGTTGCATGATGTATTTAAAATCAATCTTTCCCAAAAAGCATCTATGGTTGTTGCAAGACTGACAGTAGTTGTTATCGCGCTTGTCGGTGTCTTTATTGCACGTGACCCGAACAGCTCAGTATTTAATATTGTTTCCTTTGCATGGGCAGGCTTTGGTGCTTCTTTCGGCCCGGTTATGCTGTTTTCACTTTTCTGGAAACGCTCCAATAAATATGGTGCGCTTGCCGGTATGCTCGTTGGTGGTGTAATGGTATTTGTATGGAAATATCTGCTTCGCCCTCTTGGTGGTGTATGGGATATTTACGAATTGCTTCCTGCATTTATTCTGGCAAGTATTGCCATTGTTGTTGTCAGTCTTCTGACTCCACCACCATCAAAGGAAATTGTAGAAGAATTTGAATCTGTTTAATTGTTTTGACCAGAGTTCACTGGCGTGGACTCTGGCCAATAAGGATACTGAATCTGGCAGTATAAGACTTCTGTAGCTGTCAGAAATGCAGATTGTGTTCTGCAAAAAATCTTCTAAAAAAGAAAAACAACGATAGGTCAATGACCTATAATGTTCTTATAACAAATATTCTAAGAAAGGGGGTTTTCCCTATGAAAGTTACTTTATTGAAACGGTGCTCTGTTTCACGCCCGCAGAAGCACTGTAAAAAAATACTCGTTTCTTTCATCCTGCTGTTCTGTATGGCTGCTGCTTTTTCCTTCTTTTCCCTGAAAAAGGCAGATGCTCTTACTTTTAAAACGGCAACCATAGGGGATGTTACCTGGGGGTATCTTATTGATAACGGAATTAAGAACGGGCCTGCTTCTCGGGTTCAAATATATGGTCAGGATATTGCACAGTCCCTTGTCATCCCAGCGTCCTTTACGGATGAGTATGGCACGTACGACGTGGTCAGTATCGGTCAAGGAACCGTAAGCAATGAGGATTCTTTCCTTCAAAAGTGCACTATTAGTAACATCATCGACATAGATGCTTCAGCCTGTACAAAACTAAAAAAAGTCAATGATTTCAGTTTATACGAGCGTGCTTATGTACGTTCTTTTATTTTACCCAAAAACGTGGAATATTACGGGGCGTATGTTCTGTCGGGATGTGTTGGCACTACGGTAACCCTCCCGAATCCTAACGTAACCTTCGGGGGAACCTATGATGGTGATGCAACCTTTCGTGTGCCGGTTCCATCCTCTGCCGTGGATTTTGTGGGAAAAACATATGGGGACAAAAAGATTCTTCCTGACGGCACCACGCCATTCCGTATTGACCTGTCTTATGACGGCGTGGATGGGGAGAAGAAGGTAAGAAGGGATTATGTCTATTTGTGTGATTCCTATAATAAGGAAGATAATGTACTGGGAGCCGTGGCATCCCTTACGGAACTTCCCGAAAAAACAACCTATGACTTTACCGGCTTTTACCGTTCCACGGACGCTGCCGGAAAAGGCGAGGGGGAAAAGTACATTGATGAACGCGGAAAACTGGTTTCTTCCGTAACCTTTGACGGGGACATGACCCTGTATGCCGGCTTTGTGCCGAAAAAATATAAGATTTCATATGGTAACCTTGATGGCAGTGAAACGTCAACCGATACCTTTTATGGTTCCTATACCTATGGAACAGGCTGCAGACTGCCTGCAGACATTAAGAAGGAAGGCTACTCTTTTGCGGGATGGTATACCACGGAAGATTTTCAGGAAGACACAAGGATTCTTGAAATCCCTGCCTCTGCCTCCGGTGTTTATAAACTGTATGCCAGATGGATACCCGTCCATTACCGTGTTGTCCTGGATAAGAATACGGAAGACGAAAATGTGACCGGTACCTTTGAAGACATTGATGCCGTTTATGATACGGCATTCACGCTCCCGGATAAAACCTATGAAAGACCGGGCTACGTTTTCACGGGCTGGAAGGTGCAGGGAAAGGATACGGTATTTGGGAAAGGACAGACCGTTAACGGAAACCTTGCCTCCGGCAGTGGCGTGACGGTAAGGCTTCTGGCTCAGTGGGAGGCCGGTACCGGCACGGAATATACCGTTAATTGTGTCTATGAGGGACTCACGGAAGACGGAAACGTGACCGAATCCCACGTATATACGGGCACCACCGATACCGTGGTAAGCCCTGACCCTGCTTTGTGGAAAAGAGCAGGCTTTGTCACTCCTGTAAAACAGTCCCTGACCATTAAGGGAACGGCAGATGCCGTCCTTACCTATACTTATAAAAGACAGGAATATCACGTTACCTTAAATACCGCGGATGGCATAAACGCCCTGTCCCTTACCGACGGCTCCGTCACAAGGACACAGGCGGGAAGTTACGCATATCTGTACGGACAGAAGATAAGTTTCTCCTGTACCGTATCCCCGGGCTATACCTTTGAAAAGTGGACGGTTACGGCAGGAAGTGTTTCTTCGGAATTAAATAACGGCGTGCCTGCAGGATGCATTACGGTCGGCACGTCCGATGTGGTGCTGACACCGTCCGTTTCGGCCAATGCTGATACACAATATACCGTCCGTTGTGTCTATAAGGGACTGCCGGGAACGGAAGATGAAGTAACGGAACATACATTTACGGGCATTACCGGTTCCCTGGTATTCCCGGGACCTTCACGCTGGAAAAAGGAAGGCTTTTCCACACCGGAAGTAAAAAGCCTTGCCGTTGCAGGCGACGGAAAGGCAGTCCTTACCTATACCTATAACAGAATGCAGTATGCCGTTTCTGTCGAAAAAGGCACGGGCGTTTCAAACGTGCAGGGGGAAGGAACGTATTATTTCGGCCAGAAGGTAACCCTTTCCTTTGACACGCAAGACGGATATGCACCGGACGGTTTTACATATGAATCGGCTTCCGTGACCGGTGCCGTGCAGACGGAAAATTCCCTGGTATTTACACTGGGTGCCGAAGATGCCGTCGTTTCTGCAAAGGCACTGCCAAGAACCTACCCCCTGGAATATGTCTTAAACGGTGGAACCGTTAAGGGGGACTGCCCGGAAGAATATACCCACGGAAAGGAAACCACTCTTCCTGCAAATGTCACAAAGGCAGGATTCCGTTTCCTCGGCTGGTATCTTGATGAAAAATTTACGGGCGACCCGGTAAAAACCATAGGAAAAACGGAAACGGGCTATATTACCCTCTATGCAAGATACGGCACGGGCAATTACACTATTTCCTATGATACCGACGGCGGAACCATACAGTCCGGCAGTGTCACGGAATATAAGTTCAATAACCCGGTTACCCTTCCTTCCGATGTTACCAAAAAAGGATATACCTTCCTCGGCTGGTGGGACGGCGAAAAAATGGTAAAGGAAATTTCTGCCTCTGATTACGGCGATAAGGAATTTCTTGCACTGTGGCAGGATAACGCAAGTACCCGTGTAAACATTCCTGACGGGGACGGTTATGAATTTGACACGGACGGTACGGACGTGGCAAAGGCAGCATATCCGGAAAATTCCGATACCGGTTATTACTATACGAAACTCAGCACGGTGGAAAAAACCATTTACGGCGCACTTTTTAATTATTACCGTTTTATCCCGGAAAAGAAGGAACTCGGAAATACAGACAGTGTCCTTGTCAGTGCTGACAGCCGTTATGCAAAGGAAAATGCCTACAATGCAGCTGCCGCAATGATTCTTGACCATCCGGAAATCTTCTGGCTGCGTTACCTCGTATTCGCAGGATGTACCGAAAACGACGGAACGTGGTACGGACGTTTCACTCCCGTCTGGGCATATGATGAAACCATGGCAAAGGCTGATGCCATTTCCTACCACGGTTACTTCGTTACCGGCCTTTCCGATATTGGCATTAAGACTGCCGATACGGCATATGACAAAGTAAGAAAAATTCATGATTATATCGTAAAATACTACAGTTATAATAATACGGGTTATACCCTCAATGAAAAAACGGCCAATGACACACGCTCCGTCGGCAGGATGCTAAGTTCCAAAACCGGCTGCTGTGAAGGCTATGCAGGCCTCTTTAAGGTTTATTGTGATTATTATGGCATTAAGTGTATTGAAGTGGTAAGCGATTCCCATATGTGGAATATGGTTACCCTTGACGGAAAAACCTGGTATGGCGTGGATGTTACCTCGGATGATTCCTGGGCAAACCGTGCTTTCTTCCTGAAAGGCACATCCGTCTTCTCCGAAAGCAATGATAAGATATTTAAAATCACAAATGAGTTTTATACCACATCTGCCTATGGAAAGTTTGCAGCAC
This sequence comes from bacterium, assembly GCA_028724545.1. Taxonomy (GTDB): domain Bacteria; phylum Bacillota; class Clostridia; order Lachnospirales; family Lachnospiraceae; genus Butyribacter. The sequence continues at coordinate 31,074 of JAQYCU010000049.1, forward strand.
CTGCCGTGTCAAAGACAGACTATGGCACTTCAAAGCCTTCTGCAGCATCCAAGACAGATACGGCACTGCCAAAGAAAAATACAAAACATACCGTTTCCGGCATTACATATGCCATTACAAAAACGGGCAGGACGGGTGGTACCGTATCCGTGGCAGGATTGAAGAAAAAAACCGTTGTGTCGGTAACCATTCCTTCCACGGTAAAAATCAGCGGCTGTACCTTCAAGGTAACGGCAGTAAATGCAAACGCATTAAAAGGCTGTAAGAAACTAAAGAAAGTGACCGTGGGCGCAAATGTGACAAAGATAGGCAACAAAGCCTTTGCCGGAAACAGGAAACTGGCCACAGTCATTATCAGGGGAAAGAAACTGGCCACAATCGGCACAAAAGCCTTTTATGGGTGCAGAAGCCTGAAGAAACTTGTCCTAAAAACCACAGTTCTGAAGAAGGTTGGAAAAGATGCCATTAAAGGCATCCATAAAAAAGCCATCATAGACGTACCGAAACAGAGCGTCAGAAAATACAGAAAACTCTTCGGGAAGAAAGGCTATGCAAAGGGCATGAAGATAAAATAATACATAAAACAGGTTTCTTATTTTGTTGTGGACTCTGGCTACAGAATAGGTTAATATAATAGAAGATTTATGAAAGGAATATGCTGCCACAAACAAAGGTGGCAGCTGGTAAAAATGAAAGAAGAAAGAAGTAGTTTTAGTGGAAAATTAGGATTTGTGCTGGCAGCAGCCGGAAGTGCAGTCGGCTTGGGAAATTTATGGAGATTTCCTTATCTGGCAGCACAGTACGGTGGTGGAATTTTTATTTTAGTATATCTGATTCTTGCCGTTACATTTGGTTTTTCGCTTTTGATGATGGAAATATCTATAGGAAGAAAGACAAAAACCAGTGCAATCACAGCATATAAAAAACTGCATAAGAAATTTGGTTTCTTAGGATATCTCGCAGCAGCAGTTCCGGTTATCATCCTGCCATATTATTGTGTTATTGGTGGATGGGTTTTAAAGTATACGGCAACTTTTTTGTCGGGTGGTGTTTCCAATGCTGCTAAAGATAGTTATTTTACTAATTTTATCGGTTCCACTTATGCACCACTTATCTTCTTTGCCATTTTCTTATTGGCAACGACGATAGTAATATTAGGTGGTGTACAAAAAGGCGTAGAGCGTGTCAGCAAGATATTAATGCCGTTGTTACTGGTTATTACGGCAGGTGTCTGCATTTATGTCACATTTCTGCCGGGCGCAGGGGCGGGAATCCGTTATTATCTGCTGCCTGACTTTTCAAAGTTTTCATTGAAAACGATTTGTGCTGCAATGGGGCAGTTGTTTTTCTCAATGAGTATCGCAATGGGAATTATGGTCTGTTATGGTTCGTATGTAAAAGATGATGTTGATTTAGGAAAATCGGTCAACCAGATTGAAATATTTGATACGGTAGTAGCTTTGATGGCTGGTTTTATGATTGTACCTGCAGTTTATGTTTTCAGTGGGGAACAGGGACTTGCAACCAGTGGTGCCGGACTGATGTTTATGACACTGCCAAAAGTTTTTGATTCTATGGCATTTGGCAATATCATAGGAATCTGTTTCTTTGTGCTTGTGTTGTTGGCAGCACTTACCAGTTCAATTTCCGTTATGGAAGCCATTGTATCGATGATTATGGACCGTTTCCACATATCGCGTGTGAAGGCGTGCATTATTGTTTTTTGCTTTAGTCTTCTTCTTGGTGTTCCATCATCATTAGGAAATGGAATCTGGTCAAATATCAAATTGCTGGGAATGGACTTTTTGACATTCTTTGATTATGTTTCCAACAGTATCCTGATGCCACTTGTTGCACTCTTTTCTTGTATCCTGATTGGCTGGGTGCTTGGCACTCAAACAATAGAAGACGAAATAACAAAGAATGGCGAAAAATTTGGAAGACGCAAAATTTTCCGTGTTATGATTCGTTATGTGGCTCCGGTTTGCCTGATTATTATCCTGGTGTTCTATTCACTGGCACAGTTTGGCATTATCCAGTATTAAGCACAGCAGAAAGATAATTGTGTGTTCTGTTTTGCTGTGTGCAGGGAAAAAGACGATTTTCTATTTTGTTTCACTGCAGCAGAAAAAATATTTTTATTTTTTACTTACATCACAAAAAAATTTGATTTATAATAAGAAATAGAGATTGCAGATGCGATAAGACGTTGTAAAAGACCGTTTCACTTGTAATTACTTGTGTTAGGTCTTTTACTTTGTTAAGAGGAGGAAGAATATGTTTCAGGTTGGAGATTATATTGTCTACGGCAGCAGTGGTGTATGTGAAGTAAAAAATGTTGGAACAATGGATATGTCCGGAATAGCAAAGGGAAGACTCTATTATACGTTATTGCCGGTATATTCAAATGGCAGTACAATTTATACACCTGTTGATAATGAAAAAATTGTAATGAGAAAGATTCTGACAAAAGAGGAGGCAATGGAACGGATTAGACAGATTCCGGAAATAGAGCCATTGTGGATAGCAGATGAAAAAAAGAGAGAAGAAAGCTATAAAGAAGCAATGAAAACCTGCAGTTTTGAGAATCTGATTAAGATTATTAAAACATTATATTTAAGAAGACAGTCTCGTCTGGCAGGTGGAAAGAAATTAGCGACAATTGATGAACGATATCTGAAAATGGCAGAAGACGGTCTGTACGGCGAACTTGCCATTTCGCTTGATATGAAAAAAGAGGAGATGGAAGCGTTTATTACAAAGCAAGTAGAGCAGACATCTTGACAAAAGTCCCCTAATCGTGGTTTACTTAATAGATTAGGGGATATTTTATTGAAAGCGTTGCAAAAGTCCCCCTACGTTTGACAACGCAGAAAAGAGGTATTTTATGAAAAAACGACTTTTATTAGTGGCAGCATTGGCGATGGTAAGTACCTGTATCTTTGGATGTGGAGCATCAGATTCCCAAAAGGGAAATTCTGACAAGACTTATAAAGTAGGTATTGTGCAGTATGTAGATGATGCATCGTTAAATCAGATTCAGGATGCGATTCAGACAGAATTAGATGGAAAAGGAAAAGAGCTGGGAGTTACCTTTGATTACGAAGATTATACATTTAACGGTCAGGCAGACCAGAGTACATTAAACCAGATTATGGCTGATTTGGTTGCTGACGAAGTGGATATTATTATTCCGATTGCAACACCTACAGCAGTAGTGGCACAGGCAGCAACAGAAGAAAATCAGATTCCTGTCGTATTTGCAGCTGTATCAGACCCGGAAGCAGCCGGTCTGGTAAAGAGTATGGACGCACCGGGTGCCAATATTACGGGTGTCAGTGATGCATTAAATACAGAAGCAATTTTGAAACTGATTGTGGCAGCAGACAGTGATGTGAAAAAACTGGGTCTGTTATATGATAAGAGCCAGGATTCTTCTAAAAATCCTGTCAAAGAAGCAAAAGAATTTTGTGAGAAAAATGGCATTGAAGTAGTAGAAAAAACGGGTACAACGAATGACGAAATCAGTCTGGCAGCAGATGCCCTTGCAGCTGCAAATGTAGATGCTGTATTTACTCCGACAGACAATACGGTTATGACGGCAGAACTTGCGATTTATGAAAAATTTACAAAGGCAAAGATTCCTCATTACTGTGGTGCTGATTCGTTTGCATTAAATGGTGCATTCTGTGGTTACGGCGTAAACTACGAAGAGTTAGGAACACAGACGGCGCAGATGGCAATTGAAGTATTGACTGAAAATAAGAAGCCGGGCGAGATGGCTGTTAAAACACTGGATAATGGTATTGCTACTGTTAATACAGAAACAGCAGAGGCTATCGGATTAGAATACAGTGCGTTTAAAGACCTTTGTGAAGAATTAAAAGAAACAAAGACAGCAAAAGAATTTGAATAAGACCGGAGGAAAAATATGTCTTCAATTTTTACGATTTCGATTCTGCAAAGTGCACTGGAGTTAGGATTTATTTATTCCCTGGTAGTATTAGCTTTGTTTTTATCTTTCTCTATATTAAATATTGCAGATTTATCTACAGACGGCTGTTTTACATTAGGATGTGCCGTAGCAGCCAGCATGACACTTGCCGGTCATCCGGTACTGGCACTTTTTTGTGCGATTGGTGCCGGTGTGCTTTCCGGCTTTGTCACAGCCTTTTTACAGACGAGAATGGGCGTAGAATCCATTCTTGCCGGTATCATTGTCAATACGGGATTATATACTGTTAATATCGCAGTGATGGGATTTTCGTCCAATTTGAACCTGTTTCAGTGTGACAGTATCTTTACCATGACAAAAGACTTTATTGAGAAACATTGCAGCGCAGGCGTTTATCAGTTTCTGGTAACAGATGGATGGTATCGTCTGATATTAGTTGCGATTATTGTGATTGCAATAGGAATTTTACTGGGAGCATTTATGAGTACACGGCTGGGACTTTCTATCCGTGCAACAGGCGATAATACAGCGATGGTAAAAGCATCCAGTATTAACCCGAAATATACGATTACGGTTGGGCTTTGCGTATCCAGTGCTTTGACGGCATTATCCGGTGGTATTCTTGCCCAGTATCAGAAATCCTGTGATATCAACCTGGGAACCGGAATGGTAACGATTGCCCTTGCCAGTCTGATTATCGGCGAAACGCTGGTTGGCAAGAAGACAATGGTGCGCCGGATTGTTGGTGTTATTTTCGGAAGCTGTCTGTATCGTTTCATTGTAGCAGTAGCTATCCGTGTCAATGTTCCGGCAGAGTGTTTAAAACTGGTATCGGCATTAATCGTCGCAATTGCGATTGCATTCCCATATCTGAAGAATAAGGCAGTTTTTGCAAAGCACAGATATGCCAATATTGCTCAGAGAAAGAAAGGGGGTGCCTGCTAATGTTGGAATTAGTACATATAAGCAAGACTTTTAATCCGGGTACCATTAACGAAAAGAAGGCATTAACGGATTTGAATCTTTCTCTGGATGATGGCGATTTTGCAACGATTGTCGGAAGCAACGGTGCAGGAAAATCGACTATGTTTAATGCGATAACGGGTGCTTTCTTCGTGGATGAAGGCGATATCGTACTGGATGGTGAGAATATTACATTTAAGCAGGAGCATTTGCGAAGCAAGGACATTGGTCATTTGTTTCAGGACCCATTGCTCGGAACAGCACCTCATATGACAATTGAGGAAAATATGTCGCTTGCGTATCTGCGTGCTTCTACCAGAAAATATTTTTTCTTTAAACGAAGCCGTAAAAAAGAAAAAGAGTTTTTCCGGGAACAGCTTGCCTTGCTTGAAATGGGACTGGAAGACCGTATGAAGCAGCCGGTAGGACTTTTGTCGGGTGGACAGCGTCAGGCTCTGACATTGCTGATGGCAACGATGGTAACTCCAAAACTGCTTCTTCTGGATGAACATACGGCAGCACTTGACCCGGCAACTGCTGAAAAAGTGCTGGCTCTGACAAAAAATATCGTAGCAGAGCGAAACATTACCTGTCTTATGGTTACGCATAATATGAAGCAGGCATTAGAATTGGGAAACCGGACATTAATGATGGATTCCGGCAGAGTGGTCTTTGACGTATCAGGAAAAGAGCGTTCTGTTTTGACAGTAGATGATTTACTGGAAAAATTCAAAGATAATGTAGGAAAACAGCTCGATAATGACAGAATATTATTATCAAAATAATAGAAACAGACGGATGAAAAGTGCCGGCCATAATTTTTATGGTCAGGCACTTTTTTGATGGGATTGTCAGGAAAAAATAGCAGCTGGGCTTCAGAAGTTTTTTCAGGAAAGATAGCAGCCTGTCTAAGAAGGGTATTAGAAAAGATAACAGGAAGGCTTTTCTAAAAAACAAAAAAATTTCAAAAAAGTATTGACAACTAATTTTGGTTAGTTTATACTAACTTACGTCAAAATAAGTTAGTTATTACTAACACACGTTAGGTAAATGAAAGTGAAGGTGATACTATGCCGTTGTCAATGGTAAATATGGGAGAAAAAAATACGATTAAACATATCGGAGGAAAAGAAGAAACACGCAAATTTCTGGAAAGTCTGGGATTTGTTGCAGGTGGTATTGTAACAGTAATTTCTGAAACAAAAGGAAATATGATTGTTAATATCAAGGATTCCCGGATAGCAATCGGAAGAGATATGGCAAATAAGATTATGGTATAGTCTGTCTTTTTTGACAGAAGGTATGCAGCAATACGGCAGGAAAGAGAGGAAATGGATGAAAACATTAAATGAAATATCTTGTGGAGAAACGGTAACCGTAACAAAGCTCACAGGAACCGGCCCGGTAAAAAGAAGAATTATGGATATGGGAATTACAAAGGGAGTTTCTGTTTATGTGCGAAAAGTAGCACCATTAGGCGACCCGGTTGAAGTAACCGTGCGTGGTTATGAACTGACGCTTCGCAAGATGGATGCAAAGATGATAGAAGTTGAATAAGCAGGATAGAAGTAAAGATAATGGAAACGAAATAAGCAAGACAAGATAGTTGCAAAAAGGTAGAAGTTAAAGCAATAAGAAAGGAACGAAAAAGATGTCAATTAAAATTGCGCTGGCAGGAAATCCAAACTGTGGAAAAACTACGTTGTTCAATGCCTTAACGGGTGCGGCCCAGTATGTAGGAAACTGGCCGGGGGTTACCGTTGAAAAAAAGGAAGGAAAATTAAAACAGGATAAAGAAGTGATTCTGACAGATTTACCGGGAATTTATTCTTTATCACCATATACGCTGGAAGAAGTTGTTGCAAGAAATTATCTGATTCAGGAAAAACCAGATGCGATTATTAACATAGTGGATGGTACGAATATCGAGCGAAATTTATATTTGTCAACACAATTGCTGGAACTGGGGATTCCGACGATTATTGCTGTAAATATGATGGATTTGGTAGAAAAAAATGGCGACCAGATTCATATAAAAGCATTGCAGGAAAAACTGGGCTGTGAAGTGGTTTCGATTTCAGCATTAAAAGGAACAGGAATCAATCAGCTTGCACAAAAAGCCATTTTGCTTGCGAAAGAGCAGAAAAAAACGGCTCTGGCACACACCTTTTCGGATGAGGCAGAAGCAATCATCCAAAAAGCAGAGGATAAACTGCTTTCTGTTACGGATGTTACACAAAAACGCTTTTTTGCAATTAAATTATTAGAAAAAGATGACAAGATTTTAGAACTTCTGAAAGAAGTTCCGGATGTGTCAGCAGAAATAAAAGAAATGGAGCAGCAGTTTGATGATGATACGGAAAGCGTTATCACAAATGAAAGATATTCTTATATCTCTTCGATGATAGGCGAGTGCTGTACGAAGAATCAGAAAAGGACAATGACAGTTTCTGATAGAATCGACAGGATTGTGACGAACCGTTTTCTGGCACTTCCAATATTTGCTGCCGTAATGTTTCTGGTATATTACATTTCTGTAACGACGGTTGGTGGCTGGGCTACAGACTGGGCAAATGACGGTGTGTTTGGCGAGGGCTGGAGTCTGTTTGGACTGTATATTCCGGGCATTCCGGTTCTGATAGAAAATGCGTTGCAGGCTGTCGGATGTGCCGGCTGGCTGAGTAGTCTGATACTGGATGGAATCGTTGCAGGTGTGGGGGCTGTCCTCGGCTTCGTCCCACAGATTCTGATTTTATTCCTATTTCTGGCGTTCTTGGAAGGCTGTGGCTATATGGCGAGAGTGGCTTTTATTATGGACCGTATTTTTCGCAAATTTGGTCTGTCAGGAAAATCGTTTATTCCGATGCTGATTGGAACGGGATGTGGTGTCCCTGGTATTATGGCATCCCGAACGATTGAAAATGACAGAGACCGGAAGATGACGATTATGACGACAACTTTTATTCCGTGCAGTGCCAAACTTCCAATTATTGCCCTGATTGCAGGGGCTTTGTTTGACGGGGCAGCATGGGTTGCGCCAAGTGCTTATTTTGTTGGAGTTGCAGCGATTATCTGCTCTGGAATTATTTTGAAAAAGACAAAATTGTTTTCGGGTGAACCGGCACCGTTTGTGATGGAACTGCCGGCATACCATCTTCCGACGCTGGGAAGTATTGTAAGAAGTATGTGGGAGCGTGGATGGTCTTTTGTAAAAAAAGCCGGAACAATTATTCTGTTGTCTACGATTGTGCTGTGGTTTTTGATGAATTTTGGCTGGTCTGACGGTGCATTTGGTATGCTGGAAGCAGAGCAGCTTGATAATAGTATCCTTGCATTGGCAGGAAAAGTGATTGCACCATTGTTTGCACCACTTGGCTGGAACCAGAGCGGAAGTGGCTGGGAGATGGCAGTGGCAGCCGTAACCGGTCTGATAGCAAAGGAAAATGTAGTAGGTACATTTGGCATCCTGTTCGGATTTGCAGAAGTAGCAGAAGACGGGGCAGAAATCTGGGGAAGACTGGCAGACAGTCTGCCACAGGTTGCAGCATATAGTTTTCTGGTATTCAACCTTCTCTGTGCTCCTTGCTTTGCGGCAATGGGAGCAATCAAAAGAGAAATGAATAACCCGAAATGGTTCTGGTTTGCGATAGGATATCAGAGTCTTCTGGCCTATGTGGCAGCACTCTGCATTTACCAGATAGGAATGCTTATTACAGCAGGTGTTTTTGGGGTAGGAACGGCAGTGGCATTCCTTTTGGTGATTGGATTTGCTTATTTGTTATTCCGTCCTTACCGGGACAAAACAAAATCGGTTTCCGGTGCTTAGAAAAAAAGGAAAACAAAAGTGGAAAATAAAAACGGAAAATAGAAAGTGGAAAATAAAAACGGAAAATAGAAAGTGGAAAACAGAAGGTAGAAGACAGAAAATAGAGAATAGAAAAGAGGATGAATATGGGAACATTTGTGGTTGGAGTATTGTTGCTTTTTCTTGTAGGATGCATTATAAGAAATATGATACAGGATAAGAAAAACGGAAAATCTATTCAATGTGGTAATGACTGTAAACATTGCAGTGGCTGCTGTCACTAGATTTGAAGTAAAAAAAGAAAGCCTTTTATTTACGGGAATATATTTGCAGAGGAAAGAATATATTCGGGAATAAAAGGCTTTTTTTAGTGGACAGAAAAAAGCAGACAAAGCGCAAAGATAAAGAAAAAATAGGCAGGAAAGCAAAAAAGATAAAGCAAAAAAAGACAAAGCAGGAATGAAAGAAAAAGCAGGGGAGGGAAATGATGGAGCAGGGAAATGAAAAATTAGAGGAAGCATTAAGGGCAGCATTGCAGCTGTCCAAAGAGGAGGCAGATAAGGAAAGTCCGTTGTATTACGGATATGATGAAGAAGAAAAATTATGGCAGGTTATTGTAAAGTACAATGGAGATATTCAGAAAATAGAAAAAATGTTTGCTGATACCCGTGTGACAGAATTGTTTAACCAGTATGCCATCATTACTACGCGCGAGGAATATATTCAGACAATTGCCTCCTTGCCGGAAATTGCATTTATGGAGAAACCAAAAAGACTCTATTTTAATCTGGAAGCAGAACGCAGTATTTCCTGTATTAATGCCGTGCAGGGGAGTACTACGGCACTAAATCTGACAGGGGAAGGCGTGCTGGTAGGTATTGTGGATTCCGGCATAGATTACACCCATCCGACATTCCGGAACGCAGATGGAAGCAGCCGGATTGCCTATTTGTGGGACCAGTCAGCGACGAACGAACAGGCGCAGGCAAGAACACCGGCAGGATATGGTTTTGGGGCACAATATACGATGGAGGATATCAATCAGGCTTTGCAGGGAAATGCAGATTCTGTCACGGGCAATGCATTTCCGACTACAGAACGGGGCAGTGGGCATGGAACAGCAGTGGCAGGCATAGCAGCAGGAAATGGAAACGGCTCGGCTGGAAACCGTTATCGGGGGATAGCTGTCAATAGTGAACTGATTGTCGTAAAACTGGGGAGAAAAGACGAAGATTTTGCAGGAACAACAGAAGTGATGGAAGGGATGGATTATATCATGAGAAAGGCGATTGCCCTGCAAAAACCTGTTGTCATTAATCTGAGTTTTGGAAATAATGCAGGTGCTCATGATGGGCAGTCACTATTTGAAAACTATATTTCAGAACTAAGCAGCATATGGAAAAATGTTATTGTGGCAGCATCGGGCAATGAAGGGGATGCCAGACATCATGCCCGTCTGCTATTGCGACAGCAGGAAGAAACCGTTTTCTTTGCGATAGGTCCGAGAGAAAAAAATATATCACTTCAGATTTGGAAAGATTATGTAGATGATTTTTCTGTTTTTCTGGAAGCACCGGATGGACAGAAAATTTTTATTGCAAGCAATCCCGGAACAGCAATGACATATCAGGCAGGGGCCGATAAAGTTTTTGTATATTATGGCATTCCTACTCCCTATACGGTTTCTCAGGAAATCTATATAGAGTGGCTGCCGGTGGAAGAAGACAGTTTTGTAAAAGAGGGCATATGGAGTATTCATTTTTTGCCGGAGAAAATTGTGAATGGCACTGTGAACCTGTGGCTGCCGACGGTGGAGCAGGTTGGACTGTCTACCGGGTTCCTTTCGCCGGAGCCGGATACCACACTGACTATTCCTTCTACGGCATTTCATATCATAACGGTGGGAGCATACCAAAGCGATAATGACAGTCTGGCACCTTTTTCGGGAAGAGGTGATACGTCGGATTTAAGGCAGATGCCAACGCTGGTAGCCCCCGGCGTCAACGTCATAACGGCAGTTCCCGGTGGGAGATATGGAGCGAGGACGGGAACTTCCATTGCAGCACCTTTTGTGACGGGAAGTGTGGCACTTATGATGGAATGGGGTATTGTCAGGGGAAATGATTCTTATCTGTATGGAGAAAAGGTAAAAGCCTATCTGATGAAAGGGGCAAGACCTTTGCCGGGCGAACCGGTGCCTTCGGTCAGGCAGGGGTATGGTGCGTTGTGTTTGAAAAATAGTTTGCCTGTCTGAAAAAGAAGCATTTTTGATGCCTGCTTTTTAAAGGGCATATGATAAAACAGGTTTCCTACAGCAGCACGCTTTCGCTTTGCGGCCTTTTTAGGAAACTCTGTTTTTATCACAGCCCATTTACAAACTAGCTGGTACGGTTTCAGTTTCGCAGAAGGTTGGCAACAGAATTATGGTCAAAAATAAAATTGGCAAAATTTTTCAAAAAAAGTGTTGACAAAGTGGAAAAGGCAAATTATAATACTAGTATTCCTACCGAACAAATAGGAAAAGTAGAAAAAAGAAAAATAAGAGAATCATTAACTGAAAAAATTAGGAAAGGGGAGAGCACCATGAGAAAGACAGGAATTTACAATGCAATCCGAATGTGTATGATGTGTTGCTGTAGTTTTATGCAGATGTGCAGAACTATGGTTTATTTTCATGCGTGTTGTTGCCTGACGTGATTGCAGATAGAGAAGCGTTTAAATTATCTGCAGCCATTCAGATGCATCATAGCATGTACAGAATGGCTGTTTTTGTTTTGTCAAACGGACGGCAGAAAGGAATAAGAAAAAATGAGTGCATTTAAAAATAACAAGATAGCAACAAAATTAATACACGGAGGAATCTACGGCGACGAGAAAACAGGTTCCGTCAATGTACCGATTTATCAGACATCAACTTATGAGCAGGAGATTCCGGGGGTACATAAAGGATATGAATATTCCAGAACAGGCAATCCGACCAGAGAGGCTCTGGAGGCACTGATAGCTGAACTGGAAAGTGGAAGTGCCGGATTTGCATTTGCTTCCGGACTTGCAGCCATTACGGCAGTGCTTAGTCTTTTTCAGACAGGTGATAAATTAATTATTTCAGATAATGTGTATGGAGGCACTTTCCGGATACTGAATCAGGTATTTCAGAATTTTGGTATTACATTTGAATCGGTAGACACCACAGATATTCAGAAAATAGAAGATGCCATAGATGATTCTGTAAAAGCAATCTATATTGAAACACCGACGAATCCATTGCTTGGAATTACAGATATTCAGGCTGTTGCAGAACTGGCAAAGAAAAAAGGGCTTCTTTCCATTGTAGATAATACTTTTTACACACCTTATCTGCAAAGGCCTATTGAATTAGGAATTGATATTGTCATTCACAGTGCAACAAAATATCTGGGAGGACACAGTGACTTGATTGCCGGTCTTGTAGTAGTCAATGATGACGAACTTGCCGGCAGACTAGCATTTTTACAAAATGCGACAGGAGGCATTTTACAGCCGTTTGATTCGTTCCTTTTAATCCGGGGAATTAAAACGCTGGGTGTCCGTTTAGACCGGCATGTAAGCAATGCCGAAAAACTGGCAGAGTTTCTGAAAAATCATCCGGATGTGCAAAAGATTTACTATCCGGGCCTGAAGGAACATCCGGGATATGAAATCAACAAAAAACAGGCCAAAAATGGTGGTGCCATGATTTCCTTTGAATTAAAAGAAAATCATGATATTCATAAATTTTTCCGTAGTCTGCATATCATTGCCCTGGCAGAAAGTTTGGGTGGGGTGGAATCATTAGTATGCCATCCGGCATCAATGACACATGCAGCCATACCAAAAGAACTTCGCGATAAAGTGGGGATTACGGATGGTTTAATCCGACTTTCCGTCGGAATAGAAGATGCAGATGAATTGGAAAAAGATTTAGAGCAGGCGATTATCGCTTCTCGCATTTGAAAGGGGGAATGCCATATGAAATATTATGAATCCATGCAGGATTTGATTGGTGACACACCGATGGTAAAGCTCCCACATGTGGGGGCGGGCCTGAGGTCAGGAATTTACGCAAAATTAGAACTGTTCAATCCTGCAGGAAGTGTAAAAGACCGTGTTGGAAAATACATGATTGAGGATGCACAGAAAAGAGGAAGATTAACTCCGGGTTCTACGATAATAGAGGCGACAGCCGGTAATACCGGAATCGGAATCGCTTTTGCAGCACTGAATCAGGGATATGACATTATATTTGTAGTACCGACCAAGTTTTCAGCAGAAAAGCAGCAGCTGATGGCAGCGTTGGGAGCCAAAATCATTAATACACCCCGTGAGGAAGGAATGCAGGGAGCTGTCAGAAAGGCAGAAGAGTTAAAAGTACAGATTCCAAACTCCATTTCGTTAGAGCAGTTTAAAAACCAGAGCAATCCGAGGGCACATTACGAAACTACCGGGCCTGAGATTTATGAGGCGATGGATGGAAAAATCGATTATGTGGTTCTGGGAGCAGGAAGTGGTGGAACTTATACAGGAGTAATGAAGTACCTGAAAGAGAAAAATCCAAATATTAAAGGCGTGTTAGCAGACCCGATTGGTTCTACCATCGGTGGAGGCGAGCATGGTGATTACAATATTGAAGGGATTGGAAACGATTTTATTGCAGATACGATGGATATCAGTCTGGTAGATAAAGTAATTAAGATTTCAGATGATGAAGCGTTTCAGGCTTCCCGGGAACTGGCGAAAAAAGAAGGAATTTTCGCAGGAACTTCTTCGGGAGCAGCCCTTGCTGCAGCAATAAAATTAGCCAAAGAAGTAGAGCCATCGAATATTGTAGTGGTTTTCCCCGACAGAGGAGACAGATACTTTAGTGCTAATTTGTATGAAATTTAAGATGAGAGGAGAATCTTATGAGCGACAAAACAGAAGTTTTTCGTTTGGAACATATATCAAAAGTGTTCCAGGGAAAAGGGACATCAGTAAAAGCAGTAGATGATGTCAGTTTTTCAATCGGAAAAGGCGAGATATTTGGAATCATCGGTATGAGTGGAGCCGGAAAAAGTACATTAGTGCGTACACTGAACCGTCTGGAAAAAGTGACAGAGGGAACGGTATATTTTGAAGGACAGAACCTGAACAAGCTTTCAGCAAAAGAACTGCAAAAGGTCAGACAGTCAATCGGAATGATTTTTCAAGGCTTTAACCTGCTGATGCAGAAGACTGTTATCGCAAATGTTATGCTTCCAATGAAAATTGCAGGTATCGGGCGTCAGGAGAGAAAAGAAAGGGCCTATGAGATGCTTCGTCTGGTAGGTCTGGAGGACAAGGCACAGGTTTATCCGTCAGCATTAAGTGGAGGACAGAAACAGCGTGTGGCAATTGCCCGGGCTTTGTCGATGAATCCACAGGTATTGCTTTGTGATGAGGCAACGAGTGCACTGGACCCAAAGATTACAGAAGAGATTTTAAATCTTCTGAAAGAAATCAATGAAAAAATGAAACTGACGATTGTGATTATTACACATGAGATGTCTGTAGTCGAAAAAATCTGTGATAAAGTTGCCATTATTGATTCTGGAAAATTAGCAGAAATCGGACTGGTAGAAGACATTTTTACCAATCCACAGACAGAAGCAGCCAAACATCTGGTATTTCCGGCGAAACAGGAAGTAAATCCATTTGATATGCGTGACAGAAGATGTGTCAGAATTGTATTTGATGGTCATGCTTCTACAGAGCCTGTTATTTCCAACCTTGTACAGGAAACCGGAGAAAAGGTCAATATCCTTTGTGCGAATACAAAAAGCGTCAACGGTCTGGGATTCGGTCAGATGATAGTAGAATTGCCGAAAGAGCATCAGGCAGCAGAAACAGTATTACAGTACTTGAAAAAATCCGGTGTGTTTGCAGCAGAAATTAAACCAGAGGAGGTGGAGTAAAGTGACAGTACAGATTATAGAAATGATAGGAAATGGTGTCTGGGAAACAATACAGATGACATTAATTGCAACAGCGTTTGCATATCTGCTAGGTCTGCCACTTGGCATTATCCTGGTTGTCACGGCAAAAGGAAATATTCTGGAAAACAGGATAGTCAATGGAATCATTGGAGCGATAGTGAACATTTTTCGTTCTGTTCCATTTTTGATTTTGCTGGTACTGCTGATTCCCATTACCAGATTGCTGGTGGGAACATCCATAGGAACAACGGCGACCATTGTACCTCTTACTGTTGGTGCAATCCCGATTGTAGCGCGAATGGTAGAAAGTTCTCTTACGGAAGTGCCGGGAGGGATTATCGAAGCAGCACAGTCAATGGGAGCGTCACCGTTGAAAATTATTTTATTCTTCTTATTGCCGGAGGCTATGCCATCCCTGATTTTGGGAACAGCCATTAACCTTGCAACCGTGCTTGGATATTCGGCAATGGCAGGATTTGTCGGTGGTGGCGGACTTGGCGCGATTGCTATTCAGTATGGCTATTATCGTTACCAGACAGATGTGCTTCTGATAACAGTACTGATTCTGATTATTATTGTGCAGATATTTCAGGAGGCAGGAAATCGCCTGTCAGCAGCCAGACGTCATTCGTAGCAAAAAATATAACAATATGTTTATCCGTAATGAAGATAACTTCTAAAAAACGGAATGCAATCATTACAGTAATAGAAAATAACCAAAAACAATATAAAAAAATGGAGGAATCAGATTATGAAGAAAAAATTATTATCCGTTTTACTTGCAGCGACATTAACAGCAGGAGTATTCAGTGGATGTGGTGGAAAAGATGCCTCATCTGATGCATCTACAACATTAAAAGTTGGTGCGTCTCTGACACCGCATGCAGAGATTTTAAAGAAGGCAAAGCCGATTCTGGAAAAAGAGGGAGTTACTCTTGAGATAGTAGAAATCGAAGACAGCGTAACACCAAACACAGGTCTTTTGGAGGGCAGCCTGGATGCAAACTATTTCCAGCATCAGCCATATCTGGATGACTTTAACAAAGAAAACAACAGTGATTTAGTTTCAGCAGGTTCTATCCATTATGAGCCATTTGGTATTTATGCCGGCAAGACAAAAAGCCTGGATGAACTTCCGGATGGTGCAACTGTGGCAGTGCCAAACAATGTAACAAACGAAGCAAGAGCACTTTTGTTATTGGAGCAGGAAGGTCTGTTAAAGTTAAAAGAGGGCGTAGATATTAAGGCAACTGTAAATGATATTGTAGAAAACAAAAAGAACATCAAGTTTGAAGAAGTTGCACCGGAACAGTTAGTACGTTCCCTGCCGGATGTTGACGTAGCTGTTATTAACGGAAACTACGCAATAGAGGGTGGACTTCACGTAAAAGATGCACTGGCAGTTGAGTCTGACCAGTCAGTAGCAGCAAAGACATATGCTAATATCGTTGCCGTACAGAAAAAGGACAAGGATAATGCGGCAGTGAAGAAATTAGTAGAGGTATTACAGGGAGAAGAAATTCAGAAATTCATTGAAGAAGAGTATGACGGTGCTGTAGTACCAATTCATTAAATGCTATCCGGCATCCATTGTCTGGATGCTTCGATAAATAAACAATCAAAACAAAATTAAGAATGTAAAGGAGAAAAAATTATGGCAAGAGTAGAATTTGTAAAACCAGAGGAATTAACAGGAAAGGCAAAAGAAGCATATGAAAAGTTAGCAGCAAACAATAAGGTAACAAATATGAAACGTGCCTTATTACAGGATTATGCTACATATGATGCTTTTATGGGATGGTATACTTCATGGGAAAGACTGGTAGAGATTATTGGAGAAAAATCAGCTACGATTTATGCACATTCTGTTTCCACAACAAACGGATGCCTCTTATGCTCACTGTTCTTTATTAGTGATTTGAAAGCATTAGGTTTAGAGCCAAATGAATTGCAGTTAGATGAAAAAGAAGAATTGCTGGTGCAGTTAGGACAGCAGATAGTAAAAGACCCGACAGCTGTTCCGGACGAATTAATCAATGATTTAAAGAAGTTCTATTCTGACAGCGAAATCGTAACAATTGTAGGTTTTGCAGCACAGATGATAGCAACCAACAATTTCAATTCTGTTTTGCAGATAGATGTAGATGAAAGACTTCTTCCAATCAAGGGAGAATTTAAACCGGCAACATGGAGAGAAGACATCAAGTAGTTTTTGCAAAATGGGCAACACGGAGAGAAGACATCAAGTAGTTTTGCAAAATCGGTAAACGGAGGGGTTTGAGTTTTAAAAAGGTAAGGAAAGGAAGGATAGGTATAATGGTTAATTTTCAATATTATAATCCGGCTAAAATCGTATTTGGAGTGGGAGCAGAAAAGGAATTGCCGGATTTGCTCCGGCAAGAAAAAGCAACTTCGCTGCTGATGGTTTATAGTGGAGATTTCATTAAAGAATTAGGAATTTTCGATGCAGTAAAAAATATTTGCCAGCAGGAAGGCATTGCATTTTATGAAAATGGAACGGTTGTGCCGAACCCTTCGATTTCTTTGGTTCGCGAGCTGGCTGCATTTGGAAAGGAAAAAAATATAGACTTTGTACTTGCAGTAGGTGGTGGCAGTGCAATCGATACGGCGAAGGCAGTTGCTTTGGCAATACCATATGCCGGGGATGCGTGGGACTTCTTTGACAAAGGCGTTTTGCCGGAAAAAGTATTGCCGACAGGAGTAATTTCTACGTTGCCTGCCAGTGGCTCGGAAACGTCAAATTGCGCGATTCTTTCAAATGGCGAATGGAAATTGGGCTTTGAGGATGACAGAATCATACCAAAGTTTGCGATTATGAATCCGGAATATACCGTGAATCTTCCAGATTATCAGACTTCCTGTGGTGTGGCAGATATCCTGTCCCATCTGTTGGAACGGTATTTTTCAGATGTGAAGCATACGGATGTTACGGATTATATGATAGAAGGCGCGATTCAGGCATTGCTTGTCAATGGGGAACGTCTGGTAAAGAATCCAAAGGATTTAGATGCAAGGGCAGAAATCCAGTGGTTAGCTTCCATAGCACATAATAATCTGCTGGACACCGGCAGAGAGGCTGATTGGGGTTCGCACCGGATAGAACATGAACTGAGTGCCCAGTATGGAATTACACATGGTGAGGGAATGGCCGTTGTATTGGTGGCATGGACACAGTATATCGCAAAGATAAAACCGTGGAAACTGGCACAGCTTGCTACACGTGTATTTCATATTGATGCTTTTAACTACACCGAGGAAGAACGTGCCGTGCAGTTATCAGAAAAATTGAAAGAGTTCTTTCAAATTCTGCATTTAAAGACCACTCTGACAGAACTGGGAATCGGCTCTGACGATTTTGAAACGATGGCTGACAGGGCAACAAAAAATGGAACGCAGACAGTTGGTCATTATGTTCCACTTGACAAAGAAAAATTTGTGGCAATACTGGAATATGCAATATAAGAAAGCAGATTTTTCCGGATGCTTTTATCTATAGTATAATGAACCAGACAGCAAAAGATATCGGTTCTATCAAGGGCACGCTCTCGCTGTACAAACTACGCAGCAGTACATAGTATCCTAAAAAACAGGATACAAGTACTGGCGAGTTCGTAAGCACCCTTTTATAGAACCGGTATCTTTTGCTGTCTGGCAACACATTTTTCATCAAAACCATTTTTCCTAAACAGCCAACAGGCGTCCTGAAACGTCGGTTAATACCTTTCCAACAACAGAATCTTTTGCTGAATAGCCAGATTGTAAATGGGCTGTGATAAAACATGGTTTCCTAAAATGGGCAGCAAAGCGAGAGCGTGCTGCTGTAGGAAACCTTGTTTTATTACATGCCCCTAAAAAAAGACTACCACGATACTTCTAAGTCTTGTATGGTTTTGGAAAAAGTTGTAAAATAGAACTGATTTTGAAAAATGACATAATAGCAAATTCGCAAAATGATGAAATTGCGAAAACAGCGAAAAACATAGATGGAGGCTTAAAATATGACGCTTGATGAATTGCCGGTGGGCAAAGAAGCTATCGTAAGTGCAGTAGGTGGGGAAGGAGCGTTACGGTGCCGTTTTCTGGATATGGGACTGATACCGAGAACAAAAGTCAGTGTAATCAAAGTAGCACCAATGGGTGACCCGGTAGAAATCAGACTCCGTGGTTATGAACTGACGATTCGGAAAGAAGATGCTAAGATGATAGAAATAGTCATGGAGGATACAAAATAATGATACTGGCATTAGTAGGAAATCAGAATTGTGGTAAGACAACGCTTTTTAACCAGTTGACGGGCTCCAATCAGCATGTGGGCAATTTCCCCGGAGTCACGGTAGACCAGAAAGTGGGAACTGTTCGTAATGTAAAGAACTGTTCTGTTGTAGACCTTCCGGGTATTTATTCGCTTCGTCCCTACACAAACGAAGAAATCGTAACAAGAGATTTTATATTAAATGAAAAGCCCGACGGGATTATTAATATCGTTGATGCAACTAATATTGAACGGAACTTGTATCTGACTTTGCAACTGCTAGAAATGCATATACCAATGGTACTGGCACTAAATATGATGGATGAAGTCCGTGGAAACGGTGGCTCCATTGATTATAAACAGATGTCAAAAGAACTCGGTATCCCGGTTATTCCGATTAGTGCCGTAAAAGATGAAGGAATAGAAGATTTGATTCAGGCAGTCGTTGACGTGTCTGGCAAAAAAATTGTGCCAAAAGTGATGGACTTTTGCGAGCCGGGACCAATGCACCGTTGCATTCATGCCGTATCCCATCAGTTAGAAGACCATGCAGGCAATATTGGGATGTCCCCACGATTTGCTGCAACAAAAGTGATTGAAAATGATATCGATATTGTAACAAGACTGGAATTGTCACGAAACGAACTGGATATGATGGAGCATAGTATCGAAGAGATGGAAAAAGACTATGGTCTGGACAGAAATGCAGCACTGGCAGATACCAGATACCGTTTCATCGAAAAAGTCTGTGCAAAAACGGTAAAGAAATGTCAGGAAAGCAAAGAACATATCCGTAGCGTTAAAATTGATAGCATTATGACAAATAAATATCTCGCCATTCCTATGTTTTTTATCATTATGCTTGTTATCTTCTGGCTGACTTTTCGTGTGATAGGAGCAGTATTAAGTGACTGGCTTGCAATGGGTATTGACTGGTTTATTACCATATGTGACAAAGGGCTGACGGCATATGGAATCAACCCGGTTGTACATAGTCTTCTGATAGATGGTATGTTTGCAGGCGTCGGCAGTGTGTTAAGTTTTCTGCCGGTTATTATGGTACTTTTCTTCTTCCTGTCCATTCTGGAAGATTCTGGTTATATGGCGCGTATTGCCTTTGTAATGGACCGTCCATTGAGAAAAATAGGACTTTCCGGCAGAAGTTTCGTGCCTATGCTGATAGGATTTGGCTGCACGGTTCCTGCCGTAATGGCAACCAGAACGCTTTCCTCTGAGCGTGACAAAAATATGACCATTATGCTGACACCATTTATGAGCTGTTCAGCAAAAATTCCTATTTACAGTGTGTTTGCAGCAGCATTTTTCCCGGGAAAAGAAGTGTTGGTTATGATGCTTTTATATTGCACGGGAATTGTTGTAGGAATTTTGTCGGCACTGATATTGCGTCACACGGCATTTCGGGGAAATCCGATTCCTTTTGTAATGGAATTGCCAAACTATCGTTTTCCTTCCCTGAAAAGTGTGTGCCAGTTAATGTGGGACAAGGCGAAAGACTTTATACAGCGTGCCTTTACAATTATTTTTCTGGCAACGATTATTATCTGGTTTTTGCAGAACTTTGATACCAGATTAAATGTGGTAAAAGAAAGTGCTGACAGTCTGCTTGCCCTAATCGGACAGTGGCTTGCACCGGTTTTTGCACCACTTGGTTTCTCTGACTGGAGAGTGTCAACAGCACTGATTACCGGATTTACAGCAAAAGAAGCTGTTGTAAGTACATTGAGCGTGCTGACCGGCACGGCAGTTTCCAGTCTGCAAAATGTTCTGACAGGGATGTTTTCGGGTATTTCCGTTGCAAGTTTTCTGGTATTTACACTACTTTATACGCCATGTGTTGCAGCGATTGCAGCAGTCAGACGGGAAATGGGAAGTACGGCAAGAGCAGTTGGTCTTGCTGTATTACAGTGTGTCATTGCGTGGATTGCAGCATTTGCCGTATATCAGATAGGAGGGATATTTTTCTAAAATGGGAACAGGCGATTTTATTATTTTAGGAATACTATTTCTGCTGGTCGTGGCAGCTGTTATTCATCTGTGCCGTCATAAGAGTGCCTGTGGCTGTGCAGGTTGCAGTGGCTGCCGGAACAAATGTTATGTTTCCAGGCAGGGAAGGGATGGCGAAGAACCAGAGGTCAGGTAACTTGGCAGAAAAAGTAAAAATCATAGAAATCCATATTATAATATGTTAGAATTAAAATTGACTGAGAAAAAATGAAAAATAATAGAGATGCGTAAGATGGAAAGGAGCAGTATTATGTTAAATGAAAATAATACAATAGAAGACGTAAAAGGAGAAGTACTTTATCAGGTTGCAAAAGCAGCTTTTGAAGGAAAACTGGCAAATATAGAAGCAACCCTGCCATATGAAATATTGCCGGGAAACAAGCCGAGTTACCGTTGCTGTGTATATAAAGAAAGAGAAATTATCCGTGAAAGAATTATGTTGGCACAGAATATTAATCCGGCAACAGGAGAGCCTTGCCACAATACGGTAAAAATCATTCCTGCAGCATGCGAAAACTGCCCGATTACCCGTTTTACCGTAACAGATAACTGTCAGAAGTGTTTGGGCAAAAAATGTATGCAGGCATGTAAATTTGATGCAATTACTATGTTGCGTAACAAAGCGTACATAGACCCTGAAAAATGTAAAGAATGTGGACAGTGTTATGAGGCGTGTCCTTACAATGCTATCGTGGATATTATGCGTCCTTGCCGTCGTGCCTGCCCTGTTGATGCAATTCAGATTGGTGATGAAGGAAGGGTAGACATTGATGATGAAAAATGTATCCGTTGTGGTGCATGTATCAGTTCCTGTCCGTTTGGTGCTATTTCAGACAGTTCCCGTATGCTGGAAGTAATTGATTATCTCAAGAGTGACAGACCGGTTTATGCTTTAGTGGCACCGGCAGCAGAAGGACAGTTTGGCGTTGATGTAACAATGGAATCCATTCGCAGAGCTGTAAAAAAACTGGGATTCAAGGATATGGTAGATGTTGCCATAGGTGCTGATTTTGTGTCAGATTCTGAGTCGAAGGAATGGGCAGAAGCATACAATGATGGAAAGAAGATGACAACTTCCTGCTGTCCGGCATTTGTACATCTGATTCGCCGTCACTTCCCGGAACTGGAAGAGAATATATCAACAACAGTATCGCCGATGGCAGCAACAGCAAGATTAGTAAAAGCAATGGATAAAGATGCTGTCTGCATTTTTATCGGACCTTGTATTGCCAAGAAGAGTGAAGCAGGCCAGGACCAGGAACATCCGGGTGACAACGCCGATTTGGTACTTACTTTTGAAGAGTTTAGTGCTATGCTTCGTGCTAAAAATGTGAAATTAGAGCCTTGTACATTAGAAGAAGAACAAAAAGGAAGCGTTCATGCCAAGAGATATGCTAATGCCGGTGGAGTAACGAAGGCAGTAAAACAGGCATTGATGGAACAGGATGTTGATGCAGCTGTCAATGTACGCCAATGCAATGGCGCAGAGGAATGTAGAAAGGCACTCTTGCTGATGAAAGTTGGAAAATTGCCGGAAGATTTCATAGAGGGTATGATATGTGACGGTGGCTGTGTCGCCGGACCAGGAAATATCCAGGAAGAGAAAGCATTCAAGAGAGAACGTGACAAACAGTTAAAAAATGCAGATGACCGTTTGATTGGTGATACACTGAAAGAATATGGTCAGTATGAATTTTCTATGCACCGTAGAACAAAGGAGTAAGCAGACAGAATGTCAAAACTGGAAAACAGTGATACAAATGTATGGAAAAAACAGGCTTCCGGCAACGGAAACAATATCTATTATTCTGTGTTTGAACAGAATCCGATTGCCGTAGCCGTTGTCCGTATTACATATGAAGACCAAGAGAAACTCCACTTGGAATATGCCAATCCTGCCATGAAAATATTAATGGAATTAGACCATGTTAATGAAAAATCGCAGAAGGAGCAGGAGCGTGAAAAAGAGGCAAGGGAGTTTCTTTGTGATACAAATAAAAGCAAAAAAGTAGAACATCGTACTTTTTATGCGGAAAGGCAGAGTCGTTATATTGAAGTAACGGCATATTGCAGTGAAGAACCGGACTGCATTATCTGCATGGCAAGTGATATTACAAAAAAAGTTCTCGGTGAAAAGAAGAGAGTCGAGGAAAAGATATCCGATAGACGGGATGAAAAAGAAAGAATCGATTTTCTGCAAAAACAGATGGAAGAACGGCTGATGGAAAGCCGTCAGAATTTAAGCGTTGCAATCCGTCATGCTGGTATTCATTATTGGACATATGATTTAATGACGAATCGTGTCTATATGGACAAGCATACCAGTCAGGATTTCCAACTGGCAGCGACATTTGAAAACTATCCGGAGGACTGGTTTAACAAAGGGATGGTATATCCGGAAGATATTCCGAACTATATGGAAGAAATCAACAAGATTAGAAATGGCGCTCCCCATGCTAATTTTATGGCGCGCATTTATAATCTGAGTTTAAAGCATTATGAATGGAGAAATTTTAAATTTACGACATTTTATGATGCAGAGGGAATGCCTTCTTATGCAATTGCGACTTCCGAAGAAGTGGAGGATTATAAGAAACTGGAAAACCAGCTGCGTCAGGTTATGAGCCAGAATGGAATCTTGTCCTGGGAGTTAAATTTAAGAGAGCATACTATGGAAAGCATTGGTGCTTCCAACTGGAAGCAGAGTGAAATGGCGATGAACCGGCAGGAGTCGGAAAAAAGCATACCAAGTGCATTTTTGCAGTATTACACGGTATACGAAGAAGATTTAGAAAAATGCCGTGAAATGTTTGAACAATTGTATCAGGGAAAAGAAAATGTTACGGAGCAGATACGTTGTCGTAAAAATTCTGACAAAAATTCTAATAGAAATTTTAATTGGTATCAATTTAATTTTACAATAGTAGAAAAAGAAGAAGAGGTACCGATTCGTGCAATTGGAACCAGCAGGGACATTACACTGGAAAAGAGAATGGAACAGTTATATCAGGAAGAGCAGAAAATGCATCTGACGGAAGACGCATCTTTGCTGGCTTCCAGCAGAATTAATCTGACGCAGGGAATTGTAGAAAGTATGAAATATGGTGGAAAAAGTGTCCCATACGGAGAAATCTCTTTTTTGACAGGACTAAAAGAACGTATTTCGCATTTCTTTGATGTGGTGCAGATTGACGAAGAAGATGAAAAGAAATTTTCGGTAGAAAATCTGATTCATTCTTATCGTGAAGGTGTCGAAAATCTGGAAAAAATATTTATGGCAAAGACAAAAGATAAAAACCAGTATATCTATGTCAAGATGAGCTGTAAACTTATGGAAAGACCAGATACGGGGGATATTATTGCTTTTTTCTATTACCGGAATTATACGAAACACTATACAGACCAGCTTACGATGGAAACCTTGTTAAAAACGGATTATGAACTGGCCGGAATCATTTTTGCAAATACACAGAATTTATATATTATCAGTAGTGATGTATTATATAGCGTTCCCGGGTATGTCAATCTGGATTATGACAGCGAAATCCAGCGTCTGGCAAAATTTCTGGACAAGGAGAGAGCGAAAGAAATACTGGAAAAAGTATCCTTTGCATATGTCAGGAAAATGCTTGAGTCTAAACCGGTATATACGATTGATATTGACTGGAAAGGGGACGAAATCAGGCATAAACAGCTGCGTTACACGTATGCAGACGAAGAAAAGTCTGTTATATTGTTTACCCGTATTGATGTGGAAGACATTGTGCAGAAAGAAAAAGAAAAGCAGTTGCAGTTAGAGGAAGCCCTGAATGCAGCAGAAAAAGCAAATAATGCAAAGACAGAGTTTTTATCTACTGTCAGTCATGAAATCAGGACACCACTTAATGTCATAATAGGTATGACGCAGATGGCAAAAGAAGAGGCGTCTGATTATAATGCCGTGATGGAATCAATAGAGGAAATTGAAGTTTCCAGTTCTCATCTTCTGAATCTGGTCAATAATATTCTGGATGTTGCCAAGATTGAGAGTGGTGAATTTTCTATGCATACACAGCGATATTCGTACCGTGAATTAAAAAAGAATGTTATTAATCTGATACGTCCGTTATGCAGGCAGAAAAATATTACTTTTATACAGGAAGAGTTTGGTGAACAGCGTGACATTATGATAGATAAAGTGCGATTAAATCAGGTTTTGTTTAATCTGCTGTCAAATGCTGTTAAATATACGCCGGAGCATGGAGAAGTAAGACTGATTTATCATGACAAAGTTAAGGACGGAATGCTGGAAGCAGAGTTTGTGATTAAAGATAATGGAATCGGTATGAGCAAAGAGTTTCAGGAGCAGATGTTTAAACCGTTTACGCAGGAGCGTAATGCTGTAACGGAATCTACGCAGGGAACCGGACTGGGACTTCCTATTGTAAAAGGAATTATAGACAAAATGGGTGGAACATTGACGGTTGAAAGTGAACTGGGAAAAGGCAGTTCATTTTATGTCAGGATAACGGCTCCACTGGCAGAAGATGAGATGATGCTGGATGACAAAATCGAAGTTTCCAGAGTAAATTTCTCAGGAAAAGTAATTCTGGTAGTAGAGGACCATAATTTAAACCGGATGATTATTTCCAGACTTCTGACAAAGCGTGGTGCAACCGTATTGCTGGCAAATGATGGAAAAGAAGGGGTTGAAACTTTTCAGAAAAGCGAAACGGGCAGTATTGATGCTATCCTGATGGATGTCAGAATGCCTGTTATGGATGGACTGGAGGCAACTTCTAAAATCAGAAGCCTTGCAAGGGAGGACGCAAAGACAGTTCCTATTTTTGCGATGACGGCAAATGCGTATGATGAAGACAGGGATAAATCCAGTGCAGCCGGAATGAATGAACACATTTCCAAGCCGATTGACACAACGGTGCTTTATAGTACGCTTAATGCATATTTGCAATAAGGACAGAAAAGATTAAATGCAAAACAGGATGTGTTCTATAACCAATGGAAAAACAGAAATTGTCCTATATCTAATGTCTAAAAAGGGGCTTTCACACTAAGTAACCAGCGTGAGAGCCCCTAAAATTAATTCTGGATATTTTCGTTTTCTGCCATATGATTCCCAAGAATTTCAAAGAGAATGGCATCATCAATGTCTGTTTTCTTACTTGGCAGCAGGATGTCAGGAGAAACATTGAGTGCATGACAGATTTTGATAAAAATATCAGTTGAGAAGGCAGCGTGACCATGCTCAATCTGATATAGATATTTGGTAGAAATATTTGCCATTTCAGATAGTTGTTCGCCGGAATACCCTTGCTTGATTCGCGTGTTCCGGATACGGTTTCCTAAGTTTTCATAAAATACTTCTTTTGTGCTTTTTTCCATATGGTCATCTCCTTTATTTTATGTCAGATTCAAATGCTGCAATTCTACTGATGCCCTGCTTTTTCTTTTTATTGTTATACTGTTAATGGTTTTGAGTGCTTTTTAATATCGTCTTTTTGATATATAATTTTTCTTCTTCCGTAAAAAGTTCATATACCTTAAATAGAACAGATTCACTGACATTAAAGTGTTTTTCTGATAAAACGACACTGGGCGCAACTCCCAGTGAACCGCATATTCTGTTACAGATTTCGGTTGAAAATCTTACATCTCCATTTTCAATGCAATACATATATTTCGTGGAGATGCCTGCTTTGGTGGCAAGTTCATCAACAGAATAACCGTGCTGCAACCGTAAGTTTTTAATTCGCGTACCTACGTTCTTATAAAAATCTTTTTTGCTTTCCACCATATCATATACCTCGTCTTTCTTGTGTTTTCACATTTTGTTTTGGAAAGCAGAGAAAATCAGTAAGAATTGCAACTAATTTTATTTTAATACAAATAAAACAATAATTTGAAAAGTAATTACAATGATTTACATAATTTTTAAAAGAAAATAAAACGAAAACTTCTTTTGCTAAAATTGAAAAGGGCTTTGACGATACAAAAGAAAGTCCATAGCCTGCTTTTGGAAATTTTCTTATTAGCGCCGTATTTTTTGTGGGTATATTCTGCAGTGAAAGATGTTATTTTTTGTATTTTGAAATGGATACTGGGAGTTTTGGCTGCTTTGAAATGAATACTTTATGTATAGTAATAAGGATGAAAAAAGTGATTTTTTGTATTTGGTGTGGAAATATAAAAAAATCCAAAAAAATTTTTCATCACAAAATCGCAGGTTTTTGGCAAAAAAAGTGCCCAGTTCGCCCCAAAAACATAGGAAATGGGGCGAGAATTAAAATCGCACTCCTCTTTCCTGCGTCGCAGACGATTGACGCAAAAAATGAAAAATGATATATTTTAAAAAATTATAAAATAAGTAAAAAATGAAGCAAATAATACGAAAGAAAAA
>JAQYCU010000050.1 GCA_028724545.1 bacterium
TTTTTGAAAAAAGTGAAATTTGCAGGAAACAAACTTAAAAAAATCGGAAAAGGAGCTTTTGCTGCAAATGTTGCTATCAGAAAAATGGAATTTCCGGATGGACTGGAAGAAATAGAAAGTGGTAATATTGTAGCGAAAAAAGTGATATTGCCGGCAAGCGTAAAAAGAGCAGGTCTGGATTTGGGACCGGCAGTGAAAAAAATCTATGTATACGGAAAAGATACCGAATTTTACGAGGATAATGTCTTATCTTACGAGCAATCGGGAATAGAGATTTTTTGCCAAAAAGGAAGTAAGGCAGAGAAATTTTTCAGAGAAAAAGGTGGATTTAAAATTAAATATATACGCTGAGAGCCTTGCAAAGAAAGGGATAAAACTAGCAATGCAGAAGTTTAGCAGAATATATTATTTCTTTTTCGGAAGGGGTATCAGCAAATAAAAGAATAGGCAATTGATTTTGGCACCGGGGATTCTGGTGCCTTTTTCTTTGTGTGATGAGGATTGCGAGGTTGACAGGATATTTTTTAGAAAATTTTGTACAAAGTGAAACTTTTTGCAGATTTGAATCGTCTTATTTACAGAGTGCTCAATTGAAATGCTTTTTGAAGAAAGGAGAAGCAGCTGCAATGTCATTGCAAGAGGAACTGGAAAAAAATTTAATGGAAAACCAGGAAAAGTACTACCGGTTTATTTATGGATATGTGAGGAATCAGGAGGATGCTCTGGATATTATGCAGGAGGGGGCATATAAAATTATAAAAAATCAACGCAAACTGCGTAAGAAACAACAGATGGACAGTTGGATGTATTCGATTTTCCGGAATACGGCGTTGGATTTTCTAAAGCAAAAGAAACGGGAATTTCCGATGGATAATGAAACGTTATCTGAAATGTCAGGAACGTATGAAATGGAGGAATCCCGTGAGAACTTTTATGATTTGCTGGGATGTCTGAATGAAGAAGAATATACCGTTGTCACATTACGATATGCTGAGGAAAAGAAACTGGACGAAATCGCTGAAATTTTAGGAGAAAAAGTCAGTACAGTAAAAAGCAGGTTATATCGTGCATTAGACAGGCTTAGGAAAAATATGGCCTGAGAAATCTAAATTATGTGCTATTTGTGTCGGAGCGTTACAAATAGTCAGGATGCCGGATGTAAAATCAAAATTTTATCGTTGTCATATGTCTATAAACGCCCAGAATGGAGTATAGTATGCAAAACATTGATTTACAAAAAAGTGATATGCAAAAAGATGAGAAACAAAATATCGAGATACAACAGAAATTAAAAGAAAAGTATAATGCGACAGAGGTGCCGGAAGAAGCAGGGAAACGCATCCGGCTAGGGATTGCGCAGGCCCAGAGTGAAAAGAAAAAACAGAAAAAAATCGTATATTTGAGGAGAGCAGGGTTAGGGGTAGCAGCTGCATGTTTGTGTATTGTGGTAATGGCAAACGGTTCTTACGGTACAGCATATGCTTTGCAGAAAATTCCGGTTATTGGAGAATTTGCAAAAATTGTCACATTCCGGGATTACAAGGACAGAACCAAGCATTTTGAGGCCTCTGTGGACGTTCCTCAGATTTCGGACACGTCAGGGAAATCAAAGGAATTGGAGAAAACAAATCAATCGATTCAGCAATACGCAGATACGTTTATCAAAATGTATGAAAACGATTTGAAGGAATCTGAGGGCATCGGAAATTATGAATTAAAGTCTTCTTATCGGGTGCTGCGAGAAAATAAGGAAGAGTTTGTGCTGGAAATTGACACGATTCTTGTTATGGCATCCGGAACAGAGTACAAAAAGATTTTTAATGTGGATAAAAGGACAGGAAAAATCAAAAAAATATCGGACTATTTTCAGAAAGACAGCGACTATCTTTCCGTGCTCACAAAAGAGATTAAACGGCAGATGCGCCAGCAGATGAAAGAGGACAGTGAAAAAATATATTTTATTGATTCAGATTCTGAGGAAGCGCAGGAAGATTTTCAAAAATTGTCGGAAGATGTGGATTTTTACTTTGATGACAACGGTGATTTAGTTGTCGTATTTGACGAGTGTGAAGTAGCACCGGGATATATGAAAGACGTTTCTTTTACTATTAAACGGCAGGTGTTTGAAAATTTATTAGCAGTGCAGTAAAGGAGTAGAAAAATGGTATTTTCTAGTAATTGTTTTATTTTTCGTTTTTTACTTTTGTTTATGGTAGTTTATCTTCTCACACCAAAGAAATACCGGAATGGAGTCCTGCTTTTGGGCAGCCTGCTATTTTATGGAATTGGAGAACCTCATTTTATCTGGATACTGATGGGCTCTGTGGCAATCAATTATGTGTTGTCATTACGAATTGTCAGGAAGAAATCCAGAGTGGCTCTGATTACCACGCTGGTATTTGACTTTTTGATTTTGTTTTTGTTTAAGTATTGGGATTTTGGTGCTGAAAATATCAACAGGCTGGTTCAACAGGAATTTCTGCCTTTGCTGCATCTGGCGTTGCCGTTGGGAATCAGTTTTTACACATTCCAGATGGCGTCATTTCAGATTGACTGCTACAAAGGAAAAATCGAGCAGGGCTTTTCTTTTGTGGATTTTGCTACCTACATTTGTATGTTTCCACAATTAGTAGCAGGTCCTATTGTGAAATATCAGGAAATAGCACCGGAACTAAAAAACAGAGAATGCACCATAAAAAATGTGGAGCAGGGATTTCAGCTGTTTACGGTAGGATTGGGATTGAAAGTTCTGCTGGCGAATCCGATGGGAACGTTGTGGAATGCTATTCAGACAGCAGGAACTGTCGGATTGTCGGGAAGAGTGGCATGGTTAGGGGCTTTTGCTTATTCTTTTCAAATCTATTTTGATTTCTGGGGATACTCGGTTATGGCAGCAGGGCTTGGGAAAATGATAGGTTTTCGGATTCCGGCAAATTTTCAGAATCCGTACATCTCCAAGTCAATGTCTGAATTTTGGAGGAGATGGCATATTACTTTAGGAAGATGGTTTAAAGAATATGTATATATCCCATTGGGAGGCAATCGCCGGGGAAACAAAAGAACTATTTTTAATCTTTTTGTTGTCTGGACTTTGACGGGCTTATGGCACGGGGCAAGTTGGAATTTTGTCCTGTGGGGATTTTCATTTTTCCTGCTTCTTGCCATCGAAAAGATATTTTTAGGCAGTATTCTGGAAAAACACAGTTTGCTGGGGCATCTTTATGTCATTTTGGTAATTCCTGTTACCTGGGTTGTTTTTGGAATTACAGATTTCAAGATTTTAGTGCAGTATCTGAGCAGTATGTTTGGAATGAATGGGAGCAATGTTTTAGTGGGGCAGGAACAATTTATAAGATATCTGGGAACCTATGGAGCATTGCTGGGCTTTTGTGTTTTGTTTTCTACTCCAATTCCTATGAGGATTTATAAAAGATTTTCGGAACATTTTTTTATGAAAATTATATTAGTCGTGGTACTGGGCTTTTCGGTCTATGAAATGCTGCAGGGGAGTAACAATCCCTTTTTATATTTTCGTTTTTAATACAAAGGGAGTTAAAAAAGATACGGAATGGAGCAATATGATGAAAAGAGATTATTTTAAAATACTAAAAAAATATGGGTATCTGTTTATGGTTCTGGTCTTTTTTTCGGCTATGGGCATTGGTGGATTTGTGAAAAATGTTATGGCAGGTCAATGTAACATTGCCTATTTCAAAGAGCATCTTTTAGAGCCTTTTTGGGAAGGAATGTTTCAAACGGAAACACCGGTGGTTTCGGCAAAAGACAACGCAACATCCGGAGAGGAGAGGGAAACACAGGCAGAAAAGGCAGGGACTGCGTCAGAGAAGGAAATGCAAATAGAAAAGGCAGGGGCTGCGTCAGAACAAAAAGTAAAAGCAGAAAAGGCAGGAGTTTCTACAGAGAAAGCATCAGAAACGAAAAGAGGAGAAATGAAAAGAGGAGAGGGCACGAATAGAAAAACTGGCATAACAAAATTTAAAACGTATACACCAAGAAAAATCAAATCCCCGTATTATACGGACCGGGGAAAAGTCCCATTGACAACGGAGTATGCTTATCAGAAGGTTTCGGATGATTATTTTTCGGACGCAGCATTTATAGGAGATTCCAGAACTTTGGGGTTGTACGACTATTCCGGTTGGGGAAAGATTGCAGATTTTTATTGTGAAAGTGGATTTTCCTTATACCAGTGGACGAGAGGGGCTACAGTAATTTGCCAGAATACAGGCCAAAAGGTGGATTTGAAAAAAAGACTCCGGGAGAAAAAATACGGAAAAATTTATCTTATGATTGGTATGAATGATTTGGGGTATGGAAATTCTGAGGAATATGCAGAATGGCTGGCAAAAATGGTTCATATGTTAAGAAAAACGCAGCCACAGGCAATTCTGTATTTGATGGGCAATCTGCATATGAGCCGCGAGAAGAACAATAAGGATACAGAATTTAATAATATTAATGTCAATGATAAAAATGTTTCTATGGCACTTCTGGCCGATGGCGTTACCAGTTTTTATCTGGATTGCAACCCTCTTTATACAGATAAGGAGGGGTATCTGAAAGCGAATTTAACATTTGATGGCTGTCATATTTACGGTTATCAGTACGACAAATGGACAGATTTTATAAAAAGTCACGCAGTCCTTCCGGATGAAAAATAGAAAATTCTTGCATAAAAGCAAGGGCAGAATCTACAAAAAGGTTCTGTCCTTTAAAATTTCTTTCCCATACCCCGGCTGCGAGATGGTTCTCAATACGTGGATGTGGGATGCTTCTATACTTGACTACGTCTGGCATAATGACTATAATAAAATTATCTATCTGCTTAAAAATGACGCAAAAGCGATACATTTTTGGACGTGAAGATTTGGATAAAATGGAGAAAATGAAAAGAACCCGGTCAATGCTGACAGGGCGTGAGGAGAAAAAGGAAAAATGAAAGGAATACACAAAAAAATATTTGCACTGTTAATGGTGGTTGTACTATTTGCAAACGATGCAGAAGTTTCTGCAGCAGGTCGTTCTTTTTTAGGAAAAAACAACTGGCTGTTTTATAATGCCGAGGGAGATGGCAGTACGATTTATGATTATAAAGGAGTTAACCACTATTCTCCTTTTGGGCTTAAAAGGGTAGCAAATAATCTTTTGGCAGCGCAGAGCGTAGTAAATAAAAAGGGAGCAGAGTTTGTTGTTTTTTTTGCTCCTAATAAAGAAACGATATATTCCAACTATATGCCAAAAAGAATAAAGAGAAAAACAACCTATACAAGATATGACCAGTTATACGATTATTTAACCTTGAATACGGATTTGCAGGTGGCATATCCAAAAGAGGAATTGCTGGCATATAGAAATAAATATGAACTGTATTATCCGACGGACAATCACTGGAACCGTAAAGGACAGTTTATCGGGGTACAGGAATTAATGGATATTACGGATGGCAAAAGAGTTTCTATTGATGATGTAAAATTCAGAGTGACCAAAAGTTATCATGGAGATTTAAATGTTCTTTCTTACGGAAAATACAATATTAGTTGTAGACATTATACGTTCACTTCAAAAGTAAAAGCGAAGGATAAAAGCAAAAAGAAAGTTTTGCTGGTCGGGGACAGTTTCGCAGGACGTATGCAGACCATTGCAAAGCGTTATTATAAAAAAGTAACGTTTTGTCACATCAATGATTTCAGAATGAAAAAAGTAAAAGGATATGATGTGGTTGTATGGGAGGCAGTAGAACGCTATCAGGACCGTTTTACCAGAATTAATTTTTCCAGAAGATAGAAAAGGACAAAAAAGGAGAGTGTCACTATGAAAAAAAGAATACAGCGAAGTGCATTGATTTTATTATGTACAGGTCTTTTGTGTATAGCAGGTTCTGATATGTCTGCCAGGGCAGATGTTTCTGAAACAACGGAAAGTCAGGAAATTACAAATACTGTTCCAAAAGATTCAGCGTTGGACGCAAGAAAAGAGGCAGTCCGGGAACTGAAAGGACAACTGGATGAAAACCTGTATTTCATCAAAGCAAAAAGACTTAGTTCGTCAAAGGTAAAATTGTCATTAGGAAAAAAGATTCCCGGCTGTGTTTACCGGATTTATTCTAAGGAAAAAAAGGGAACAAAGTATAAAGCAGCAAAGCGAAAGGGAACTACTTCAAAAACAACATATACGGTAACGGGACTAAGCAAAAAGAAACAATACAAATTATATGCAGAAGTTTTGTTCCAAAATGGGGATAAAAGTGAAGTAATAAAAAAATCAGTGCCTTTGGTGATAAAGACCGGGGAAAGCAAGGAGTTTCGTATCAATACCATAACGGCGAAGAGAAATGAATGCACGCTTTATAAAAAGCAGACACATAAGATTCGCTGTGCAGTAAAGCTGAATGGCAACAGAATCTGTTACCGGCAGCCTGCATTCAGTTATTATGTCAAAAATAAATCCATTGTGAAAGTAAATGCAAAAGGGATTATAACACCACTAAAAAAAGGGAAAACAGTAGTGTTTGTTATGGCACCAAGTGGTGTGTATGATAAAATTAATGTAACGGTAGTAAAATAAAATTTTTAAGAAACTATACAAAATCTGTATGGCTTAAAGGAAAGGACAAAATTATGAAAAAAATGGCAAAAGTATTAGTGATGATGTGTGTAGTAGCAGGATTGCTTTTGGGAGGACAGCCAGGTACGACATCAAAAGCTGCCGGTTCTAAAGAGAAAGCAATGTGTGCAGCAGCTTTAAAGCGTACAGGCAATGCAAAAAAGTTGAATTACAAAAGTACTACGCCTTACGAGTTTGATGCAATTTCTTATAAACATCAAAAGAAAGTAAAGTCAATGTATTTTGTTACAAGTGACAATACGGCATATGTGATTTGCGTTGCTAAGGCAAAAACAACAAAGCAGGCAAAGGCATTATATTCAGCATTTGGAAAATATAAATATAATAAGATGCACGATACATATTTCAAGAAAGACTATAAAAAATCAGAACAGTCTGTCATTAAAAATGCAGTGTATGGAAGAAAAGGTGCATATGTATGGTATATTGCTATGAGTTCCAAAAAGAAAAACTTAGCAGGACAGGCAGCGATTAAGAAAAAAATTAAATAGTCCAACATAGGAAATGAGGTAAATTATGGTTTTTAGCAGCTTATTATTTTTGATTCGCTTTTTACCGGTCATTCTGTTAATTTATTACGTTGCGCCAAGAAAATATCGTAATTTTATTTTATTTGTTGGAAGCATAATTTTTTACGCATGGGGAGAGCCGGTTTATGTTCTCCTCATTTTGTTTTCAACGGTAATTGATTATACGGCAGGAAGGGTAATAGGCAGGTGTAGAGAGCGTGGAAATGTTTTAGGAACGAAATTGGTAGTATTGTGTTCCGTTGTAGTTAATGTAGGTGCATTAGGCGTTTTTAAATATGCTGACTTTTTTATTACACTTATCAATCACATTCCTTTTGTCAGCATAGAACCACTGAATTTAGCACTTCCTATCGGAATATCTTTTTATACTTTTCAAACGATGTCGTACACCATCGACGTTTACCGGAAAGAGGCGGACGTGCAGAAAAACTTTATCAGCTTCGGTGCTTATGTAGCGTTGTTTCCACAGCTGATAGCAGGACCGATTCT
Source organism: bacterium (assembly GCA_028724545.1). Lineage (GTDB taxonomy): Bacteria > Bacillota > Clostridia > Lachnospirales > Lachnospiraceae > Butyribacter. Next base: position 7,665 of record JAQYCU010000050.1, read on the forward strand.
GCGCTATAAGACAGTAGCAAAACAGTTGGATTTCCGTAAAGAAAGTATTGACCTCTTTAAGCAGGGTGTGTTGCGTTTCACAGTCGGACTTGGCAAGAAAGTTCTTATTGCAAATCAACTGGGAGCACTTTGGAATGAAATTGCCACTACAGAAATAGCATCATTGGCTTTTTCACAGGCATGGTTAGGTGCAATTGCATTTTCGCTGCAGATATATTTTGATTTTTCGGGATATTCTGATATGGCAATTGGATTAGGAAAAATGTTTGGCTTTGAATTTTTAGAGAACTTTGACTATCCTTATGAATCCAAAAGCATCACAGAATTTTGGAGAAGATGGCATATTTCGCTGGGCACGTGGTTTAAGGAATATGTATATTATCCACTGGGAGGAAACCGAAAAGGAACCAAGCGTCAGATGCTAAATATAGGGATTGTCTGGGCCTTGACAGGACTGTGGCATGGTGCTGAGTGGTGTTTTGTATTGTGGGGAATTTATTATGGAGTATTGCTTGTCATAGAAAAACTTTGTTTGCGAAAAATTCTGCAAAAAATTCCACAGGTATTTTCCAGAATATATACTATGTTTATTGTAGTTGTGGGATGGAGCATTTTTTCATGGCCTGATATGGCAGACGGTGCAGGATATTTAAAAACTATGTTTGGATTTGGTCAGGCAGGATGGAATAATCATCAGACAATGTACGCCTTATTAAATTATCGCACCATACTGTTTGTTGCAGTAGTGGGCTGCACATCATGGTTAAAGAAACTTGCCAACCGGTATTTGCCGGAAAATACATATCGCAGAGAGGTTTTTGGCATGCTTTTTATTACACTGATTTTTGGTACAAGTATGGCATGCCTGGTCAATTCATCATACAATCCGTTTTTGTATTTTAGATTTTAACCGTAGAAAGGTGAGGATTAGTATACTATGAAAAAGTATTTAGTAACGGGGATGTTTATTGTTCTTCTCAGTGTTGTGACAATTTGGTCTTTTGTGGTTCCTCAAAGGAAATACTCTGATTTGGAGAACAGGAATTTACAGCAGTTTCCTAAGGTTTCTGTAAAAAGTGTTCTAAATGGAAACTTCCAGGAAAAATACGAAACTGCTTTGGCTGACCAGATTTTTCTCAGAGATAATTGGGTTGATATATATGCAAAATTAGAGCAATTCATCGGAAAAAAAGAAATCAATGATGTTTATCTGGGAAAAGATGGCTATTTGATAGAAAAATATGAAGAACAGGATTTTGATAAGAAACTGGAAGAGGAAAATATAAAGCAGCTTAGTAATTTTCTTAATGTAACTTCACAGCAGTTTGGAAAAGAACACGTTTCCTGTATGTTTGTTCCATCTAAAATCAATGTTTTGGACAATAAGATGTCCGTGCAGGACAAGGAATATGATGGTGGCAAAGTGGTTGAACAGATTCAACAACAGGTTGATGATAAAAGCCGTGTTATTAATCTGGAGAATATTCTAAAAAAGCACAATGACGAGTACATTTATTATAGAACGGACCATCATTGGACAACATTAGGAGCATATTACGGATATTGTGCATACGAAAATATGAATAATAGGAAAGTGGCTCCGTTGAAAGATTATAAAAGAGAAGTGGTTTTCGACGATTTCTATGGGACTACCTACAATAAGGCGCATACTTTTGTAAAGCCGGATGAAGTGGAAATTTTTCATACAGATTATGAAAATGTGAAAATCAATATGAATAATGATGAAATAAAATCAGATACTTTCTACTTTAAGGATGTCGCTCAAAAAAGTTTCGACAGATACCAGCTATTTTTTTCAAAGAACACGGGAAAAATAGAGATTCAGACATCTGCAAAAAATGATAAAACTTTGCTGGTGATAAAGGATTCTTATGCAAACTGTTTTGTCCCTTTTTTGGCAGGAGAATATAGCAAAATTATAATGATAGATTGTCGCTATACCAGACTAAAAATGAAAACAATATTAAGAGAATATCAGGAAGTAAGTGATATTCTGGTGTTATTTAATATCGAGAAATTCCGGAAGGACACACATCTGACTTCTCTGAAACTGACAAAAGAGGATTTGAAAAAAGAGGAAGAAACGCAGGAGGAAGATGACATTTTTGGAGATTTGATTTCATTAGATTAAGAAATTACAGAGCAGTATTCGGGAGGAAAAACTATGGAATGGTTTGGATTTGTGGCGCTTGCCATTGTGCTTTGCTATTCTTCGTATCCGGGGAAAGTAAAGAACATAGAAGCCAGAATGAAAAGAATGGAAAGAAAGCAAAGAGGAGGAAATGATATGTTAAAATTAATTGGTGAATTGGTAAACAAGAAATGTAAAATTAAAATGGATGACACATTGGAAACAGAGATAAAGTGTCTGGTAATGGATGCGGATGATGAGTGGCTCAAAGTGTGTGTCCGAGACAAGAAAAACAATCAAATCACAAAACTTATCAGAATCGAAAATATTGATGAAGTCAAAATAATGGATGATGAAGACAGAGCCATTGATGAAGACAGCGACAGATAGTGCAGGCAGAGTTATTGACGCAGAAAAGTTTTTCAGAATGAAGGGGGGGAGAATAATCCATCCGCCTCAAAAGAGGATAATTGGATTATATGAGAAAAATGAAAAATATGAAAAAGATTGCAATGACGATTATTGTAGCAGTATTGCTTATCGGGACGGTACTCGTTTTTTACAACAAAGACAGGCAACTTTTCCGGCAAGCAGGACGGGAGAACGATTCGGACCATACAGAGAGTGCTTCTTCTAAACAAGAGAAAAAAGGACAGTCAGAAGAAAAGGCTGAGGAAACGGAGTATGTGTATATCAGTGCCGAGGGCAAGACCTTAGAGCAGAGAATCAATGTACCGGAGGGATATACCAGAACAGAAGAGAAAGATGACAGTCTGGGAACATTTCTTAGAACTTACAAACTAAAAAAAGATGGCAGCCCGGTACTTTTATATGACGGCACGGAAAAAGGAAATCAGAATGCCCACGCAGCCATATTTAAACTTCCTATCGAAAAAGAAGATTTGCAGCAGTGTGCTGATTCTGTTATGCGGGTTTTTGGAGAGTATTACTATTCCAAAGGAGATTATCAGAAGATACAATTCACCCTCGGTGGTGGATTTGTCGCAAATTTTTCTAAATGGAGCCAGGGATATGGCATCAGCGTGAGTGGTGATAATCTGGTATGGAACAGTTCCACGGCAAATGACACCAGTTATGCTTCTTTTCAGAAATTTATGCGAATGGTATTTGCTTATTCCGGAACAATGAATCTGGAAGAGGACTCAAAAAAGATTACATTAGACGAGATACAGATAGGGGACATTTTTATTAAGGGTGGCAGCCCCGGTCACGTAGTAATGGTAGTAGATTTGTGCACGGATGAAAATGGCAAAAAGGCGTTTTTATTAGCACAGGGCTATATGCCGGCACAGGAATTTCACGTGATTAAAAATCCGTTACATGAAGAAAATCCGTGGTATTATCAGGAAGAAATTCAATATCCACTCCATACTGCAGAATATACTTTTGACAAGGGTGCATTAAGAAGATTGGATATCGCAAGATAAATCTTGCTTCAGAAGATGAAAAGATAAATAGCAGCACAAATATAGGTGCAAAGTTTTGATGAATAATCAGGACTTTGCACCTTTTTTTGTGCTTATAATACGCTGTCGCGTATCGGGGGTTTTATTGAATAATTATTCAAATAAATAAATGAAAGGTTTGGAGTTCTTACGAACTCTCGGGTGTGGGTTTGAGAATCAGACAATGCGCTGATTTGCAAAAAATTATATTAAATATTTTATAAAGAAAGGAGAGATACCAAATGATGACACCTAGTATCTTGAAAGAAACGTCTAGAGGAATTACAGCAATTGAAATGAATGATTCCTTATTAGAACAGCGAAAAATTTTCTTAACAGAGGAGGTGAATGTCGAAACGATGACATCTGTATTAAAACAGCTGATGTACCTCGAAGAAAAGGACCCATCAGAAGAAATCACAATCTACATCAATAGCAGAGGAGGTGAAGTAATTAATGGACTTGCTGTATACGATTATATCCGTGATATGCAGACACCGGTGCGCACGGTATGCACGGGAATTGCTGCCAGTATGGGAGCCATCCTGTTCCTGGCCGGTGACAAACGTGAAATGCTGCCACACACAAGGGTAATGATACATGACCCAAGTACGTGTGGAAGATATGACGGACAAAAACCGGCAGAGGTAAAAGAACAGCTCGAAAGTCTGATGAATATTCGCAAAATCCTATGCGATATCATCGCAGACAGAAGTGGGATGTCGATGAAAACAGTGCGTTCCAAAACACAAAAGGACACCTGGTTTACGGCAGAACAGGCCATAGAGAATGGCATAGCAACAAAAATCATCAGAAATAATAACAAGGAGGTCAAAAATGACTAATCAGAACACGATTCTGCGGGGCGACAATGCCCTGCAGGATAACACAAACGAAACTGTAAACCTGACAATAAACAATATTCCGAAAGGAGAGGATACAATGAAAAATAATAGAACAGATAATATTCCGAAAGGAGAGAATACTATGGGAAATAAATCAACAAATAATACTAGCAATAATACAAACAATAATAGAAAGGCAGGTAAAGAAATTATGAAAAACACAAAGAAACAGGAAGCAAACGGGATTCCAATGAGAATACTTGCGCATAATCAGTATGTATCCAACAATGACATTGCAACCGGATTAAACAACAACGATTTAATCATAGGAGGTTCCGGTGCCGGAAAAACTGGTGGATACGTCATTCCGAACGTAAAGCAGCAGTATGGCAGCATGATTGTAACCGATACCAAAGGAAACCTTCACAAGAAACTGAGAAAGGAGCTGAAAGAAGCAGGATATGAAGTAAAGGTGCTGGATTTTGTACATCCGGAACAGTCCTGTGGATACAATCCGTTCGACTATATTCGCAGAGATGAGCAGGGCAATTACAGAGAAAAAGATGTTGTGTCACTGGCAAATACCCTGTGCCCTGTCCTGGATTCAAAAGAACCGTTCTGGGAAATGACGGCACGAACGGTACTACAGTTCTTAATAGGATTTACAATGGAATATTTTCCAGAAGAAGAACAGAATTTATCTACTGTTCTGGAAGTATACAAAGAGGTAGCCAAGTCAAATCCAGAAATGAAAATGTTCTTTAAAGATTGGACAACAAAGCATCCGGATAGCTTCGCTTCCAGAAAATATAGAATGTTTGCAGGTTGTAAAGATGCTGATAAAACCTGGTCCTGCGTTATGCAGTTTGTAGGTACAGCGATAGACTGCTTTGAATTTTCTGACATCCAGCCGATGATTAAGAATCAGAATGAAGTATTTCGCATTGAAACACTGGGAAGAAAGAAAACAGTGCTGTTTCTAAATGTCAGCGACACAGACAGAGCATTTGACAAACTGGTAAATATTTTCTACACACAGGCATTACAGGTGTTATGTGATGAAGCAGATGCAAATGAAAACAGTCGTCTGGATGTACCGGTAAGATTTTTCCTGGATGACTTTGCAGCGAATGTCTATATAGAAAATTTTGATAAAATCATCTCTGTCATTCGCTCACGCAACATATCGGTCAGTGTTATTTTGCAGAGTATGACGCAGCTGGAGGCAATGTATCGGGAAGCGTCTGCCGCGACAATCGTCAATAACTGTGACCATATCGTCTACCTGGGAGGGCAGGATATGAAAACGGCACGTTTTATTGGTGCAAGAATCAACAAAACGGAAGATAAAGTTTTAGAAAAGCCACTCGACAAAGTGTACATCCTTACGGCAGGCGCACAAGGCGTTTTAGCAGACAAATTCAAGCCGTACACGGAGATACAGAGAGTTTTGGAACCGGAAAGGGAGAAGGTGGTAAATGCAAAAACAGAGAATGTAGCGCAAAACAATACTATCAATGAAACAGACAAGGAGGTACTGTAATATGAATAACGAGAACATAGAAAAGAAGACATCACTCCAAACATTTTTGAAGAATTTGAAGCAGGAAGGAGGATATCAGATTACCAGTCAGAAGACAATTCAGACTGTTATGGATGCGATGGGGAATTACTCCCTGTCGCACTTTTTCAATGAGAATATCAGAAAACAGATTTTAAAGAAAAAAGATGACACTGTTGCAATGTGGCAAACGATACTGGATTTCTTCTTAGACGGTTGCTATATTAGTGAAGCAAGTGAAGAAACGTATTGCGATTATCAGGAAAAAAAAGAGGAATTGCAACCATTTGAAAAAAGATATTGCAAACTTGTAGAAACCTTGCGAAAATTGAAGGAATTAGGACAGGAAAAAAATGAGTATCTCCAGAAATCGGGAAAAGCACGCAATGAGCGTTTCCTAAAGAAGTTAGACGAGGCAGAAATTGTACAGGAAAATCAGTCAGATGAAAAGGCAGATGCGACAGCAGAAGGCAGAGTGACATTAGAAGAATTTAAAAAGATAATACAAAGTGCTGATACTTTGCAGGAAATATCTGGCAAAGTACGCGAAGTAGAAAATAATGTGCGCTTTCAGGAACTATGCCAGGTAATGTTAAAGTTTAGCGAAAATGAAATAAAGAAAGGATACAATTATGTTGACTTTAACGACAAAGGCCTCATAATCTGGTTGTATAAATTATTGGAAATGTGCCAATATCGGGCAACAGATATTTTGCAAATGTATTTAAGCATCAATGTAGAGGCGTACATAAGATATATGAGGCGTATGACGATAACGCTGAGCCGTAAGTATAAAGAAAATCAAAAATTTTCATGCGATATGCTAAAAGCGAACGAAAACTATCGGTATTTATATACGCGAATCTGTAAATCCTGTCCAGCGTATAAGGAAGCGACGATTGGAACATTGTACAACTATCTGTGGGACACATACAATGAAATACTGGGAGAAGAAATAGCCTATGATAACAACATTGTTGTGGATACGCAGATAATTCTGAAAGATTTGCTGGTACGTCCGTTTGCGATATTATGCGAAAAACAGGATGTTGCCGAAAAAACACACGACAAAAGATAGCACATACACGATACACCCGTATCAGCAGAAAAGCCGGTTTTATGCCGGTGTTGCTGGTACGGGTATTTTTTTTATAAAATAATTCGCATTTCTGTTATATTATCGGTGTTCTATTGCAATGATTCGCATTTCCGTTGGATTACCGTTATTCTGGTGTATTAAGGTATTCATTTGCATTAAGTAAGCTGCATTAAGTAAGCGAGAGCGCTCTAAAATGATAAGAATTGTTTACAATTCTTGCAAGGACAAAATGACATAGAAGGGCCGTTGGCTAAATTTAGATTATGTCTTGCGATGCGAAGTATCGCGATTTATTTTGTCCGTGAAAGAAATTTAAATTTATACTGCGAAGATAACAGTGGGAAAAGGACTATAAATACTTATGTTTGCAAATAGCAGTTAAAAAAAGTTCACTTCATTTTGAAGTAGTGCTATAATAAAAAAGCAAACAAACAGTAAAAGGAAAATATTGCAAAAAACAGAAGATATTACAAAAAGCAGTGGTGGCAGAAAAAAATGTGGTGTGAAGAATAAGGAGCAGAGTCAGTATGGAATATAGCGACAACGAAATTACACAGTATGTAGAAAAATATTTTTCGGATATTTCAGGTAAACTGAAACAGGAGCAGAAAGATATTATCCGTAATATTTTATCAGGAAGAGATGTTATGGCAATTTTGCCGACAGGCTTTGGCAAATCTGTTTGCTTTCAACTGCCTGCCGTGATGATGAAAGGAATTACACTGGTAATATCGCCATTAGTTTCGCTGATGCAGGACCAGGTTGAAGAATTGAAGGAGAGGAATATTCCGGCACTATGCTTAAGCAAGGGAGAAGAAACCAGCAAAAAAGAAATGTTTTCTGCAATAGTAGCGGGAAAATATAAATTAATCTATACAGCTCCGGAGCGTTTGAAAAGAGAAGACTTTATCCGGCTTGTAAAACAACTGGACATTTCTATGATTGCTGTGGATGAAGCACATTGTGTATCTATGTGGGGATATGATTTCCGACCTGATTATTTAACAATTAGTAAATTTATCAGAAAATTGCCGAAGCGTCCTGTCATAGCAGCCTTTACGGCAACAGCTACAAAATTTTTGCAGGAAGATGTGATTAAGGCATTGCAATTAAAGAAACCGTATGCACCGGAAACAAAATATGCCCGTGAGAATCTGACATTTGATGTGCAGATTTGTGGAGATAAAGCGTCCAAAACGAAGCGCATGTATCAGTTTCTTGAAGAACATAAAGATGAATGTGGCATTATATTCTGCGCAACGGTGGAAACGGTTAATAATCTTTGCCAGGATTTACAGGAAAAAGGGTATACTGTTACAAAATATCACGGTCAGTTAAGGAAAAAAACAAGAGATGCTAACCAGAGATTTTTTAAAAAGCGAGAAAAAGGGATTATGGTGGCTACCAATGCATATGGTATGGGAATAAATAAGAAGAATGTGCGATATGTTCTTCATTACAACGTCCCTGCGAGCATAGAAAATTATTATCAGGAAGCAGGAAGGGCAGGACGTGACCGAAAACCGGCACGCAGCAGGCTGCTTTTTTTGGAAGATGATGTGGCAGTGCATGAGCAAATGATAAAAATGCAAAAAGAGGAGTCAGTATTTCCAGAGGAAATCGCAGAATTTCGTTATCAATTGGCGAGGAAACGTCTGACGTATATGAAGGAATATTGTTATTGCACAAAAAAGAAAAAAGGAGAAAAGACGTTCCCCGAGCAGGATTCGCAAAAGTTACAGAAATATATACAAGAATATTTCTTCGGCAGGGATTTTCAGGAAGAACAGGATGACCAGACAAAACAAATACCGGAACGGACCAACCAGATACAACAGGCGAATACACCGGAACAGACTAACCAGTTAAAACAAACGAATACACCAGAACGGACCAATCAGTTAAAACAAACGAATACACCAGAACAGGATAAAACACAACAAAAGGGGATACTGTATACGCAGCAGAAATTAGAAGAACAGTATCATTTACTGGAGGAACATTTGCAGAAAAAGAATATTTTGTTCGTCAATCGTACTAAGGTTGCGTCTGTCTTACGAAACGGAACATACCCGTGGGGAGAAGAATATGAGGTGGCGGTGGGTTCACCAAAAGCAGAATGGAGACGCACCGTTATCTGTCAATTAAAGGGAGAACGTCTGAATTATTTTGATATGATGGTTGCTGACGCCGTATTTACACTCGAAGTTTTGGAGGAAAAAAGGATATATGTAAAAAATATTGCGCAACTGTTATCGGGCGATTTGAACATTTCCTTGCAGAAAAGCAAAAAAGAAGCCATTGTAAACAGCATAGAGAAAATGCGAAATATAGAGATAGTTATTGACAGAAGCAGGTCAATGGATTTGGGAATATCGTATGGAGAAGAAGAAAAACTAAAAAAAATACAAGGTAAGTTTCTTCCATTGGAACGTATCGGGGATTATGGATATGCGTATCAGGAATTGCCGCCGTTGTACTACTACGCCCAGATGACACAACATATCGAAATGTTCCGGACAGAACATCTGGTAGTAGAAACCGGGGAAAATAAGAAAATGCCGGATAGCATAGAAAATCTTATGCTGAAATTTTATTTGTTATATCGTGTTGAGATGATGAAAAATAATAAGGCGTTGACACGGGCAAAAAAAGTACAGGAAAAACCCGTACTGGCGCATACCATCCGTTTCGAGCAGGAAGACAACAGAAGAAAAGGAATGTATGAAATATTGGGGATGGAGGAAGATAGCAACTATTTTCAAAAAGTAAAGAGAATCAGTATAGAATCCAAAATAGAACAAATTCTATCTTCCTTTTGTCAAAAAGGACTGATAAAAGGTTTTTCGTGGATAAATGACGATGGGAGAAAGACGGGGGTAGAATTGTATTATCGTCTGGAAAGAGCAAGAGAGGAAGAAGAATAAATAATGCGAAAATCTGAAAGGGGAGAATAACAAGAAGGCATAATAGAAAAGTCTGATGAAGGAGAGTGCGACGAAAGAGCATAATAAAAAGTCCGACGGAGGAGAGTGCGATAAGAGAGTACAATAAAAAGTCCGATGAAGGAGGGTGACAAGAAAACATACTAAAAAAAGTCCGGACGGGGAGAGAACCAGGGATTATCCTAGCGTAATTTCTCCGTCCGGATTTTTTTCTTCCAGTGCCGTTACGGGAACAGACTTCTTTGTTTTCTGCGTTTCGACGGAATTTTCCGTTTGCAATTTAGCTGAATGCTGCAGGCATTTTAACTGTTTGCACATTGCAAGGACAAACTGCTTTTCTTCAACAGTGCATTCCTGCAAATAAAGCAGAATCTGGTCCGTCACCATATCGTATTTGCATAAATAATCTTCGTCACGGAAAAATTCGCTCAAAGAGATATTCAATGCGGAACATAATTTTTCCACAACAAAAACAGTAGGACGTTTGGTATTATGCTCAATCTGCCCTAAATATGTTGTTGTAATTTCTGCACGTAATGCCAATTGTTCCTGACTCAGACCTAAATTTGTCCGAAGTTCCAGTAAACGGCTTCCAATATTAAAGTTATTTTTCATAATCACCACCATAGTTATTATATTTTCTTTGCTAATTGTTATGCAACATACTATGATTTGCATAAATATACTAACTATAGTATATATTCTGGCTGTAATTGAAATTCCAATTTTTTGAGAAAAGAGGATAAGGGACAAAACGAAAAATGAGGCTGATTGGAATCCTTTATCGATAAAACGGGTAAAGAAGTGCCTATCAGCCTCATTTATGTTTTGCTGTTTTATTATTTTATATTTTGTTGTACATATTTAATGCTGTACTATTTTGCTGCCTCGTGTTCTGCCAGAAGTGCGTTGTAAATGGCATCAACATCATAATCTGGTCCAAAACTGCCGGCGACATCATAAATAGGCTGGATTTTGGAAAGTTCCTCATCCAGGTCTTCAGCGATCTCTAAGGCAGTTTTGCCCTTTTTTATTTTACGGGTAATCATTGAAATTAGATTTTGTATAATGCCACGCTCAATACCCTGCTCGATACCTTGCTCAATACCCTGCTCGATACCTTGCTCAATACCCTGCTCGATACCTTGCTCAATACCTTGCTCAATACCCTGCTCGATACCTTGTTCAATGCCTTGCTCAATTCCCAGTTCAAAACCCTTTTTTTCAGCTCTTTCGTATAAGGCCTCTCCCAAATTGCACATATTGTTTACCTCCAGTCCTGTGTCTTCCACATTCATTACCATATTATGCTCTTTTTCCAGTATACGAACCACATCCTGTTTTGGCTTTGTGGATAGCAAAGTTTCCAGCATATGGACGAGTTTGTTCTTGGATGCCTCAATATCTTCGGATTCGCGTATCCGGATGATATAGGCTTCCATCTTGTCAAATTCGCTGTACGGCACTTCCTGTCCGTAAATATTCTCCGGTGCAAATGCGTACCGTGTGATGCCGTCCATGTCATTTTCGGCATCCATGCAAATCCAGATGCTGACTACCTTTTTGATATTGTCATAATCCGAATGGAAAAATTCGGTGTTCTTCTGTGCTGACAGCATCCGTGCCAGATAATACTGGACCCTGTTTTCAATGTGATAGGACAGTTTTTTGCTGTCCGTTGTTTTCTGCGCTTCCACGTTCAGAAGAATTTTTATCTGTTCTTTCCCGTGATGGACGGAAAAACGTATATCATACCGTACTTCTCCTTCGCCCGGAACCAGGTCAACATTCTGTTCGCCGACCAGTTTCCCGTAGTTGGAATATCCCGGGTCCACCATCGTGTTTCTGATTCTGACATCGCCGATGGAATCAATGATGTCAGAAAGTTCCCGGTGACGGAACTCCGTCATGGTGTTAATTAGAATATACCCCAAAATCTGTGGGTCTGCAAGTATGTTGCATACGTTTTCGTTGTACCGGCGTACCAGTTCGTCCGTCGTTTCAATGGAACCGGCCAGATTTGTTTTGCCCAAGTGCATCCCTCCCTGCATGTCAGGGGATAACATGAGCAGTTTTATCCCCTTTTTTGGAATGAAAAATTTATTTTAGAAATTAAAGCAGAGAAAAAACTCCGGATACGTATCAGAGGGCGAAAATGCCGTTACCGGAAAGTCCGGTATCATTGCATGCAAATAAATAACATCTGCTTTAAATAGAATATATCATAACATATGTTAAAAAACAATAGGGCAAAGTTGCCGGTTATGCAGGGGTGCATTTAGCAAAATTCAATGAACCAAGCCAGAGCAGCTGTCTTTTTGGAAAGGGGATTTTTGTAAAAAGTGCTGTTTTTGGACAGTGCTTTTTGGATATGTTTCCAGATGGTGTCCCCGTCAGCGCAGGACTCCGTTTTCTATCAAGGGCACGCTTTCGCTGCGCAAACTACGCAACAGTACATAGTATCCTAAAAAACAGGATACAAGTACTGGCGAGTTTGTAAGCACCCTTTAATAGAAAAGGAGACCTGCGCTGCCGGGCAATCCAGGCTATTGACAAAAACTATTTCAAAATCCTGCATGTAGTGGCATAGCAGCAACCGACATTATTTACAAGGGCACGCTCTCGCTGCGCAAACTACGCAGCAGTACATAGTATCCTGAAAAACAGGATACAAGTACTGGCGAGTTTGAAAGCACCCTTTAATAGAAAAGAAGTCCTGCGCTGCCAGGCAATCCAGGCTGCTGGCAAATCCTTTTCCTGAACAGCCACTTTCTACCGGGCTGTGATAAAAACAGACTTTCCTAAAATGGCAGCAAAGCGAGAGCGTGCTGCTGAAGGAAAGTCTGTTTTATCACATGTCCTTTGACGAGTTGCAGCAGCCAAATTCCAGGGTTGCAAAAACCAATAATCCGCTATATAATAGACTACGTTATAGTAGAATCTTCAGGGCGGAGTGAAATTCTCCACCGGCGGTATTCCATAGAGTAAGCCCGCGAGCCGAAAGGTATGATTTGGTGCGAATCCAAAGCCGACAGTATAGTCTGGATGAGAGAAGATAAAAATAGTGTGTTTATTATGCCCTGAACGTTACTGTCTGCGTTCAGGTTTTTTTATGGAAAGATTTTGCAAAAAAATATGAAAAAAGATTTTACAAAAAATATGAAAAAATCATAGAAAAAATTAGCGAAAATGCTTTTCGGCATAATAACACAACCTTCTCGTTTCGGAAAATGAGATAGGAAGCCCTGTATAGCAGGAGGTGTTTTTTTGGAAGAAAAATATATGCTCCGTGCCATTGCGTTGGCAAAGAAAGGAAAAGGAAAAGTCAATCCCAATCCATTAGTAGGAGCAGTAATCGTAAAAGATGGCAAAATAATAGGAGAAGGATATCATGCAAAATATGGTGACCTTCATGCAGAACGACACGCATTTGCCAACACAACACAGGATACAAAAGGTGCAGAAATGTATGTAACACTGGAACCGTGTTGTCATTATGGAAAACAGCCACCGTGTACACAGGCCATTATAGAACATGGGATTCAAAAAGTGTATATAGGCTCTGATGACCCAAATGCTCTTGTAGCAGGAAAAGGAATTTCTATTCTGCGTGAAGCAGGGATAGAGGTAGAAACACATGTCCTGAAAGAAGAATGTGATGCCCTGAATCCGGTATTCTTTCATTATATTACACACAAGACGCCTTATGTTGTTATGAAATATGCTATGACAGCAGATGGAAAGATTGCATGTGACAATGGAGAAAGCAAATGGATTACCGGAACAGAGGCAAGACAGAGGGTGCAGGAAACCAGAAATGAATTGACGGGAATTATGGCAGGCATACAGACAGTACTGCAGGATAATCCAAATTTGACTTGCCGGCTTCCGGAGGGCAGAAATCCGGTGCGTATTATTTGTGACAGCCACTTAAGAATGCCATTGGACTCTAACATTGTCCGTACTGCAAAAGAAATTCCGGTAATCGTTGCTACGATATCAGATGATGCAGAAAAACAGGAAGCATTGTGTCAGGCAGGTGTGGAGATAGTACGGGTAAAAGAAAAAGACGGCAAAGTGGATTTGCAGGATTTGATGATACATTTAGGAGAAAGAAAAATAGATGGAATATTGCTGGAAGGTGGAGGAACACTAAATCAAAGTGCTTTGGCTGCAGGTATTGTAAATCATATCCAGGTTTATATTGCACCAAAGATTTTTGGTGGAAATGGAAAATATACACCGGTAAGTGGCATCAGTGTGGAAAATCCTTCTCAGGCCTATAAACTGGCAAATCAGACGATTCAGACGATTGGCTCTGACATTTTGATAGAATATGATGTGATATAGAGGAGATGAGTTTATGTTTACGGGTATTGTCGAGGAGATGGGAACCATTCGTTCGATTTCCAAAGGAAGTAAGTCGGCAGTTCTTACAATAGAAGCTTCCGCTGTTTTAGAAGGCAGCAAGATAGGCGATAGTATTGCAGTAAATGGTGTGTGTCTGACGGTAACATCGATTACAGCAACACAATTTTGTGCTGATGTAATGGCAGAAACGCTTCGCAGAAGTTCTCTTGGAGAATTAAAACGGGGAAGCAAAGTGAATTTAGAACGTGCGATGTCGGCAGATGGCAGATTCGGTGGACATATTGTATCGGGACATATTGACGGAACGGGGACTATCGTGTCACTGACACCAGAGGACAATGCTGTATGGGTAACCATTCAGGCACCGGACAGAATACTAAAGTATATTGTCGAAAAAGGTTCTATTGCGATTGATGGAATCAGTCTGACAGTAGCCGGCGTGACGGACAGCAGCTTTTCGGTATCCGTTATTCCCCATACCGGTTCGGAAACAACATTGTTGCAAAAAAAGCCAAAAGATGTGGTGAATCTGGAAAATGACATTATTGGAAAATACGTTGACCGTTTATTGCATTTTGATACAATTTCTGACCAGAAAAATGATGTGGAAAATAGCAGCAAAAAGTCTGGCATCACATTGGATTTTCTGGCGCAGAATGGATTTTAAAAAGGATGTTTTGAAATTGCCATAAGGCATTACAATATAGGAAAAGAGGTAGAATATGGAATATCAGTTTAATATGGTTGAGGAATTAATTGAAGATATTAAAAATGGAAAAATTGTAGTCATTATTGATGATGAAGACAGGGAAAACGAAGGTGATGTGATTTGTGCAGCACAGTTTGCCACAACAGAAAATGTAAACTTTATGGCAACATATGCTAAAGGGTTAATCTGTATGCCGATGGAGGAATCCTATACAGATAAACTGGGACTGCATCAGATGTGTGAAGTCAATACCGATAATCATTGTACAGCATTTACGGTTTCTATTGATTATAAAGATACGGAAACAGGCATTTCAGCATATGAGCGTTCCCTGACAGCGATGAAAACGGTTGCGCCGGATGTAAAACCGGGAGATTTCAGAACACCGGGACATATGTTCCCGTTGCAGGCGAAAAAAGGTGGCGTACTGGAAAGAAACGGACATACCGAAGCGACAGTTGATTTGGTAAAACTGGCCGGATTAGAGCCGGTTGGGCTTTGCTGTGAAATTATGAAAGAAGACGGCTATATGGCACGGACACCGGATTTGGTTGCATTTGCCGAAAAGCATGGATTAAAAATAGGCAGAATTGCTGATTTGGTGCAGTACCGGAAAGAACATGAGGTCCTGGTAGAATGCGTCGCAAAAGCAAAGATGCCGACACGTTATGGTGAGTTTACGATTTATGGATATGTCAATAAACTAAATGGAGAACATCACGTTGCACTGGTAAAAGGTGATATTACAGATGGCAAGCCGGTTCTCTGCCGTGTTCATTCCGAATGTCTGACAGGAGATGCACTTGGCTCTGCCAGATGTGACTGTGGACAGCAGTATGATGCTGCTATGAAGATGATTGCAAAAGAAGGAAGAGGTGTTCTTCTTTATATGCGTCAGGAAGGTCGTGGTATTGGTCTGATTAATAAAATTCGTGCTTACGAATTGCAGGACCACGGACGTGACACTGTCGAAGCAAACTTAGAACTTGGTTTTCCAGAGGATGCCAGGGATTATACAATCGGAACACAGATTTTAGTGGACTTAGGTGTTCATCAGATGCGTCTGATGACAAATAATCCGTTAAAAGTTTATGGTCTGGCAGGATACAATCTGGAAATCGTAGAGCGTGTTCCAATCGAAATGGAACCCGGCAAATATGATTTATTCTATCTGAAAACGAAAAAAGAAAAGATGGGACATATTCTGGATTTGTAGGAAGAGAAAATAATAAAATTCATCTAAAAGAAACAGTAAAATTGATATAAAGATGAAACAGTAAAATATAAAAAGTGACAGCAAAATTTATATAAAAAAGAAGCAGAAAAGTTTATATAAAAAGAAACAATAAAAATTTATCATAAAAACGGAGGAAAGAAAAATGAGAACAATAGAAGGAAATGTAGTAGCAGAAGGTGCAAAAATTGCAATCGTAGGAGCACGTTTTAATGAATTTATCGTGTCAAAACTGATTAGTGGTGCACAGGACGGTCTGGTTCGTCATGGCGTAAATGATGATGACATTACACTTGTCTGGGTACCGGGAGCATTTGAAATTCCTCTGGCAGCAAAGAAACTTGCCATGTCAGGAAAGTATGATGCCGTTATCTGTCTGGGTGCCGTTATCCGTGGAGCTACAAGCCACTATGATTATGTCTGTGCCGAAGTATCAAAAGGTATTGCTGCTGTTAGTCTGGAAGCAGGCATTCCTGTTATGTTTGGTGTTGTTACAACAGATAACATTGAGCAGGCAATTGAAAGAGCAGGTACAAAGGCAGGAAACAAGGGATATGATTGTGCCCTTGGTGCTATTGAGATGATTAATCTGGCTAAACAGCTGTAGAAAAAAGAAAGTTGCAATCTGCATTTTGATAAGGTATACTAGCCTTATTTATAGTGATTTTTTACAATAGAAAGGAAATGTTTTTTCATGTTTCAAAATTTATATCCAGATGAGGACGTAGACTCGGCGTATCAGATTGATTATCAGTCTTATTATGACAAGGGGTATCGTGGCATTCTTTTTGATGTAGACAATACTCTGGTTGAACATGACCAGCCGGTAACACTTGTTGCAATAGAACTTTTTCAGCATCTGAAAGAAATGGGATTTCGTACCTGCATTATTTCAAATAATAAGGACGAGAGAGTGCGCCCGTTAGCTGAGGCGTTAGAGTCAGATTATGTGTATAAGGCAGGAAAACCATCTGCAAAAGGGTATTTGCAGGGAATGGAAAAGATGGAAACAACGCCGGAAACGACACTGTTTGTTGGAGACCAGATTTTTACAGATATCTGGGGTGCCAACCGTGCCAATGTACATTCGATTCTGGTAAAGCAGATTGCGCGCCATGAGGAAATACAGATTGTATTAAAACGTCTGTTAGAAAAAATTGTACTGATTGGTTACCGAAGAAAAAAGACAGCGCAGTTACGGAGTGAATAAGATTAAGAAAAAGGGGCAAAGCCGGTGATGCTTTGTCCCTTTTTATGAAATCATAAAATACCCGAAAAGCAGTGGGTATTAACAGAAATGGCAAAGTTTGCACTTTGTCATTTTTTAAATATCTGCAACATAATTTGTGATTTTGGGTGATATTTTGATTTGCTGGTAGATTGTCTTATATTCTTCGGCAGTCAGTTCTTCTATATAATTTTTTTCAAAATTCTTCTTGAAATGCTTTGATTCTAAAGTATCAACAGCCTTATTGTAGGCAATGGCCGCTTCTGTAGCAGTCTGGTACCTGCCAATAAGATAGTCCCCGTGAATATGTATTTTTGCAGCATAAAGAGGAGATGTCTGGTTTTCAACAAGGGTAACACCGTGATAAGGATTGAGAATTTCGATATTGCTATAGCGAAAATCATTGGTATCTCCGTTTACAAAACGATAATCGACGTTAAGGCGCGCGAAATTTTTGATGCCGTAGCGTGAATGGATATTTGTCTGCATACCATATTCTGCCACAAACAGATGATTGCCACGTCTCATAATAGAATGATTGGAGTAGTAAAACAAATCATCTGTGTCAAAGGTTAATACATCCGTAGGAGAAAGGTAATAATAAAAGAAATTCTTACGCAAATAAATAGGTGTTTTGATATAAAAACCGTTATTTTTAAAATTAATTAAAGAAATCCATTTTGCAAATGGCAGGTATGGAAAATCTTTTGTATGGTAGTCATCCGGTGCCAACGGTGTTTTGGATTCCAGAAGTCTGCGTGCTTCGACATATGTTTTGTGCGCCAGTTCTTCTGTTGGAAAACTGCCTAAACTAATATGTTTTGTGCGAAATGTGACAGACGAACGGAAATAAATTGTTCCATCCTTTTTCTTAGCCTGATATACGCCGGGAAGAAGTGCCATTGTTTTTTGTTCCTTTCCAAAATGAATAAAAGTTAATAATTGGTCATATAATTGTAATATATTCGTAATATTTAAAACGAATAAGTTATATTTTATCATTTACCAGAATGTGTGCTAATTATAACACAAGAAAGGAAATAATTAAAAGATGAATAAAATAATAAAGGGTGCAATTACGATTGTAACAACAACGGGACTTGTTATGGGGATTCCGAATGATTGTATGGCTTTAGCACAGGCACCTGTACAGAAAGCAGTAATTGAAAAACCGATTGTCGGAAGTGTTTCCGAGAGTAAAATTGCATTATTGCCAAATCCGGTTCTCAGGACGAATCAGGATGATGAGTCATATATTCAGGCGTTTGCCGTGCAAACATCCCAGACAGGAAAAACAAAAGAGGTAACACAACAGTCTTCCAAAAGTAAACAGGAAGAAAAAAGAAAAGCAAAAAAACTTCGTCAGAAACGTCTGGCAGCAAAGAAGGCAAAGCAGGAAGCAAAACGAAAAAAAGAAATTCAGGCATGTTGTGGAGTCGCTGCAGGCAGCAAAGACACACAGATATTGGAAAGAATTGTAGAGGCTGAGGCAGGAGGAGAAGATTACAAAGGAAAACTTCTGGTTGCCAATGTCATATTGAACAGAGTAAAAAACAAGTCATTTCCAAAAACGATAGAAGGTGTTGTATTTGCCCATCGTGGCTCACGTTATCAGTTTTCACCGATAGCAGATGGCAGGTACTATCAGGTCAGTGTGTCAAAAGGAACGAAAAAAGCTGTTGCAGCTGCCCTGAAAGGAAAAGACCCGTCGCAGGGAGCGTTATATTTTATGGAGCGTTCTTCGGCAGACAGTTCCAATGTCAGCTGGTTTGACACGGCACTGACGAGATTATTCCGTTATGGCTGCCACGAATTTTATAAGTAGAAGAGAAGAACGTGTGACATTTTAATAAATAAGCAGAATGAATAGAGAAGAGAATGGCATTTCGCCGGAAAGCAGAACTTGAAAAAACAACGCTATTATAGTATAATAGCGTTGTTTTTGAATTTGAGAGGTTGCATAAGCTGCGACGGAATGGAGGAAATCATGGAAGTTATGTATCAAAGTACGCGAAACAGTGGTAAGACAGTTACGGCATCACAGGCAATTTTAAAAGGACTTGCTGATGATGGTGGCTTATTTGTGCCTACAAGCATACCAGCACTTGATACTTCTTTAGAAGATATAGCAAAAATGAATTATCAGGAAACTGCTTATCAGGTTATGAAGCAGTTCTTAACAGATTTTACAGAGGAAGAACTGAAAAACTGTATCAACCGTGCCTATGACAGCAAATTTGATACAAAAGAGATAGCACCTCTGGTAGAAAAAGACGGTGTTTATTATCTTGAATTATTCCACGGTGCAACGATTGCATTTAAGGATATGGCACTTTCTATTTTGCCACATCTGCTGACAACTTCTGCCAGAAAAAATAAAATTACAAATCAGATTGTCATTCTGACAGCAACTTCCGGAGATACCGGAAAAGCTGCATTGGCTGGCTTTGCTGATGTAGAAGGAACAAGCATTATTGTCTTTTATCCAAAGAATGGTGTCAGTGCGATTCAGGAACGTCAGATGGTAACACAGAAGGGAAATAATACTTCTGTCATTGGTATTACCGGAAACTTTGATGATGCCCAGAGTGGTGTCAAAGCGATGTTTAACAACAAAGAACTTGCTAAAGTGATGGATAACAATGGATATCAGTTCTCTTCAGCAAATTCTATCAATATCGGACGTTTGGTGCCACAGGTAGTATATTATGTATATTCTTATACAAGACTTCTGGCAAATGGAGCCGTTAAAGCAGGAGAGCCTGTGAATTTTGTTGTGCCAACCGGCAATTTTGGAAACATTCTGGCTGCATTTTATGCAAAAAATATGGGAGTGCCGGTAGGAAAATTAATCTGTGCTTCCAATGAAAATAAAGTACTGTATGATTTCTTTGAAACAGGTGTATATGATAAGAACCGTGAGTTTATTCTTACGACTTCACCATCAATGGATATTTTGATTTCCAGCAACTTAGAGCGTCTGATTTATAAAATCGCAGGAGAAGATGCAGAAGCAACAGCAGATATGATGGCAGCACTTGCCAATACAGGAAAATATACCATTACTGATGAGATGAAAGCAAGAATGAAAGACTTTATCGGTGGATGGGCAAGTGAAGAAAAAACAGCAGAGGAAATCAAACGTGTATATGAAAAGACAGGATATGTGTTAGATACACATACAGCAGTAGCATCTGCCGTATACCATGATTACAAGATGAAAACACAGGATGACACAAAGACAATCATTGCTTCCACAGCAAGTCCATATAAGTTTGCAACAAGCGTTATGACGGCGATTGATAAGAAATACGAAGGAATGGATGATTTCGCACTGATTGACGAGTTAAGCAAAACAGCAGGAACAAAGATTCCAAACGCTGTAGAGGAAATTCGCAGCGCACCTGTTCTGCACGATACAGTATGCGATACAAAGGATATGCAGAAAATGGTAGAAAAGATTTTAGGAATCTAGAACGTGTAACATATTAAAAAATAAAAAGCACTGTTTTTGCAGGCAGTACATAAATGGTATTGCAGCATAAACGGTGCTTTTTTGATGCAGATACGGAAAATAGTATTGCAGCATAAATGGTGCATTTCCGATACCGATACAATAAATGATAGCGTAACGTAAACATACACATAATTTTCTGTTAAAGAATACAATAGTAGGAAAAAGAAATTGCTGTTGCTTTGCCCGACAGCAAAGAAAGCAGAAAAATAGTGATGATAAAAAAACAAAAAAGAATCGTATCGGTCTGGCACAAAAAGTATTCATATGAAGAAATGAGCAGGGATATTGCTGATTTGTCGCATATGTATCCGGAACGTTTTCGTTATGACATCATAGGAAGAAGTGAAGATGACAGAAAAATTTATGACATTGTTATAGGAAATCCGGAAGCAAAAAAATGCATCCTGGTGGTTGCTGCTATTCATGGCAGAGAATACATAACCACTCTTTTGTGTATGAAGCAGATAGAATATTATTTACGGCACCAGAAAAATAAATTACGGCAGAGGTATGTGGAAACAATTTTGCAGGATATCGCAATTCACTATATTCCGATGGCGAATCCGGACGGGGTGACAATTTCACAATATGGAATCAAACAGATACAAAATGAAATGTTATACCAGAAACTAAAAGGCATTGCTGTAAGCAAGGAAAAACGTTGGAAAGCAAATGCAAGGGGCGTTGATTTAAACCGGAATTTTCCGTACCATTTTTGTGTAACGAAAGAGGCCGGCAGTGAGGGATATAGTGGAAAAGAAGCACTCAGCGAGAAGGAAAGTGCTGCCATTAACCGTAGAGTTACATTTTTGGAAGAGGTAAAAGGGCTGCAGGGAGTGGTACACTATCACGCAATGGGAAGTGAAATTTATGCTTCCTGCCATACAGAGGGAGAAACAGCATTAAAAACGGCTTTTATGTATGCTGTTGCAAGGGGAGTAACCGGGTATCCACAGGCAGATGAAGAAGAAAATAACATAAAACAGATGAAGGAAAGACAGGATGCCGCGAAAATGGAAATAGAAAAGCAGACTGACAGAGACGGAATGTATTTTCAGGACCACGGAAATCTGCGGGAGTATCTGCTTTATGAGAAGAAATTGCCCGGTATCACCGTAGAAGTAGGCAGATTTCGGTGCCCGGGTCCGTTGTGTGAATTTTTCTTTATCTGGAGAAAAAACAAAAATCTGGTTCTGAGAGAAGCAGCACTGCTGGAGAGCCTTTTGTGATGCAGAAGTTTTTATATGTAGTTTCTAAAAAGAATGGTATAGGAAAGACTTTTTTGCTATAATCAGAATAGAAAATTCTGAAGGGCACAGTTTGTAAAATATTATGGCGAAGGAACTGGTGTAGGAAAGGTAAGAGGACAGGATGAAAAAAGCGTTGTTAGTAACCAGAGTTAGTGGTTTTATTCCACAACACGAAAGTAATAATGTAAAGTTGCTGCAGAAAATGGGATATGAGGTGCATTATGCCACAAATCTGAATCAGGTGGTTTATGGAAACGACAACCACAGGCTAAAAGAACTGGAGCTGATTACCCATCAGATAGATTTCCCACAATCCCCTTTTTCACCGGATGTCAGGATAGCATACCGGCAGTTGCTTGCTTTGCTGCAGGAAGAAAACTTTGATATGATTCATTGCCATATGCCTCTGAGTGGCGTGCTAACCAGACTGGCAGCAGAGAAGGTGCGAAAACAAACTGGCAGAAACGTGCCGGTACTTTATACAGCTCACGGCTTTCATTTTTTTGCAGGAGCACCTTTGCAGAACTGGCTCTATTATCCGGTGGAACGGTACCTGTCCCGATATACGGACAGACTGATTTTGATTAATGAAGAAGATTATGCCCGTGGAAAGAAATTTCCGGTTCGTGGAACAGTAGAACATATACCGGGCGTCGGGATTCCATTGGAGGGATACAAACCGGTGGAAGACAAGACCGGAAAAGCACGTCCATACATAGAGCAACTGATAGGCAGAACGCTATCGGAGGAAACCAGGGTGCTGGTAACGATAGGCGAATTGTCAAAAGAGAAGAATCACAGTCTTCTGATAGAAATGATGGAGGAACTAAAAGACCTGAATCTGATTTGCATTATCGGGGGAACCGGGGAAGAAGAAGCATCCCTTCAGGCAATGATAAAAGAAAAAGGTTTGGAAAAAAAGGTGTATCTTCCGGGGTATGTCAAACAGGTTCCGGCAATTCTTGGAGAAGCAGACTGTTTTGTCTTCCCGTCTTCCCGGGAAGGTCTGCCGGTGGCAATGATGGAAGCTATGGCAGCAGGCTTGCCGGTAGTGGCAGGAAACATTCGTGGTGTAACCGATTTGCTGGAGCACGGCAAGGGTGGTTATCTGGTGAATAGTTTTGAATCGGTGGATTATGCAGTCAAGGTACGAAGACTGTTTACGGAAAAATATGGAAAAAGTGCTGTGCCAAGGGTGCAGAGAAGACTGCAGATGGGGCAGTGGAACCAGCAAAGGGTAAAACTTTTTTCAAGAGAAGTAGTAGGACCGAAAATGCAAAAAATTTATGAGAGTCTGGAGGAAACTAACGTTGAAAAATAAAGTATTGACAGTGGCCATAGCAGCCTATCAGGTGGAGTCTTATCTGGCAAAAACACTGGATTCCCTGTTGCTGCCGGATGTATTAGAGGCACTGGAAGTATTGGTGATAGACGATGGCTCTACGGACGGCACGGCTGCTCTGGCAAAACAATATGAAGAAAAATATCCGGACACGGTGCGACTGGTTTCCCAGGAAAACGGAGGGCACGGTGCCGCTGTAGAGCGAGGCATTAAAGAGGCTTCCGGAGAATATTTTAAAAATATCGATGGGGATGACTGGGTGGATGAAGAAGGCTTTCGTGAACTGATGCGCTATCTGATACAGAACGAGGACCGGATTGATATGATAAGCACTCCTTATGAAATGGTGGACCATCATACCGGAAAGCGTATGAAACAAATTACGGAGCAGATTGACGGGGTACAGTATGGAAAAATATATTCTTTTACAAATATCTGCGATGATATTTATGTAAATATGCATGCTGTGACCTATCGGACAAAGTTTATACAGGAGCATATGCCACCGTTAGACCACCATTGTTTTTATGTGGATGCAGAATATGTGCTTTTGCCTGTCCCTTTTGTGCAAACCATTGTATTCTTAGAAAAACCGGTATACCAGTACCGGCTGGGGTTGGACGGACAGAGTATGAATTTGCGAAATATGCAGAAACATTATAGTGACCATGAAAAGGTATTGAACCGTATCTTAGAAGCCTATGGTGCGCAGAGAGAAATTGCTGCCACGGTATGGAAACGTGGCTCCAAAGAGGATATTGACAGACAGGCTGCCCTGTGCCGGTATATGGCAAAAGGAGCAGCTAAACTGGCAGCCAGCCAGATAAAAGTATATTTAAGTTTCCCGGCTTCCAGTCAGCAAAAAGACCGGATTTGTATGTTGGAGCAGCAATTGTTACAGGAGTATCCGGAAGTATACGAGGCCAATCAGAATAAGGCTGTCTCTCTGTTGCGAAAAAGCAGATACCGTTTGTACCGGATAGCCAGTTGGGCAGTACAGCGAAAATTGACATAACAGGATGAAGCAGTAAAAATTGACGTGGCCTGCAGGGAAATGCTATACTAGTCAGTGTCGTGCATTGGGAAAATCGGCATTTATTCCGGAAAGAAATGAGGATTATTATGAAGTTATTTATTGCCAGACTGAAAGGCTTTTTTCAGTACAGGGATTTGATGGGACAACTGGTGTCCCGGGATTTGAAATTAAAATATCGCCGAAGTGTTCTGGGATATTTGTGGAGTATTCTGAATCCCTTGTTCATTATGATTATTATGGCCATCGTATTTTCGCAGATGTTTAAGCGGGATAATATTCCAAATTATCCGGTATATCTTATGAGTGGACAGGTATTGTTTAATTTTATGAATCAGTCTACCCATCAGTCACTGGGGGCTATTGTGGGAAGTGCAGCACTGATTAAAAAGACATATCTTCCGAAATATGTCTTTGTGGTATCCAAGATTACCAGTGGCCTGATTGATTGTATTTTTTCTTTTGGAGCCTTGCTGATTGTAATGTTATTTACCCACGGGCACTTTTCGTGGTATCTGTTACTGTTCCCACTTGTGGTGCTGCAGTTATATGTATTTAACATTGGATTAGGTATGTTTCTGTCGGCGTACAATGTGTTTTTCAGGGACATTCAATATATATACAATGCCATTACAACGGCATGGCTGTATCTGACGCCTATGTTTTATCCGGTGGAGGCGCTGCCGGAACAGCTTCGCTGGATAGTGGTACATCTCAATCCTATGTATGCTTATGTAACCCAGTTGCGTTGCCTGACCCTGTATGGGGTATGGCCGGATGCCCATATGGTTTTGTATGGCTGTGTGGATGCGTGTATTATGTTAATCATTGGAGTCTGGGTATTTGCAAAAAAACAGGATAGGTTCATATTATACATTTAACAGGGAGGAACAAGAGTGGAAACACAAAATGATGTAGTGATTCGTGTCAATGATGTGACGATACGCTTTAATATGGCATCGGAAAAAATAGATAATTTGAAGGAATATGTCATTAAGTTTCTGAAAAAAGAACTGTTATTTCAGGAATTTTTAGCCGTGAAGCATGCTTCGTTTGAAATCCGTAGAGGAGAGGCGTGGGCTTTGGTAGGAAGTAACGGTTCCGGTAAATCAACGTTGCTGAAAGCCATTTGTGGCATTTTAAAACCGTATCAGGGCAATGTGGAAATTCATGGAAAAATCTCTCCGTTATTGGAACTGGGAGCAGGCTTTGATATGAATCTGACAGCGAGGGAAAATATCTATCTGAATGGAACCATACTGGGACATTCGATGGCATTTATGAGAGAACATTTTGATGAGATAGTAGAGTTTGCAGAAATAGAAGAATTTCTGGATTCTCCGGTGAAAAACTTTTCTTCCGGTATGCGTGCACGCCTGGGATTTGCAGTGGCAACCATTGTGAAACCGGATATTCTGGTAGTGGATGAGATACTGGCAGTAGGCGATTATGCTTTTCAGCAAAAGTGCATGGCGCGAATGAATGAAATGTTAAGTGGAGGTACGACTCTTTTGTTCGTTTCCCACTCCATAGACCAGGTGCGAAGATTATGTGACCATGCTGTATGGATTAATAAGGGAAAAATTATGCAGATTGGTGAGGTAAATCAGGTGTGTGATGCCTATATGGCAAGCCAGAAAGCACAGAAGAAATGAGGATAAAAGTAATATGATAGTACAACATTTTCTTACTGTCCGAAAAGACATATGCAGTGAAACAGACCTGTATGTAAAAAGCCAGAAAGGGAAGATAACATTTCAGGGAGAGGCTTTTTGTCTGGAAAAAGAGGGAACATATAGTTTTTTTACTTATTTCAACAGTTTCTCTATAGAAAAATGGATACATTATACCGATATCAGGGATTTTTGCTTTCGCGCCACTATTTCCGGAGAGGGAGAGATAAGGCTTTGTCAGGCGATACTGCAGGACAGCACAATGATGGAATGGGAAGTGCTGCGACAGTCCTTTGGGCAGAAACAGAGTGGAGAAATATGTATGCCTGTCCCAAAAGAAGTACAGGAAGGTATCGTATATATTCAAGTAGTCACAAAGACGGACACTGTCATAGAAGGTGCCCGATATGAAACCACAGCAGAGCCAAAGAAAAATATAAACATAGCAGCAGGCATCTGCACCTATCGCAGAGAGGAGTATGTCAAAAAGACTTTGCAGAATCTGCAACAGGCATACTTCAGCGACGCTGATTCTCCGTTATATGGTCATCTGAAAATTTATGTATCCGATAATGGACAGACGCTTTCCTGCGACAGTCTTAACAATGAGCATGTAAGATGTGTACCCAATAAAAACGCCGGTGGAGCCGGTGGATTTACCAGAGCGATGTTGGAGGCGCTGAAGGAGCAGGAAGAAAAGCAGTTTACCCATTTCCTTTTTATGGATGATGATATTGCTTTGGAGCCGGAAGTGTTATATCGAACCTATGCGATGCTTTCTCTGGTATCCGGGGAATATGAGGGGGCTGCCGTTGGAGGAGCGTTGTTACAGAAAGATAAACCGTGGATGCAGCATGCCAGTGGAGAAGTCTGGGAACCGGACCGGGTGCAGTTTACCAAACGGGGATATGATATGCGTCGTCCGGAAGACCTATTGAAAAATGAAAAAATCGTGCCGGTGGATTATAATGGCTGGTGGTATTATTGTGTCCCGTTTTCGGGACAGACAGCAAACCAGCTGCCTCTTCCTTTTTTTATTCATGTGGATGATATTGAGTATGGACTTCGGTTTGACGGAACGATTATTTATTGTAATGGCATTGGCGTGTGGCATGACGCCTTTCAGCATCGGAAGGCATCCAGCATGGAATATTATGATATGCGTAACCTGTTGATTATGAATGCTTTGCGTCGTCCAAAATATACCTGGAAACAGGCAAGAAAAAGAGTGTGTAAACATCTGATATATCAGTGTTTAAAATACCGGTATGCTGATGGAAAGTTAACACTTCGTGGTGTGGAAGATTATTGCAGGGGAATTGATTTCTTAAAAACAACCGACCCGGTAAAACTGCATCAGGAAATTATAGAAGCCGGTTATGCCTGGACGGAGCAGAATTTGGAAGAAGTGGAAATTGTCGCTGACGATACAGCAGATGTGTCGAAACATAGCCTGAAGCAACTTCTGACAGCGAATGGATGGCTGCTGCCTGCAACCAGACCGAAAGAGAAAGCTGTTCCTATGGGAGCTTCTATTGCTGCCCTTTACCGGGTAAAGAAGGTTATCTATTATGAGCCGGAAACGGGAAAAGGTTTCAAGACAGAAAGAAGGTATCGGGAAGTGTTTTCCCTGTTAAAAAATATGCATCAAGCCAGTAAACTGTTGCGCAAAAACTATGACCGTGTGGCAGCAGAGTACCGGGCAAGAGAACAGGAAATCACGAATAGGGAGTTTTGGAAGGAATATTTGGAGTAGGCGTTTGAGAGTAGAATGTGATTGTGCCTTTGTATTGGATTAATTTGTATTATTTTGTGTTGGTGCAGGAAGGAGTCTGATTATGAAATTAAAGATAAAAGTTGCTCTGGTTCGTCTTTTGCAGAGTTTTCTTTCCTTCATTCCTGTTAAAAAAAATCGTATTATGTTTTATGCTCACAATCGTAAAGGCTATGTATGTAATCCGGCAGCACTTATGACAGCGATTCAGCAAAAATATCCAGAAGAGTATGAATTGATTTGGGTTACCGGTTTTCCTGAAAGTTGTGAGAAGCGAGAAGGCATTACGGTGGTTCGACAGAGAAGTCTAGAATACTTTCGCTATTTTATCCGGACAAAATATTTTGTGACAAATGATATGGTGGATGAAAGTTTAGTAAAAAAGAGAGGACAAATTTTTATCGATACCTGG
Source organism: bacterium (assembly GCA_028724545.1). Taxonomy (GTDB): domain Bacteria; phylum Bacillota; class Clostridia; order Lachnospirales; family Lachnospiraceae; genus Butyribacter. The sequence continues at coordinate 36,276 of JAQYCU010000050.1, forward strand.
CACGGTGGTGGAGCGTACAAAAAAGTAGGTATCGGCACCATAGGAGAAGATGAAGTATTTGCAGAAAATTTTTTAAAATGGTATGGAAGACTGGATTATTTTCTCTCTTCCTGTCAAATGTGCACTGATTTGTATGCAAAAGCATTTTACCTGAAACCGGATATTTTTTTAGAAACAGGAACACCCCGTAATGACATTTTTTTCCGAAAACAGGAAGAAACAAAGCAAAAGGTCAGGGATTTTTATCATATTTCGCCAAAGACGAAAATTATTCTGTTTGCACCAAGTTTTCAGCATTCTGCACCAGAAAAGGAGCAATATGATAGAAATGTATTGCAAAATGTGGTTGAGGAATTACATCGAAAGACGAAGGAAGACTGGGTAATGCTTTATCGCGCCCATTATTATAGTGAGGTGGATAAGAAAACAGAGCAGCTCTGGCTCAAAGATGGAAATGCGTATTACGAAATGCAGGATTTGCTGTACACAGCAGATATTCTGGTCACAGACTTTTCTTCCTGTATCTGGGACTTTGCCCTGACGGGACGCCCGATTATTCTTATGGAGAACCGGCTGGCAGAATATGAATCAGAAGACCGTGGTTTCTTTGTGCCATATGAATTCTGGCCATATATAAAAATACAGGATTTGTCCCAATTAGTGGACACCATTCTTCAATACGAAGCAGAAGACTTTTCGGACAGATATGCAGAACATATGCAGAAAATGGGGTCGTTTGAAACGGGCTCAGCTTGTGAACAAGTAATAGATACTATTTTTAGAGGAGAAGAATATGAAAAATATGAGAGATAAACAATTATGGATATTTAATGCAGGAAACAGTTATGCCGGTAATCCGAAATGGATGTTTGAGTATGTAGTGCGTCATCACAAAGAGATTACTCCGGTGTGGATGTGTTATCAGAAGGAAACCAGAAAATATGTCAGAAGCCTTGGCTATCGTGCAGAATTGTATACATCCTCTGCAGGAAAAAGAGTTATGAGCAAAGCCGGTGTATATGTGGTGGAAATGTGTAAGGAAGTTTTTCAGCCAGAGCTTGACGGTATCACCATATTGAATTTGTGGCATGGTGTGGGATGCAAAAGTATTGAACGAAAGGTGACCAGTGGCTTTTTGCGTGAACGGATTGCGAAAAAGTATATACAGAATAATGACATTTTGCGAAATAATCAGTTGTTTCTTGTGACTTCAGAAGTTATGGAAAAACATTTTAAAGAGCAGTGTGGTATTGATGATGACAAAGTGATTCGTGCAGGATATCCGCGTTGTGTGGTAAAGGATACCGTATGCAGTTATGACCATGATATTCGTCGGAAAAAAGGATTGCCTTCTGATACAAAACTGGCTATTTATGCACCTACTTACCGGGATAATTACGGTGATAATTTTATAAAATCTGCCATACCGGATATGGAACGGCTGGCGCAAACGTTACAGGATAACCATATCTTACTTATTTTCAAGATGCATCCTCAGGTGGAAAAGGATGCACAATACTTGGACTTAAAGGCGATGTATCAGAACCATCCTAATTTTTATTTCTGGGATAATAAAGATGATATCTATGAAATATTTGGCGATATTGATATTGCCATCGTGGATTATTCCTCTATTTTTTATGATTTACTGGCAAAAGGTGTCAAAACATTCATTCGATATTTTTATGATATTGATTGTAAAGAAAATTTCAGGGATTTTGTATTCGATTTACGGGAAATGACCTGTGGTGTGGAAGTCTCTGATTTTGAAGAACTGTTGGCTGCGTTAGAAAATTGTCAGGAAACATCCCAGGAGGAACGGGAACGGATTCGTCAGATATTCTGGTCTTATTCTGATGAAAATGATTGTGAGCGTATTGTGGATGCAGCATTGCATTTTACTCCGGAGGAGAGAGTGTTCCCTAAACTGTACAGTTTTGATGTTTTTGATACATTGTTATCTCGCCAGTGTATTTATCCTACATCTGTGTTCGACAGTCTGCGAAGAAAAATGGAAAAAAGCGAGATGGGATATAATGCTTATTTTATCCGGAAATTTACACAAATCCGTCGATGGTGTGAAGCAGATGTGCGGGAATACTATAAAAAGTCGGTTTTGATTCGGGAGGATGACCGATTAGAGATACAATTGACAGAAATTTATGCGCGTATAGGGGAATTGTTTCCTTTAACCGAGGCACAAAAACAGCAGTTAATAAAGTGGGAGTGCGAAGAAGAAATTCAGTCGGTAATCCCTCTGCCAGAGAATATTCAGTATTTGAAAGAACGTATTGCTGAGGGGAATGATGTTGTATTAATTAGCGATATGTATCTTCCACGGGAAATTATTACAAAAATGCTATCCAAAGCAGACCCGTTTCTGGCGACACTGCCTTTGTACCTGTCCAGTGAGTATGGTTATCAGAAAACAACCCGTAAGTTGTTTTTGGAGGTATACGATTCTCTGGATTACCATTATTCGGAGTGGATTCACAGAGGTGATAGTAAGTTTGCAGATGATGAGCAGCCGTCACGCTTAGGCATCCATACACAGTGGTGGCCGATTCCTGAAACGAATCCTTATGAAAAAGCTTTGGCAGATTATGTGGAAGAGTATGGTACGCGTTGTGTTTCCAAATTGTTCCGTGATTTTCGCATGGAAGGGCATAATGATAAAGAAATATTTGCCTATGCCTATGCCAGCTTATATTTTGTTCCATATGTGCATTGGGCTGTTTTGGATGCAGTAAAACGTGGATATAAAACCTTGTATTTTATCTCCAGAGATGGCTATTATTTAAAACTGATGGCAGATGCTATTATCGAAAGTAAGCATTTGGACATAAAGACAAAGTATATATACGGTTCCCGAAAGGCGTGGCGAGTTCCTTCTTTTATTGACCATGTGGATGAAGAATTTTTTGAAATGTATGGTAATTTCAGTGGTGTGAGAAATTTTCAAAAATTATTGGATGCACTGATGTTAGATGAAGGAACATTTGATAAATTCTTCCCGGAATTGGGGTATTTAAAAAACAAAAAACGCTATTCAGAACAATTAATGATAGATGTGAGCAAACAACTGAAACGTTCTCAGGCGTATCAGGAGTATTTGTTGGAAGTAGCAAGAGAAAAGAGAACCATAGTTGTTGAATATCTGCAACAGGAAATCGATTTTAATGAGTCCTTTGCTTTTGTGGAATATTGGGGAAGGGGATATACCCAGGACTGTCTGACACGATTACTGCAGGTGGCAGCAAACCGTGAAATAGACAATCCTATGTATTATGTCAGAAGTATTTATCCAACGATAGGACGTTCCGTGCGATACAACTACACATGTAATACGCATTCTGTGGTATTTGCAGAGTCGATTTTTGCAAATTTGCCGTATAAGACGATTGCTAATTATCAATATCAGGGAAAACGTATTGAGCCGGTAATAGAAGCGTGTGAAAATGATGTCGAAATTTGTGAGGCACTGGAAAAGTATCTGGTACGCTTTGCAAAGGATTTTTGCGAATTACATTTGGAAGACGAGGAAACAACGGGACGATATTTATATGATTTTGGTATGGCATATTTTAAGCCTTCTACTAATGACAGCATCATTTTGAATGTGTTTGGCAGTCTGAAAGATGCTGTGGCTTTAGGAGAGCGTGCAGAGGAATATGCGCCTCCGGTTACGATGAAAACTATTGTTGACTGGATGCATGGAAAGTCTTATCATACAAAATCGTTAGAAATGTCTATGAAAAAGACGAAACCATTTTATCGCTGGATATATAAAAGCTATGCTTATTATTGTGATAACATCCGAGGAAAATTATTTCGAAGATAGTTTGAAAAATAATTCGCGAAGAAAGTTCTTGCATAGCACATCCTTTTGTGGTAGAATGAATTTTGTGTCGTGTACAGACACAGGAAACTATTAATCACGTATGCGGATTGCGTGGTGGTGCCCAGAGAGGTCTCACGTTTGGAAGCATATGGAAGCAAAAAACCAATTGGAGGTATTAACAATGAGCGTTATTTCAATGAAACAGTTACTGGAAGCAGGTGTTCACTTTGGACATCAGACAAGAAGATGGAACCCTAAAATGGCAGAGTACATCTACACAGAGCGTAATGGTATTTATATCATCGACTTACAGAAATCTGTAGGTATGGTAGATGCTGCATACAATGCTGCAAAAGATATCGTAGCAAATGGTGGTACAATTCTTTTTGTTGGAACAAAGAAGCAGGCACAGGATTCTATCAAGGCTGAGGCTGAGCGTTGTGGTATGTACTATGTAAACGAGAGATGGTTAGGTGGTATGCTTACTAACTTTAAGACTATCCAGACACGTATCAAACGTTTAAAAGAAATCGAAACAATGTCAGAAGATGGAACATTTGATGTTCTTCCTAAGAAAGAAGTTATCGGTCTTAAGAAAGAATGGGAAAAACTTGAGAAGAATCTTGGTGGTATCAAAGATATGAAGAAACTTCCAGATGCTATCTTTGTAGTTGACCCTAAGAAGGAAAGAATCTGTATCCAGGAAGCACATACATTAGGTATTCCTCTTATCGGTATTGCAGATACAAACTGTGATCCGGAAGAACTCGATTATGTTATCCCGGGTAACGATGATGCAATCAGAGCAGTAAAACTTATCGTTTCTACAATTGCAGATGCCGTTATCGAAGCAAATCAGGGTGAGTCTATGGCAGAAGCTGAAGCAGAGGAAACTGCTGAGGCATAATTTGATTTATCATCATATTGGAATGGAGGAAAAATAAAATGGCTATTACAGCTTCACAGGTTAAAGAATTAAGAGAAATGACTGGTGCCGGAATGATGGATTGTAAGAAAGCTCTTACAAACACAGATGGCGATATGGATAAGGCAGTAGAATGGTTAAGAGAGAATGGTCTGGCTAAGGCTGCTAAAAAATCTGGTCGTATTGCAGCAGAAGGTATCGTTGCAGTAGACGTATCAGAAGATGGTAAAGTTGCTTCTATCGTAGAAGTAAACTCAGAAACAGACTTCGTTGCAAAGAACGAGCAGTTCCAGACATATGTTGCAGAAGTTGCTGCACAGGTTAAAACTTCAAGTGCAGCAAGTGTAGAAGAGTTTATGGCAGAGCCATGGGCTGCTGAAGCAGGACAGACTGTAGATGAGAAGTTAAAAGCAATGATTGCTAAGATTGGTGAGAATATGAACATCCGTCGTTTCGAGAAGATTGAAACAACTGGTTTAGTTGTATCTTATATTCATGCCGGTGGCAAGATTGGTGTATTAGTGGAAGCTGATACAGATTCTTCTAGCGATGCCGTTAAAGAATGCTTAAAGAACGTAGCAATGCAGATTGCTGCTTTAAATCCAAAATATGTTTCTTCTGATGATGTAGATGAAGATTACAAAGAGCATGAGAAGCATGTACTCTTAGAGCAGGCTAAGAACGACCCTAAGAATGCAAACAAGCCGGACAACATTATCGAGAAGATGATTACCGGACGTCTGAATAAGGAATTAAAAGAAGTATGCCTGATGGAACAGGAATATGTTAAGGCAGAGAACAAAGAGAGTGTTGGTAAGTATGTAGAGTCTGTTGCAAAGGCAGAAGGATGCACACTGAAAGTAACAAACTTCGTTCGTTTTGAAACAGGTGAAGGCTTAGAGAAGAAAGAAGAAGACTTCGCTGCTGAAGTAGCTGCTCAGATGCAGTAATTCAGACATTTTCAGACATTATTAGGAAACTTCTCTTAGAGAGTTAGAATTTGCAAAAAAGTAAAAAGACACCATTACCTATAGAAATATAGATAATGGTGTCTTTTGCATTTCTGATGAATTGGATGAAGATACTTGTGACTTTGATAAGTAAATGAAGAATTGCTTTTTGTGTACTACATTACACAAAAAAAGTTGACATTACACAATGTAGTGTGTATAATAAACACACAAGGAGGCGATAATAATTAGATGAAGCAAAAAGATTTTGTTAAAAAACTTGAAGATGGTGGTTTTAAATTTTTGAGGCATGGCAGTAATCACGACATTTATGTGAGAGGAAATGAAACAGAAGAAGTTCCGCGACATAAAGAGATTAACGAAAAGTTAGCGAAAGCAATATTGAGGAAAAGAGGATTGTTGTAATCTTCTCCTCTAATAATTATAGATAGGAGTGATATTATGAAAGCAGTATATCCGGTATTATTTACAGAAGTAGATACAAATATTTTGATTGAAGTTCCTGATTTGGATATTTTAACAGAAGCAAATAGCGAAGATGACCAAAAAGCAAGTATTGCCGATGCTATAATGATGGCAAGAGATGCAATCGGATTAAAATGTATAGAATTAGAAGACTCAGGAAATGAAATTGCAAAACCTTCTATGGAACTTGATGTTAATAATGGTACATTTAGTGAAGAAGGAAAAACGTTTTCAACTTTCGTTGATGTTGATACTAAAGAGTATAGAAGACAGATTGATATGAAAGTGGTACGGAAAAATGTATGCTTGCCAAGTTGGTTAAACTATGAGGCGGACAAAGCTGGAATTAATGTATCTAAGGTATTGCAAGATGCGTTAATAAATGTTTTGGGAGTACATCAGAGATATTAAAATAGTAAATATTAATAAAAATGATAAAGCATTTGGAGAATATCTTCGGATGCTTTATATTTTACAAAAAATTAGAACGCATCAGCGAAAATGATTCCAAGTGTCCTATGCTTGACAAGCAACAGTAGAAAAAAACTATAATGTAAGTTAAGAAAAAAATAGAAATAGTGAATACATAATTGCGTAATGTAGGAGAAATATATATGAAAAAAAGAATACAAAAAGCAGCCGTTTTATGCGCCAAAAAGACACTAGTGCTGGTAAGTGTATGCAGTCTTGTCCTGAGCCTTACCGGGTGCAGCAAAGGGGAAAAGAGGGAACAGGTAAAACTGACCGTCTGGGGTTCGGAAGAAAGTCAGGATATGATGCGCCAGATGGCAGATGAATTTATAGAGTCCAACCAGAAACAGGCTGATATTGAAATTTCGCTGGGAGTAGAACCGGAAAAAACATTACCGGAAAGTGTAGAATCAAATCCAAAGCGTGCAGCTGATATTTTCTGGTTCGCTGATGACCAGATGGTACGTCTGACGACAGTTGATGCTTTGCTGCCAATTACGCTGCATACGGATGAAGTGATAGAAGCAAACGGTGGAGAAGATTCACCTTCCGTGCAATGTGCAATGGAAGATGGCAAGTTGTATGCTTATCCGGCAACAGCCAGCAATGGGTATTTTATGTTCTACAATGCAAAATATTTTTCAGATGAAGACGTAAAAACGCTGGATGGAATGCTTGCTGTTGCAGAAAAAAAAGACAAAAAACTGGCAATGGACTGGTCCAGTGGCTGGTATATTTCTTCCTTTTTCAAGGGAGCAGGACTTGAACTGTATGCGACGGAAGATGGCAAGGCAAATGTGTGCAACTGGAATGCAACCGATACAGAATATACCGGTGTTGACGTTGCAAAGGCTATGTTAGCAATATCTTCCAGCAAAGCGTTTACCAATATAGGTGACGAAGAGTTTCGTGAAGGAATTGCATCGAACAGGATTATTGCAGGTGTGAATGGTCCGTGGAATGCATCTTATATTGAAAAACAGTGGGGCGAAGATTACAGGGCAGTGAAACTGCCTACCTATACATTAAAGGGAAAACAGGTGCAGATGGCAAGTTTTCGTGGCTGTAAATTAGTCGGTGTCAATGCAAATACTAAGTATCCGGAGTGGGCTATGCGTTTTGCAGAGTGGATGACAAATTATCAGAATCAGCTGCTACGGTTTGAGTTGACAGGGGAGCGTCCGGCGAATATCAAGGCAGAAAAAACAGAGAAAGTACAGTCTTCTCAGGTTGCACAGGCTTTGGAAGCACAGGAACCATATTCAGACAGGCAGAGAGTAGCAGAGAGCTTTTGGACGCCGGCTACTGCATTTGGCACGGTTATGGCTGCCGGCAATCTGGAAGGTAGAGATATACAGGAGTTACTGGATGAATTAGTAAATAAGACAGAAGAACCGGTTACAGAGAAGTAGCCTCAGATAAAATAATCAGTACCAGCAAAAAAGAACGGATAGTGGTAAGAGAAAAGGAGGCTTATTCTCATGAAAGAGATGACAAAGCGAATATTGCTGGCTGTTGTTCTGGCGTTAGTAATATGTATGGTCAGTATGTTTTATATGATAAATCATATCAACTCTATTACGGAAAAATACGAAGATATGAGCGTTTATGTCGAAAATCAGGAGAAGATATCACAGATTAACGAAAATATGTATCGTATCGAAAACCAGATGTTTTTACATATAGTCAATTCTGATGATGAACTTTATGAAGAATATGAAAAAGAAATAGAAACTCTGCAGGATAATACAAGTCAGATATTAGCCGAACTGGAAGAGGTTATGGACTCTGATAAAGACAGGGAAAGTTTACACCAGATTTCAAAAAGCTATGCAGGCTTTGAGTCAAGTCTTGATATTGTACTGGAATTTAGCAGAAATGGTTATAAACAGTCTGCGATGTATTATGCAGAAAAACTGACACCATATATTAATGATACAAATGCTGTTTTTAGCAAGGTTGTTCAGAATGTAAAGCAGACGAGAAAAAGTGCTGTGACAGAAATGGAACGGATGATTCGTGTCATCCGTATCATTGAGGCAGTATGTCTTGCTGTTGTGTTTATTATCATTATTCTTTGTATTAGTGTTGTAACGACAAGCGGACGAAAAATTCTTGACCATCAGAATGAGGAGAACAAAAGTCATGAGCGTAAGGTAATGGATTTGCAGTTTAAGACGATTGTGGGCATGGCAAACCTGATTGAAAGCAGAGATGGGGAAACGGGTGAGCATGTAAAACGTACCGGCAAATTTGTTGATATGATTGTTGCGTGAACTGGCAAAAGACAGTGCGTATCAGGAACAGATTGACGAAGAGTATATTGATAATCTGTATAAGGCAGCACCGTTACATGACATTGGAAAAATCAAAATACCGGATGCGATACTTCAAAAACCGGGCAAATTAACGACAGAAGAATTTGACGTAATGAAGACGCATACAACGGAAGGTGGCAGAATTATCGACCAAACAATCGGTAAAATAGAAGAGGGCAGTTATATTGATACGGCACATGATGTTGCAAAATACCATCATGAAAAGTGGGATGGCAATGGTTATCCGGAGGGACTGTCCGGTAATGAGATTCCGTTGTCTGCCAGAGTAATGGCTGTTGCAGATGTATTTGAAGCTTTAATATCAGAACGCTGCTACAAAAAGGCTTTTTCATTAGATAAAGCATATGAAATTATTCAGGAAGGCAGAGGAACGCAGTTTGACCCGGTTATTGTAGATGTTTTTGTGCGTCTGCGTCCGGAGGTTGAAAAATATCTGAAAAAATCATAATACAGTGCGCATCCGAAAAATTGTGGATGTAGCAGTTTATTGTAAAGGGACAGCAATGAAAATCATTGTTTCTCCTTTCTATTATTATTACAGTGATACGTTTACAGCATTTTTGCACTCGTTTTTTACAAAATGCTGTATAGAAAAAATAAAAAGAGAGGTATTATATATGAAAAGGAAAGGTATTAAATTAACCAAACAATTATTATTACTGATTAGTCTTCCTATTTTTTTGATTGCTGCGATTACAATCGGAATCAATGTTGTAAAGCAGACAGCAATCTCAAATGAATTGACGAAGGAAGAGATGAGAGCAGTCGCATCCAGTGTTATGCAGGTTTACGATTCGGAATCGGATGGTGACTATTCTTACACAAATGGGGCTTTCAAAAAAGGAACAACACCTCTTACCGGAAACTACAGCATTATTGATGCATTAAAGAAAAGCACAAATGTTGATGTTACGATTACTTATGGCGATGTTCGTATCCTGACGACTATCCGGAATAAAGATGACAAGCGAGTAACAGGCACAAAAGAAGACAGCCGTGTTATGAAAGCAATTAATTCTGGAAAAAATTATGTTGTTACAAAGGTTCCGATTGGTGGAAAGATTTATTCGGGTTATTATGTGCCATTGCGCCAGCCGAGTGACAATTCGGTTGTAGGTGCCGTTTTCTGTGGAAGAGAACGCAGTGAAGTAATGGCTGCCAGCAACAATGCAATTATTACCAACATTATAGCCGTAGTCGTAATCACGATTATAGCATTTATCTTATGCAGCATGCTTTTGCGAAAAATACTGACTGCATTAAAAGGAACGATGGGTTATGTTGACAAAGTAGCCGGAGGTGCCTTGAATTTCCAGATTAGTCAAAAACTTCTGACAAGAAATGATGAGATTGGTGAGATGGCACGTTCTGTCCAGAGTATGTTATCTGCTTTCTCAGAAATCGTCCATAATATTACGGATTCTTCAAAGCAGCTGACCGTTACCTCAAGTGAGTTTAGCGATTCTTTCCAGACAATTGTTTCACATATCGGTAACATCAATACTTCGATGGAAGAAATTGCAAATGGTGCAACAGACCAGGCAAAAGAAAGCCAGGATGCCAACAACCAGGTAACAAATATGGGTGAAGCGATTTCTACAACGGTTGGAAAAGTGGAAGCACTTAACAGCAGTTCGGCAAAAATGCAGGAATATAGTGATACAGCAAATGAAACATTAGGAAAATTATCTCAGATTACGGATATGACAAAAGAGGCTATTCGGTCTGTGCAGGAGCAGACAAATGAAACAAACCAGTCTGCCCGTCATATTCAGGAAGCAACAGAACTGATTACGGAAATTGCTTCCCAGACAAATCTTCTTTCATTAAATGCCAGCATTGAAGCTGCAAGGGCAGGAGAACACGGAAAAGGTTTTGCAGTCGTTGCAGATGAAATTCGTACATTATCAGAGCAGTCACGTATGTCTGCTGAAAAAATTGAAACGATAGTGCATGAGCTGATGGAAAATTCAGATAACAGTGTTGCAACAATGGGTAAGGTATCGGAAAGTGTTGTAGAGCAGGATAAAATGCTTTCTAATACGATTTCTATGTTTGGCTCGCTGAATACGGAAATTACCGAAGTTGTCCGTGCAGTCGAAACGATTCGTGAACAGATAGAAAAATTAGAGCAGTTAAAAGACGGCGTAATGGAAAATGTGATTGGTTTGTCTGCCATTGCTGAGGAAAATGCTGCAACAACAGAAGAAACATCAGCTGCTATGAATGTATTGAGTGAAATTATTGACAAATGTACGGAACAGACGGATGCATTAATGCAGTTATCAGAAATATTAAGCAAAAATACGCAGAGGTTCACATTATAAGGGAAGGAAAGCATGTTAAAAGATATGCCGAAGTCCTCGCTGGTGAGCAGAATGCGAGAGTGTAAAAAAGCACAAGAAGTTCTTGCCGGCAAATAGAACAAAAAGAATTGGAGGAGATTGAAGATGAAGGTAACAGAAAAAATAAAAGAAAAGTTTCTGTCAGTGCAGTGTATAACAAAAAAAGTGACGGCATTTGCATTGTCAGCAGTAATGGTTTGTTCCCTTACTGCCTGTGGCAGTGATTTTGAAGGACATATTGATACAGATATTGATTATAGTCAGGAATCCGGTATTAGTGCGGGTGACAGAATTGGTGTTTCTATGCCGACTAAGGATTTGCAGCGTTGGGTGCAGGACGGCGAGAATATGCAGAGTTCTCTGAAAAAAACTGGTTTTGTTGTCGATTTGCAGTATGCAGACAACGAAATTGACACACAGATTAGTCAGATACAGAAAATGATTGACAGCAAATGTAAGGTGCTGGTAGTAGCAGCTATCGATGGAACAAAATTATCCAATGTATTGAACAAAGCAAAAAGTGCCGGCATTTCCGTTATTGCTTATGACCGTCTGATTATGGATACGGATGCCATAAGTTATTATGCGACTTTTGATAATTACCTGGTTGGAAAACTGCAGGGCCAGTATATCGTAGATGCATTAGGACTGGAAGATACGGATAAAACTTTTAATATCGAATTGTTTACCGGTTCACCGGATGACAACAACTGTAAATTCTTCTTTGGTGGTGCAATGGATGTTCTTCAGCCATATATTGATGCAGGAACGCTGGTAGTACCTTCCGGTGAAACAGAAAGAGAAGAATGTTCCATTCAGGACTGGTCTACGGATGCAGCAAAAGAGAGAATGGAAAATCTGCTGGCAGATTATTATGATGATGGTACAGAATTAGATGCCATATTGTCTTCTAACGATTCTGTTGCATTAGGAATTGCTGAAGCGCTGGAATCAGATTATTCCGGAAAACAGCCGGTGTTGACAGGACAGGATTGCGATATCAATTCCGTAAAAAATATTTTAAATGGAACACAGTCAATGTCCGTATTTAAGGATACAAGAGATTTGGCTTCAAAAGTAGTAGAAATGGTACAGGCTATTATTAATGAAGAAGAAGTACCGGTAAATGATACAGAAAGTTATGATAATGGTACTGGTGTGATTCCATCATACCTTTGTGAGCCGGTTTATGCAGATGAGGAAAATTACAAAGAAATTCTTATGGATTCCGGTTATTATACAGAAGACCAGTTGAAGTAGTTTTTTTGATTCTTTGTCTGATTCAGACGGGATTTAGTATTGACCTTTTGTTTTGCATAAAGTAAAATATTTTTTAGTGAGATATTTTATAAACTTGTATGCGAAAATGAGCAATGTCACTGTGACAATATTCCGGATGATAGGAAAAATCAGAAAAACTGCGTTTATTGGGAGGTAATTGTGAATGGTAAATGAAGAAAAAGTACGTATCATGACACAAATTGCCCTTGATGAAACAAAAAATCATAAAAAAGAAATCAGTGAGGGCGAATATTACAAGTCGGATTATATTCGCTCTCATGTTATTTCTGCAGTATGGAATATTACAGTCAGTTATTTCTTATTTGTGTGTCTGGCTGTTATATATCATGCAGATTATATTTTTGTGAATGTGGCTCGCCTGCACTATGAAGTGATTGGCTTTCTGGTGCTGGGAATCTATGCATTTATCGTGTTGCTGAGTATTTTGTTGTCATATTTGATTTATTCTAAGAAATATATCAAAAACAAGAAAGTACTGGATGATTATTGCAGCAAATTAGAAGAGCTGGAACATTTTTATGAACAAAACGGGGAGGAAGAAGTGGATGACACAATTACTGGTGCTTAGAGAATATTTACAACAGTTTTATCAGAAAAAATCATCGGTTATCAATCCCGTGTTTCGCTTTGTGATAGGTTTTATCGTGTTTTTTTCTATCAATCAGGTGATAGGTTATCATCCTGCGCTCAATCACTGGTATGTTGAATGTATTCTGGCATTGGCAGGTGTTCTTATGTCAGGAGAAATGCTTTTGTTTTTCGTGGCAGTCTTTGTCGTCGTTCATATTTTTTATGTTTCTCATATTTTGGCAGTGGCAGTCGGAATCCTGCTTGCCATTATTTATTTTGCTTATTTGAAATTTATTCCGGAGCATGCATACTATATCATCGCTTTTCCGATTGCGTTTTCTTTAAATATTGCTTGTGGTCTGCCGGTTCTGATGGGACTGCTTCTGGGACCTGTGGCAATTTTCCCGACAGTGTGTGGTGTTGGCATTTATTATCTGCTTCGCACGATTACTTCGGTAATGAGTACATCAGCAGATGCCAGTCTGAATCTCTATCAGGCAGTTATTCAGCAGTTTCTGGGAAACGAAGAGATGTATGCGATGATGGCTGTTTTTTCCCTGATTACGATTCTTGTTTATCTGATTCGCAGGCAGGAAAAAGATTTTGCATTTGAAATGGCTATATTAGCCGGTGGCGTAGCCAATATGGTTTTGATTCTGGTTATAAATTATATATTTAATGTCGATATTAATATGCTTTTGTTTTTGCTTGGCTCGATAGTCTCGCTTCTGCTTGTGTGGGTTATCCAGTTTATGCGTATACCGTTAAACTATGCAGGTGTTGAAAATCTGCAGTTTGAAGATGATGAATACTATTATTATGTCAGGGCTGTACCAAAAATGAATATTGCCATGAAAGATAAGAGCATAAAACGTTTTAATGTCAGAAACGTTGCCAATAATAATAAACAGCAGGAAAAAGAAAAAAATGAAGAGATAGAATTATGATATAGAATGGAAAGGAGAAATTATGGATGCAATTGTAAAAACAATTAGCGATACGCTTTATTTTTTGTCACTTCCTAAAATGACAATCATAGACATACTTGAAATCATCATTATTTCCTTTTCGATGTATCATATGATTTTGTGGGTAAAAAAGACACAGGCGTGGATATTATTAAAAGGAATCGTTGTATTGCTGTTAGCCTATTTGTTTGCCTATTTCCTTGATATGAGTGTTATATTATGGGCTTTTGATAAGGCACTGGCACTGGGAATTACGGTTCTGGCCGTTGTATTCCAGCCGGAGTTGCGTAAGGCATTGGAAGAACTGGGACGAAAAAATATTGTCAGTTCCATTATTCCGTTTGATGATTCTAAAGATAAGAAGACCCGTTTTTCGGACAGGTCCATTAATGAGATTGTCCGTGCAACGGTTGAGATGGCAAAGGTCAAGACGGGTGCACTGATTATATTAGAAAAAGATATCAGTCTTGCTGAGTATGAGCGAACCGGTATTACAATTGATTCGGCAATCAGCAGCCAGTTACTGATGAATATTTTTGAGCATAATACACCACTTCATGACGGTGCCGTCATTTTGCGTGATGACCGTATAGTGGCTGCCACCTGTTATCTGCCATTGTCGGATAATTTAGGATTATCAAAAGAACTCGGTACAAGACACCGTGCCGGAGTTGGTCTCAGTGAAGTAAGTGACAGTGTGACGATTATTGTATCAGAAGAAACCGGTAAAATTTCCATTGCCGTGCAGGGAAAACTGCTTCGTAATGTGGATGGTGAACTTCTGAAAAAGAAACTGGGAGAACTGCAGGGAACAGAAGAAGTGGTGAAAACCAAGAAAAGATTCCGTATCCGTAAGAGCAGGAAAAGTGCGCAAAAGGAATGACAGACAGGAGGGATAGGTGTGAGCCAGAATCAAGATAAAAAATTAAGCCAGAAACTTTCTGCTATCTGGGAAAGAATATTTCAGCAGAATCTTTCTATTAAAGTGCTGTCTTTTGTGGGAGCGATTATTGTCTGGCTTCTGATTACCAACATTAATGACCCATACAAAACAAAGAATTTTTTGGTTCCTGTATCGACAATAAATGAAGAGGCACTGACTTCTGTTAATAAAGTATATGAAATTACAGGAGGAAGTACGACAAATGTATCTGTCAGAGGCCGAAGAAGTGTTGTGGATAATCTGGAATCTTCTGACATTGTTGCAGTTGCTGATTTGTCGGAATTGTCTTCCGTTAATGCCGTACCGGTCAAGGCATCTTTAAAGAAAGAAAATATTTCTGATGTTACGGTAGAATGCAGTGGTGTTCTGAAAGTTTCACTGGAAGATATGGAAACTAAGCAGGTTAAGGTTACGGTAGAAACAGAAGGAGTACCTGCAGAAGGATTTTCGATTGGAGAATGTATTGCGAAGCCAAGTGTTATCGAAGTAACGGGTGGTGAATCGATTGTTGACCGGATTTCGACTGTCCGTGTCACATTAAATGTAAATGGTGCCAGTGAGAATTTTACAAAGCGTCTGGAACCGATAGCATATGATAAGAGAGATAAGAGGGTAACTTCATCTACACTGACATTTAGTTCCCGTCAGGTTCGTGTACGGGCAAAAGTTGTTCAGAATAAAACCATTCCTGTTAAACTGAATATCACTGGAGAGCCGAAAGAAGGATATGAATTTATAGAAGCAACGTGTCTGCCACAAAATATAGAAGTGGCCGGCAATCAGAGGATTCTGTCTGATATTTCGGAACTGACAGTACCGGTTGATATTTCCGGACTGACGAGTGATTCTTCCAAACTGGAACAGGAAATCAGTGTAGAGGATTATCTGCCAAAGAATACGATTGTAGCGCAGGAATATGAAAAGATTTCCGTGAAGATTGTGATAGAAAAATTGCAGAGCAAAAAGATTCAGTTACGGGTGGATAATATAAAAATGAAAAACCTGACGGATGGTTATGTTGCCGGTATTTACAACAATACAGGTCTGGTGGATTTGACGATTCAGGGACGTGAATCTGTTATCAAAGCATTGCCAAGTATGGCACTTGCCGGTTATATTGACTGCAAGGGTCTGAAAGAAGGAGAGTATATGCTTCCTGTCAAACTGGATATGGAGCAGACCTGCTCGCTTGTAAAAGAAGTAAAAGTAAAGGTTATTATTAGTAAAGAAACAGATAATTCTGCAGCAACGGCTGCACCTTCTGAAACACCGGAAGAAGAATCTTCCCGGACGGAAACAGATTCCACTCTTGATGACGAAGAATAATTAAAAAGTGTGCCACGGAAGTTTTGGCTTCCGGCACACTTTTTTTGTGACGTTTTCAGTACATTTTTTGGTAACATTTCAGGCATATTTTTTGTGACATTCACGGCACACTTTTTGTGACATAAATCAGAAATGGTAAATTGAGCCGGTTAGTCAAATGGTGACCGGATAACGGGCTGAATCTGTTTCCCTTTTAGTGCAGCATCTATTGTTTCAGGAATGTATTCTACATGTGCAATCATAGAATTTGCTTTTTTCTTATAGTTATCCTGACCAAATGGAACAAAATAGACATTTTTGGTATTCATTAACTGTCCAAGATTTTTGAAATTCATTCCCAGTGCGTCATTGGTGGAAATAGATATAATGAGTGGTTTTTCATTTCTAAGATGAGCTTTTGCAGCCATCAGTACTGTGGAATCGGTAATGCCGTTGCAGAGCTTTGCAAGCGTATTACCGGTACAGGGAGCAATGACAAGTGCGTCCAGATATCCTTTTGGACCGATTGGCTCGGCATCCGGGATGGTAAAAATCCCTTTGTTTTTGGTAATATCTTCTACCTGTTTTACAAATTCGCCAGCTTTATGAAAACGGGTATCTAACTGACTTCCATTTTCCGAAAAGATGGGAATAATGTTATAGTTTTGCGTTGCCATTTGCCTGAGTACTCCTAAGATTTTGCTGTAAGTACAGAAAGAACCGGTTATCGCAAAACCCAGCTGGATTTGCGAAGGTGTATTATGCTCCATGACTCTCCTCACTTTCGCACACAATTGATTCCAATAAAATATGCAGATTTGTTGTCGTGTGTGCATAGAAACAAAACTGCTATGTGAATAATGATTTTATGTGAAATTTGCTTTCTTCTTATATTTTTTTAGAATAGTAGTTTTATCTGGATGCTATATGCTATTTTTGCGAAGTGACATTACTTTGTAAGACTTTTTGCAATTGCCGGTAGATAATTTGTGCTGAGGTTTTTGGGGAATATTTTCCGGGAAGTCCCGGGCAGTGTTTTGCAACAATTCCTTTCTGTGCACAATAATTAAAATCAGTGCCACCGGGTCTGGAAGCAATATCGATAATAATCGTATCAGGCTGCAGCCGGTCAATGATTTCTGCGTGAAGAACGGGAGCAGGTGCCGTATTAAAGATAATATCCATTTCAGAATAAGACGTATCGGACAATAACTGGTATCCATAGGATTTCGCACGGGCCTGTGCCTCTTCGTTTCTGGTAGAAATAAATACATGGCATTTCAGACCAGAAAGTTTATCGGCAAGAATTTCGCCACATTTTCCAAAACCAATGACCAGCACATTGCTCTGGTGCAGGTTAATATCACTGCTGCAGATTGCTTGGGAAATTGCCCCTTCAGCCGTCGCAACAGCATTTTCAATAGCCACTGCAGGAAATTTCATATAATCAATATATGCAATGCCGGACTTTTGGCAAAAGGCAGTAAAATCTTCAGAAAGATTTCCACCAAGTACGATATGGCAGGAATTGAGATTTGGCGATAACTTTTTTAGCAGTGCTGCAGAGGCAGGAACGGGAAGCAGTACCAGTTTTTTCGCATCTGTTTCGGCATAGCTGGCAACTTCCAGCTCCAAATCTGGCGCACTTTCTGCAAGAATCACATAATAACCATTCTGGGTAAGATATTCGCCCAGGTATTTTTGGCGTCGGTCAAAATCTGCAGGAAATGGAGAATCAGAAATCATAAAGCCCTCCTTCTATCAAAGCGAAAACAAAAAACAATCTTTGTTATGCTTATCATATGCAAAAAACAGCCAGAAGGTGCGTGTTTTCGGCGAAAACGTGCTATAGGGAACCTGTTTTAACACCTGCCTCCCTTAAAAAACGTACAGCGAAAAGTTATTTATTGCAATATAGGTCGACTTTTGGTATAATGAATAAAAATATTTTGGGAGGATGAAAGAAATGTATTGTAGAAATTGTGGAAATCAGATGGCAGATAATGCTGCAGTTTGCGTTAAGTGTGGCGTAGCAGCAGGCATGGGAACCAGTTATTGTCCAAACTGTGGACAGCCAACTGTACCGGGTGCAGCAGCTTGTCCAAACTGTGGTGTGATGTTAACACAGCCAGTACCGGCAGGAGAACAGAAGTCTAAGATGGCAGCAGGTTTATTAGGTATTTTCCTCGGAAGTTTTGGTGTACATAACTTCTATCTGGGATATACAGGAAAAGCAGTAGCTCAGTTATTAATCACATTACTTACTTGTGGTTTTGGTGCTGTTGTCAGCAGTATCTGGGGACTGATTGAAGGTATTCTGATTCTGACAGGAAGTATTTCTCAGGACGGAAAAGGCATTCCTTTAAAAGACTGATAATTGTTTTTTAAGAATACAATGCTGAGAGCAGAGAAGCAGAAAATGCATTCTCTGCTCTTTCTTTTGCTAGAAGAAATATTTTTTATAAAATTAGAAAATTATAACAAATAGACGGGATTGTGTTGACAATAAAAGATTTTATCAGTATCATTTTTAAGCGTAGGAACAAAATGCAAAATAGCTATGAAAACATAGTTTGCAAGAATAAAAGGTACAATAGGAGGTAACTTATGTTAAAGCAATGGAGAACTTTTGAACACGGAGCCTGGGAGAAAGAAATCAATGTCAGAGATTTTATTCAGAAAAACTATCATCCATATGATGGAGATGAAAGTTTCTTACAGGGTCCGACAAAAGATACAACAGAACTTTGGGAGCAGGTATTAGAATTATCAAAACAGGAACGGGAAGCCGGTGGCGTACTGGATATGGACACCAAAGTGATTTCCACCATTACTTCCCACGGACCGGGATATTTAGATAAAGAGAAAGAAAAGATTGTTGGTTTTCAGACAGAAAAGCCATTTAAGCGTGCTTTACAGCCATATGGTGGCATCCGTATGGCAATCAAAGCTTGTGAAGATAATGGGTACAAAGTAGACCCGGAAGTGGTAGAATATTTCACCACACACAGAAAAACGCATAATGCAGGTGTTTTTGATGCGTATACACCGGAAATGCGTGCCTGCCGTAGTGCACATATTATTACAGGTCTTCCGGATGCTTACGGACGTGGAAGAATCATCGGTGACTATCGAAGACCTGCGTTGTATGGTGTTGACAGACTGATTGAAGAGAAAAAAGAAGAATTAAATTCTACCAGAACGATTATGTATTCTGATGTTATCCGTGAAAGAGAAGAATTGTCAGAGCAGATTCGTGCCCTTGAAATGTTAAAGGAACTGGCTAAGATTTATGGATGTGACATTTCACAGCCGGCAAATAACGTATTAGAAGCAACACAGGCTGTTTATTTTGCTTATCTTGCAGCTGTAAAAGAGCAGAATGGTGCTGCGATGAGTCTGGGAAGAACTTCTACATTCCTTGATATCTACGCAGAGAGAGATTTGGCAGAAGGCACATTTACAGAAAAAGAAATTCAGGAAATTATCGACCAGTTTATTATGAAACTGCGTATGATTAAATTTGCCCGTACACCGGAATACAATACACTTTTTGCCGGTGACCCGACATGGGTTACGGAATCTATCGGTGGTGTAGGCATTGATGGCAGACATATGGTAACCAAGATGTCCTATCGTTATCTGAACACCTTAAACAATATTGGTGCTGCACCAGAACCAAACTTAACAGTACTCTGGTCTGAAAAACTTCCAGAAACATTTAAGAAGTTCTGTGCTGATATTTCCATTAAGCATTCTGCTATCCAGTATGAAAATGATGATTTAATGCGCGTGGTACACGGTGATGATTATGGTATCGCCTGCTGCGTATCTTCTATGCGAATCGGTAAGGAAATGCAGTTCTTCGGAGCACGTGCCAATCTGGCAAAATGTCTGCTTTATGCCATCAATGGTGGTGTGGATGAGATGTCAGGCAAGCAGGTAGGACCGAAGTATCGTCCGATTACTTCTGAATATTTAGATTATGATGAGGTCTGGGCTGCGTACAAAGATATGATGAAATGGCTTGCCGGTGTTTATGTTAATGCATTAAATATCATTCATTATATGCATGACAAGTATAGTTATGAAAGATTGCAGATGTCCCTTCATGACAAGAATGTAAAACGCTGGTTTGCAACAGGTATTGCCGGTATGTCAGTTGTTGCAGATTCCTTATCTGCCATTAAATATGCAAAAGTTAAGACGATTCGTAATGAAGACGGACTTGTAGTAGATTATCAGGTAGAGGGTGATTTCCCTAAATATGGAAATGATGATGACCGTGTAGATGAGATTGCAAAAGAAGTACTGCACACATTTATCCAGTATATCCGTGGAAACCATACGTATCGTGGTGGTATCCAGACAACATCAATTCTTACGATTACCTCAAATGTGTCTTATGGTAAGAATACAGGTGCAACGCCGGATGGAAGAAAAGCAGGAGAGGCTTTTGCACCGGGTGCAAATCCAATGCACGGAAGAGATACACATGGAGCAGTTGCTTCTCTGGCATCTGTTGCAAAACTTCCGTTTATGGATTCACAGGATGGCATTTCCAATACATTTTCTATTGTACCGGATGCACTGGGAAAAGATACGGAGTCAGCAAAAGATAATCTGGTTACAATGTTAGATGGTTATGTTCATCAGGGTGGTCATCACTTAAATGTTAATGTATTAAACAGAGAAACATTATTAGACGCACAGAAACATCCGGAGAAATATCCACAGCTTACGATTCGTGTGTCAGGTTATGCTGTTAACTTTATTAAGCTGACAAAAGAGCAGCAGGATGAAGTAATTGCAAGAACATTCCACGAGAGAATGTAAAATAGTCAGGAGGGAAAATGGAAGGATATATTCATTCAATTGAAACATTTGGCACGGTAGATGGTCCCGGTGTGCGTTTTGTCATATTTTTTCAGGGATGTCCGATGCGCTGCCAGTATTGTCACAATCCCGATACCTGGGATATGAAGGATGGCACAAAAATGGATGTTGGCGAAATTCTGGAGCGTTTTGAAAGAAACAGAAGTTTTTACAAAACGGGTGGAATTACGGCAACGGGTGGCGAACCTATGTTTCAGATTGATTTTCTGACGGAATTGTTTACAAAGGCAAAAGAGAAAAATATCCATACCTGTTTAGACACTTCCGGAGTCCTTTTTCCAACAGAAGAAGAAAAGTTTCCTGATGTTACGATGGATAAGATAGAACAGCTGCTTAGCGTAACGGATTTGGTATTACTGGATATTAAGCATATAGATGATGCAAGTCATAGAAAACTGACAAAGCATTCCAATCAGCCAAGCCTGCAGTTTGCACAATACTTAAGCCGGAAGAAGAAACCTGTATGGATACGTCACGTGGTGGTGCCGGAAATTACTTATGATGCAGATGAACTGCGTCAGTTAGGCAGTTTTCTGGCCACACTTTCCAATGTGGAGAAAATCGAAGTGTTGCCATACCATGCAATGGGAAAAGTAAAATATGATAATTTAGGCATTGCGTATCCGTTAGAAGATACCAGACAGCTGACAAAAGAGGAAGTAGAAATCGCAAGAAAATTCATTCAAGAAGGAATAACGAGAGAAGAGGGATGATGATATGCTTCAGGTTGCAGTTTGTGAAGACAAAGAGGTAGACCGCAAAATATTGCAAAAAATTATCAATGCAATAATGAAAGAACGCCGAATTGATTTTGAACTGGATTCGTATGAGTCGGGGAAAGAATTAGTGCTAAACTACAGTAACCATCCGTATGATTTGATATTTATGGATATTATGATGGATGGAGCAGATGGCATAGAAACCGGTAAAGAAATAAGAGAACTGGATTCTAATGTGGAAATTGTATATTGTACTGCCAGTCAGGATTTTGCAATTGCAGCATATGAGATTCATGCGATGGGTTATCTGTTAAAACCGTATGAACCAGAGCGCATCGCAGCGATGATTGATTACTATATCCGAAAATATCCACAGGAGGAACACAATTTTATTGAAGTGAAGTCCCGTAGGAAATCCATCATTCTTCCATATGATGATATTCTTTATATGGAGTCGGATAATAAAGTCGTTTATATTTATACGCGCACACGTGGCGAAATTAAAGTATACAGCAAACTGGCCTCGCTGGAGGAAAAAATCAATCAAAAGCAGTTTTTGAGATGCCATCAGAGTTATCTGGTTAATCTGCAATATGTTGTAGGACTGGTAGATGCCGATTTTATTATGGCAGACAAAAATATGGTGCCTATCCGGAAAAGTGGACGGAAACTGATTATTAAGCAATATGAGGATTATTTAAAAGAACGATAGGGGTAAAACTGGACAAGATAGTTGCTTTGTCCAGTTTTATCACAATATAGAAGAATAAGCAAAAGGATAATCTGCAGGAGTGAAATATGAAAAAATATAAGTTAGCAGTAGTGCTGTTTAGTATGACAATGGTACTTTTTGGATGTGGAAAGGCACAGGATGCCTATCAGAAAGGGATGGAGTTTGCTGACAAAGGCAAATATGAAGATTCTTTAAAATGTTTTGAAGAGGCAATTAAGGAAAACAACGAGAGAACAGAATACTATATCGGTTATGGTATGGCATTAAACCGTTTAAACCGTTATGAAGATGCAAAAAAAGAGTTTCAAACGGCAATGCAGGATACGGATAATAAAATATCAAAAGAAAATAACAAGCAGCTCTATTATGGTATGGCGATTGCAGAGTATGGTCTGGGAGAATACAAGAGTGTTGTAAAATATTGTAAAAAAGCATTGGATATTTCCTATTTTGGAGAACTGGATGATGATATACAGTATACCAAAATGGCTGCGTTAGAGCAGCTGGGAGAGTGGAAAAACGCAAAGAAGGAATGTGAGGCTCTTCTCAAACGAAATAAGCATTATATGGAGGCCTATATGGAGCTGGCCAAGATAGAAAAAGAACTTGGCGAAAATGATAAGGCAGAAAAGGCTTATCTGGATGCTGTTTCTGTAAAAAAAGAATATTATGATGCCTATTTTGGCTTGTATGAACAGTACATACTGGATGGAAAAACGCAGCTGGCAGAGGAATTGTTAGACCAGCTGATTACAATACGTTCCAACAAGGCAAAAAATCTTGTTGTCATTGGCAGGGCATATTTTTATCAGAAAAATTATGACAAAGCAAGAGAGTATTTAAAAATGGCATATGATGCGAATAATAAAGAAAGTTTATACTATCTTGGCACTTTGGAATTAAACCAGAAAGCCTATGAAACGGCGATTTCTTATCTGGAGCAGTATCTTAATGAGAAAAAAGAAGATATTAATGTGGAGGCATATGCACAGCTGGCACAGGCTTATTCGGAAATGGGGAATTATGAGAAAGCACAACAGGCTGTAACGAAAGGCCTTTCTTATGGAAGCAGCAGTGCAACGCAGAGTTTAAAGAAAAGCAGGGTGATTCTGTATGAGAAACAGAATCAGTATCAGGAAGCAAAAAAGGCAGCAGAAGAATATGTAACCTGCTATCCGGCTGATACGGCAATGCAGAAAGAATTATCATTTATTGAAACCCGTATAAAGTAAGACAAGGAGTGAGCATAAGTGGGCGAAACATTATATGATACGGCAGAACGTGAAGAGCGAATTATTTTAGTGGGTGTTTCTACGTCTGATGAAGAGGAAGTGCAGCGTTCTCTGGATGAACTGGAAGAGCTGGGGCAGACGGCAGGTGCTGTTACGGTTGCCAAAGTGATACAGAACAGAGAAAGGGTTCATTCTGGCACTTACATTGGCAAAGGGAAAATTCAGGAAATAAAAGAATTAGTAGAGAAGTATCATGCTGACAGTGTGGTATGTGATGATGAACTGACACCGGCGCAGTATAACAATCTTCAGGAAATGCTGGAAGTCAAAGTGATTGACCGGACGGTAATGATTCTGGACATTTTCGCAAAAAGAGCCTCTACCAGTGAAGGCAAGCTGCAGGTAGAACTGGCGCAGCTGCGTTATCGCGCTTCCCATCTGATTGGTGGCAGGTCAGAATTGTCACGACTGGGTGGTGGCATTGGCACAAGAGGTCCGGGAGAACAAAAACTGGAAATGGACAGGCGTCTTATCAAAGAAAGAATTACTTTTGTGCGTCGTGAGTTACAGCAGGTACAGAGAACACGGGAGCTGACGAGAAAAAAACGGCAGGAAAATCCGATTCCTGTTGTGGCTATAGTAGGATATACCAATGCAGGAAAGTCTACGCTGATTAACCGTTTGACAGATGCCGGTGTGCTTTCAGAAGATAAACTGTTTGCAACACTGGACCCGACAACGCGAAAGATGAAGATGGAAAACGGAGAAGAAATGCTCTTTACGGATACGGTTGGTTTTATCCGTAAATTACCACATCATCTGATTCAGGCATTTCGCAGCACATTGGAAGAGGCAAAATATGCAGATGCGATTCTTCATGTTGTAGACTGTTCCAATCCGGATATGGATGTGCAGATGCATACAGTATATGAAACATTGCAAAAACTGGATGTCAAAGACAAACCGGTTGTCACGGCATTTAACAAAATAGACCAGTACGAAGGCCAGGGAATGTTAAAGGATTTGCAGGCAGACCAGACGGTCAGAATCTCTGCAAAGTATGGTGACGGAATCGAAGAAATGCTGTCTGTTATCAGTGATGTATTGAAAGAAAATAAAGTGCTGTTAGAGAAAGTATTTCCATATGAGGAAGGTGCAAAAGTGAATCAGTTACGGAAACTCGGACAGGTAATGGAAGAAGAGTACCGGAATGATGGTATTTTTGTGAAAGCCTATCTGGAGCGTGAGTTTTTGTATTTATTTGAAGGAAACGGGGAGAACTAAGATGAATTTGATTGTTTGTGTAGATTCCCACTGGGGAATTGGAAATAAAGGGGATTTGTTAGTCAGTATTCCTGCTGATAAAAGAATGTTTAAAGAACTGACAACCGGAAAAGTTGTTCTGGGGGGACGCAGGACGATGGAAGGTCTGCCCGGTGGAACGACACTGGCCGGACGGACAAATATTGTGCTGACGGGCAACCAGAATTATTCCTATGGAGATGCCATCATTGTTCATAATATGGAAGAAGCATTGAAAACATTAGAACAGTATGAGCAGGAAGATATTTTTATTATCGGTGGAGAAAAAGTATATCGTGAGTTTTTGCCATATTGTCAGAAGGCCTATGTGACAAAAGTGGATTACCGGTATGAAGCCGATACCTTTTTCCCGAATTTGGATGAAGATGAAAACTGGCAGATGACGCATGATTCGGATGAACAGACGTATTACAATCTGGAATATTATTTTACGATTTACCAGAGAATAAAAAATGACTAGCCTTTATACAAAAGTGGCAGTCAGGATGACAGGAGAATAAATAATCATAACAGGAAAAATGATATTAGAAAAGGGAATGCATAATTTGCATTCCCTTTTTTGGGTTTGCGCGCCATGGGCGCGCTCTAACGGGTGCAAGTCCCGAACATGCCCAGGTAGTGGGAAATGTATAGCCGAACAGCAAGGGTGTCCATCGTGAGGTGGAATCTGAAGGAAGCTGCAGGCAAATCTCTGGTCCGACGAACAGAAATCACATATAAGGCTAGGCTACGAGAGATAAGTTGGCTTAATTCAACAAAGTCTAATAACTACCACTTTTGTAGTAGCAGAGTAAATGTGGCGGATATATGGAGAGAAAGAGCGTGCACCTTAAGCGTGGAGGTCTCACAGAGGTTCCATTAGCCTAGTAACAACGAACTGTGAGAAGTCAGCCGAGCCCATAGTAGTGAAGAAGT
>JAQYCU010000051.1 GCA_028724545.1 bacterium
CAGCATATGTATTTGGAACAGCAGCTATCACATCTGGAAATTATGATATTATGGCAGCAGTTATGGTTGGTGGTATGGTTCCACCGATTGCAATCGCACTTTCAACAACCTTCTTTAAGAGCAGATGGACAGATGAGGAAAGAAAGAGTGGCCTGACAAACTATATTATGGGACTGAGTTTTATTACGGAAGGTGCAATTCCTTATGCGGCAGCAGACCCTATCAGAGTCATTCCGTCTTGTATGATAGGAGCAGGTGTTGCAGGTGGACTTTCTATGGCATTTAATTGTACGCTGATGGCTCCTCACGGTGGCATCTTTGTATTCGCAGTAGTAGGCAACTGGCCAATGTACCTTCTTTCATTAGCGATAGGTTCTGTGGTAGGTATGCTTCTTCTGGCAGTGCTGAAGAAAAAACGTGTAAACGATTAATATATTTGATTTTAGAAAATATTTTGGGAGGAATACGTTATGGTATCAAAGAAAGTTACAGTAATCAATGAGCAGGGAATGCATATGCGTCCGGCAGGAACGCTTGCAAAGTTCGTAAAGGAACATCCGGAGTGTGAGGTGACTCTGAATGTGAATGGCAAATCGGTTAAGGCAAAAGCACCAATGCAAATTATGTCTGCCTGCATAAAGAAAGGGTGCGAAGTTGAAATTGTTTGCGATGGAGCAGAGGAACAGGCAGTCCTTGATGAAATTGCTGCTATGTTTGAAAATGGTTTTGGCGAATAAAAATTATCGGGGCAGCAGATGATTCTGCTGCCTTGACAATTTTTGTGATGAAATAAATGTTAATAGGAGGTCAGCAATGAAACAGAATTTAAATTGGGCGATACTTGGAACGGGAGTGATTGCAAACGAAATGGCAACAGCTGTACAAAAAAGTGGAAGATGTATCTATGCTGTTGGAAATAGAACGTATGAAAAAGCTGTAGATTTTGCAAAGAAATATGGAATACAAAAAGTATATTCCAGTTATGAAGAGATGTTTACAGACCCTGAAACGGATGTGATATATATTACAACGCCTCATAATACGCATATTGATTTTATGAAAAAAGCAATTGAGAATGGGAAACATATTCTTGTTGAGAAGTCAATTACTCTAAATAGCAGCGAATTAAGAGAGGCCGTTTCTTTGGCAAAGGAAAAAGGAGTTATCATAGGCGAAGCAATGACGATTTACCATATGCCCCTTTATCGTGAATTAGAACAAATACTTGCAACAGGTAAAATTGGTAAGGTAAATCTGATTACTATGAACTTTGGCAGTTTTAAGGAATACGATATGAAAAATAGATTTTTTAACCGAAATCTTGCAGGAGGTGCCATGCTTGATATTGGAGTGTATGCACTATCGCTTATCAGATGGTTTATGGATTCCAAGCCAACGAAGTGTCTGTCGCAAATGAAACCGGCACCTACTGGTGTTGATGAGCAGGCTGGATTACTGCTTATGAATGAGGAAGGCCAGATGGCGACGGTAATGCTCTCGCTGCATTCAAAACAACCAAAACGAGCAATGATTTCCTGTGAAAAAGGTTACATTGAAATAATGGAATACCCAAGAGCGATGGAGGCATCCATTACGGATGCTGAAACAGGTGAGAAGCAGGTAATAAAAGCTGGTGAAAGCAGTGATGCATTATTATACGAATTTGAAGATATGGAACGGGCAATTCGAGGCGAAAAAAATATGGTATTTCTTGATTATACCCGTGATGTTATGGATATGATGACAACGTTTCGGAATGAATGGGGACTGAAATATCCTGAGGAAGAAAAAATCTAGAGGTTTTGCAAATAGTATGGTACAATATTACCAAAAAAGGAGAGGGATGCAGCATGCAGCATATATTGTATAACGCAGACAGACCTGTTCTGGTGTTTGATTTTGAAGATATGTATTTAGAGGTTCTTGATGATACATTTCTGCCGTTCGCGTTAAGAAGCAGGATTTCTACTTCTAATTTTACTTCCAGACAGACGGTGCAAAAGTCGTTGCGAGATATTGATGCCATAAAAGATTTTCTATCGGGCCGTGTTTTATCTTTTAGCCGGAGAAATGCAAAAACAATTCTTGATGTCGCGATGTTTCCACAACATCTTTCTACAAATTCTCGTGTTTCAATTGCACTTGCATGTTGTTCTCTTTCTATGACAGATAATTTCTGGACTGCGAAAGAAGGCGAAAATCTTTGTTTTGCTGATGTGAATCTTCGTCGGAATAAATTATCTGATGCAAGTTATCCTATTGCAATTTTAGGAAAACACATTTCTGCTACACGCGAGGAACTTCGTTCTGACATTATGGGGCAGGGGATGTTTCCTAAGTTCTGGTATCGCAATAATGATAAGGTTGAACTGTGGAAAACGGATAAGATGTCCGATTTTTCAAATACGAAAGCAGAAATTATAGTATCGGATATTTTGGATACTACTGATATTCCACATGTACGTTATCACAAAAAGATTCGGGATGACATTGTGTTCGCCGTGTCTGAATGTTTCGTAACAGATGATGTGTCATTTGTTACAGCATTTGATGTAACAACTTATTTTGGTGAAGATGCAGTACGGGCTGCTAATGTTACAGATTTTGCAAATATGTGTGTGTTGGATTATATTTTTGCAAATATGGACAGACACGCAGGAAACTGGGGGTTTTTGGTTGATAATAAGAAGAATTGTATTCAATCAATGGCTCCTCTTTTTGACCATAATCAGGCCTTAATTGCTGACGAATTTGAAACGGATATCAATGACTTACTATATGAGCCGACAGGGAGTACGTTTTTAGAAACAATTAAAAAATTTGCATTTACTGCAAACGTTGATATTGATAAAAGTCTGCTCCCTGAAAAATGTCGAGCAAGATATGATGTATATTTGAAATGTAAAGATGGTTTATAGGTGAAAAGATAAATACACGAGTGGAGGCGAAGTATGGGTACTTGTTGGATAAGTGGGGATACTCATTCCGATGTCCGAAGACTTTCAGCAGATTCATTTTATGAACAGAAAGAATTTACTGTTCAGGAAGATAATTATGTTATCATATGTGGTGATTTTGGTTTAGTATGGGACAGAAATGGTGAAAGTGGGCGTGAAAAGCATTGGTTAGACTGGCTTGAAAATAAAAAGTTTACAACGTTGTTTGTTCCGGGAAATCATGAAAATTATGATAGACTAGACGACTATCCGGAAGAAGAATGGCATGGTGGAAAAGTGCATAAAATCAGACCTCACGTAATAGAATTGTTGCGGGGTGAAGTGTATGAAATACTGGGAAAGAAATTTTTTGCTTTCGGAGGCGCAAGCAGTCACGATATACAGGATGGTATATTAGATTATGAAGATGCAAAATGGAAAGAAAAGGCTAAAAAATTAAAAGCACAAAAGAAATATATGTATCGTGTCAAAGGTTTGTCCTGGTGGGAACAGGAATTGCCTTCTGGGGAAGAGATGGACAATGGCATAAGAAATCTTGAAGCGAATGATTGGACGGTTGATTTTATTATTACGCATAGTCCATCTACGATAGAGCAGACTCTGCTTGATGAAACAAAAATATGTGAAAGTGACATTTTAACTGACTATCTTGACAGGATTAAGACAAGAACAGAATATCGATGGCACTTTTTTGGACATATGCATCTGGATAAAGCAATTAATGATAAAGATATTTGTCTGTATGAACAGATTATAAGGATTATTTAAAAAGTGTTGACAAATTTTTACATTTATAGTAACGTTAAGAACATAAAATTTTTAAGAAAGCGAGGTGCAGAATTATGATAAAGGGAATTTTATTAGGAACAAGTAAATATTGTAAGACTGACCTCGGTGGTTTCGGATTAATGGGGAGGCACATGAGGACAGTGTCGTGATGCGACATGCCCACCATTATTTTATGAAAATAAAGATGATAGTAGCCGTGGCGTATGCTGCGGCTTTTTTGTGTGATAAGAAATTTCTTTGGTATTGCTTATCGGACAGAAAACACATCAGGGATGAGTGACACATCGAAAACTCCGAGGGAAATGTAGTTTGCAGAGTGAAAAATGAAAAAAGAAAAGGAAGTAGGAAAGAAAATGAATAACAAAGAGAAACAGGAAACGTATTCTCCCGTGGGAAATATTGTATTTTTATTGCGGGAACTATGGGAAGCAGACAAAGTATTGGTTATTTACACTATGTTTAAGGCTTTGACAGAAAGCATTTACTATGTGTTTTCTTATGTCTGGCTGACGAAATACATTTATCGTTGTATTGAACTGAGGACACCATTTAATGAATTTACAAGGGTTATCGTCATTATTTGTTTGGTGCATGTGCTGATACATATTTCTTCAGCAGGACATCAGTATTATTACAAAACCAGAACGCCGATTGTATACAAACATATTTATGGAAAGGTGATTGCTACCTCTTTGAGGATGGACTACAAAAAATTTGAAGAACCTAGTTTTTATGACAAATTTACAAGAGCACTAAACGAAAGTGTGACCAGAGGACTGGAAACGTTGGTGACATTTTCGTGGTTCGTGTCTTGCCTGGTGGCTGCCATCTGGGCATCTGTATTGGTCATTCAGGTGGACCCGATGATTCTCTTGTTTGTCATTCCGTCTGTGGCAGGCAGCCTGTATTTTGGCTCCAAAGCAGGGGCAGTGTATTATCAGCTGGATTACTCTAACACCAGAGATGGCAGAATTGTATCTTATGTGAAGCGTATTTTTTATGAAAAGAAATATGCTTCCGAGTTGCGATTGTTTCGTATTGCCAATCCTTTGTTAAAACAGCATGAGGAATCTTATGAACGCTTGTACCAGCGCAACAAAAAATTACGGACGAAAGCCTGTGCATATGAACTGATTCGCTGGTTTATATTTAATACAATGTGCTATGTATTGCCTTTTGCCTATGTGGCATGGGTGTGTCTGCATAAACCGGGAGTGGATGTAGCTGCGTATCTGGCGATGGTAGTTACTTTGGAATTTGTTGCAGGCAATATTGCAGAAATGGTGGAAAAACAGGTAATGTTAAACAAAGGTGGTCTGTTTATTAGCAATTTGAGAGAATTTCTAAGTATTCAGCCTGAAGAGAATGAAACAGGACATCCGGTAGAAAGCAGTTTGGATGACATAGACATTTCTCACGTGAGTTTTCGATACGAGGGGGCTGAAAAGGACACTTTGAAAGATATTAATTTACACATCAAAAAAGGCTCGCGTATTGCCCTGGTAGGTTACAATGGAGCAGGAAAAACCACATTAGTCAAGCTGATTATGGGGCTGTATCGTGTGACGGAAGGCGAGATAACCATTAGTGGGGAAAATATCAATCACTATGAGCCAAAATCTTTTCACCGTCATTTTGGAACGGTTTTTTAGGATTTTCAGGTGTTTGCCCTGCCTTTGTGTGAGAATATCCTTATGAAAAAACCAGAAACACAGGAAGAAAGGGATTTAGTAGTGGAGGCACTGCAAAAAGCCCAGTTCGGGGATAAACTGAAAAAACTTCCACATGGCATTGATACAGTCATTACGAAGGAATTTGATTCGGAAGGGGTTGCACTGTCTGGTGGGGAAACCCAAAAGATAGCCATTGCCAGAATTTTTGCACAGAATCCGGATATTATCATTCTGGATGAGCCGTCTTCGGCGTTAGACCCTATAGCAGAGTACAATATGTACCAGAATATGATGGAAGTAGCAGAGGATAGAACGGTTATCTTTATCAGTCACAGATTGTCTTCGGCAAGGGTGGCTGACTACATTTATCTGATGGAGGATGGAAGAATTGCAGAGGAAGGAACCCATGATGATTTAATGAGCAAAGAGGGCACCTACGCACAGATGTTTCGTTTGCAGGCATCCAACTATCAGGATGTTTCAGGGGAGAATGGAGGTGATATGTGTGAATAACACAGAGAAGAAAGAGAAGATATCGATTCGACGCATGATAAGCAACGTATTGTATGTGCTAAGCTATGCGTGGCGAGAGGACAAGAGTTTAGTTGTTTTATATAATGTGGGAGTGATTTTGGATAAATCCTCGGAGGCATTTGCATTTACATTTGTCTTAAAGTGGATTATCAATCTGATAACGGCACGGGCTGCTATGCAGCAGATAGTACAGGTTCTGCTGATTGCTATGGTTTGCTTTGTGGTGCAGTTATGCAGCTGCCTTTTGGCAGACAATTTTTTTGAAACCAGAATTGTACGGGTAACTGGGAATATTCAACGTAATTTTATCCGGAAAACGAGAAAATTAGATTTGATTTGTTATGACCATCCGGAATATTTTGATGATTTTGTCATTGCTGCCACTCAGGGGGAGGAAATGATAAAGGAAGCCCTTACTTCCGTGGCAAAAATATTGGCAAATATCGCAGCAATGCTCATTGCCGGAGGAATGATATCTACTATCAATCCCATATTGGCTGTTTTTCCTATATTGGGCAGTATTATCAATGTCATTACCCGTTTTGCGATTACCAAGCAGGAATATCTGTATGATATTGAGAAGAAACGAATCAATCGTAAATCCGATTATTCCAAGCGTGTGTTTTATCAGCCGGAATTTGCTAAAGAGATTAAATTAACTGATATCCAGACACCCCTTATTGACCAGTTTAATGAGGCAGTGCAGGAGGAATTTGTTATGGCAAGGAAGTACGGAATCCGTATCGGTATCTTGTCCTTAATCAATTGGATATCCGTATTTACCTGTCTGCAGGGATTTGTAGTTCCTATGTATATTGCATATCTGGCACTGGTAAAGAAAACTATCGGGCTGGGGGATGTGGCTTCTTTGGATAATGCTACCAGTACGATATCCCATCGGTTAGACGAGATGAATTATGCGTTAGTGGCATTTCAAAAAGTAGGACAGTATGCAGAGCGTTTTCGTCGTTTTGTGGAGCAGGAGGAGCATATCGAATCCTTTGTAGGACGGGAAAATCTGCCGGAGGATTGCACGCTTCAGCTTAAAAATGTGTCATACAAATATGAAGGTGCGAGTCAGTATTCCCTGCAGGATATCAATATGACTATTCATCCCGGAGAGCATATCGCCATCGTGGGAGAAAATGGTGCCGGAAAAACCACACTGATAAAACTGCTGATGCGTTTGTATGAAGTGGAAGAGGGCGAAATTACTTATGGTGGTGAGAATATTCAGGAATTTACCACAAAAACATACCGTGATAAGATAGGGGCTGTATTTCAGGATTATCAGATATATGCTGGCACCTTGCAGGAAAATATCGTAATGGATGATAGCAAGATGCCGGAAGAAAAAGTGTTACAGGCATTGGAGCAGGCTGATTTTATGGGAAAATATGAGAAACTGCCAAAAGGGCTGGACACAGAACTGACCAGAGAGTTTTCCAATGAAGGTACTATGCTTTCCGGAGGAGAGGCGCAAAAAGTGGCGATATCCAGAATGTTTCTGAAAGGAAATGACAAAAAAATCGCCATACTGGATGAACCATCCTCTGCCCTGGACCCTATCGCAGAATACACGTTAACCAAAAATATGATGGAACAGGCACAAGGTGCCACCATCATATTTATCAGTCATCGCCTGTCTACTACCCGGGATGCAGACCGTATTTATATGTTTGCAAAAGGCAGGATAGTAGAGCAGGGAACGCATGAGGAACTTATGAAAATGCAGGGGGCTTATGTCCGGATGTTTGAAAAGCAGGCAGAAAAATATTGTTACTAGGATAGAGAAAAGGATATTTTCTGGATTGGTATAAAACCAATTTCTGATTGTATTGCCTGTAAAGCCTGCGTGGAAAAGGAAAATTGTGCATTGGGTAGCAGCGAAAATGATTCTCGACTGACGTTCATTGACAAAGAAAAGAAAACGGTCTATACTATGTAAGTATACTTACGGTTTAAACTGTGTACTTACATAGTGATTTATGGAGAAGTAAAGAATTATGGCAATTGAGAGATTAGGAATTGAAATTCGCATCTTATCAAATTTGATATATCATAAGATGAATCAGATAACAACAGAAACAGACAATCTTACTGTTCATCAATGTTTTATACTTCAGTATTTAGCTCAAAATAAGGATAAAGAGAATTATCAGAAGGATATAGAAGAACTTTTTTCAATAAAGCGTTCCACTGCCAACCAAATGCTTCGGACATTGGAAAATCGTGGATACATAAGCAGGGAAACATCTGCACAAGATTCGCGTAAAAATATAATTACTTTGACGGAAGAAGGAAGTGTATCCAGTGAGCATCTTACACAGCATATGTACCAGTTTATGAAAAAACTTCATGGGGACATCAGCAGTGAGGAATTGGAGCAGTTTGAAGAAACATTAAAAAAACTTTGGCATAATATAGAATCATAAAATGCAGCCACGTCGCGTGGCTGCAAAAAATAAAATCAAATCGTAAAATGTTTGGTATTCTTCAGATTTCCTGTCCGGTCATAGGACTTATGTTTCTGGGAACCAATACTCTGCAGGCGTTTGGAAAAGGATTGACTTCTCTTATTCTTTCTGTGTGCAGACAGGGACTTGTTTATATTCCGATACTGTTTTTGTTCAACTGTTTATTTGGAATGTATGGCGTGGTATATGCTCAGCCGGTTGCAGATGCAGTCACCATTATTCTTGTTATGATTATATGCTTACGAAGTATACATAAAATGGGATGGAAAATGTGAACTCCCACTTGTTAGATTTTTGCTCTAACTTTTTTGTGGGAGCCACAGAGTTTTTACACATTCTTATATTCTGTTTTATAAAAGCGAACCGATAAAATCATAGCAATTGTCCATCCAATAGGCCAAGCGCACCAGATTCCGGTAGCACCGAGTCCTGTCTGCGACAGAACGAAGGCCAGAACTACACGCAAAATCAAATCTGTAAATGTTGCAATCATAAACTGTTTCATCAGACCTGCACCACGGAGAATGCCGTCTGCTACCAGTTTTACGGATACGACAAAATAGAATGGCGAGAATATTCTTAAAATTTCAATACCCGTGCGAAGGGCTGCTTTTGATGGCTGGTCCATAAAGAAGTGAATCAGCATTTTTCCACCAAAGAAATAGAGCAGACACAGAGGAATACACAACAGCCATACCATTTTTCTCCCGGCGTAAAATCCTTCCCGTACACGTTTCGGTTTTCCGGCACCGATATTCTGTGCTGTATAATTAGAAATTCCATTTCCAAGCGTAGTAAAAGAAGTGATGACCAGATTGTTCAGTTTAATAGCAGCTGAATATCCGGCAATTACGCTGGAGCCAAATCCGTTGATGATACTTTGGATGATAATATTTCCCACAGATATAAAGCTTTGCTGTAAAATACTTGGGATAGCAATAAGGGCGATTCTTTTGAAGAGGCTTAAAGAGAATAATTTTCCTTTTGCATCCGTTTTGATTTTATGAAGTCTTTTAAAGACGAATAGCAGGGCAAGAATACAGCTGACACCCTGGCACAAAAAGGTTGCCCAGGCAACGCCGGCAACTCCCATTTTGAAAGTTTTTACGAATAAAATATCGACAAAGATATTTGCTGTTGATGATATTGCCAAAAACCAGAATGGGGTTTTGGAATCTCCCAGTGCAGAGAAAATACCCGTCGAAATATTATAAAAGAATACAAAAGGAAGTCCCCATACATAAATATCCAGATATAGCTGCGAGTCGCTAAAAATATTATCCGGGGTGTGAATTAGGGTAAGAAGCAGGTTGCTGCCAAAGGTACCGATTGCCATTAACACCAGGCACATGGCAGCACTTCCTATCATTGCCGTTTTCACGGCTGTTTTCATTTCTGCATATTTTTTGGCACCAAAAAGCTGTGAAATAATGACAGAACATCCGATGTTACAGCCAAATGCAAAGGCGATAAAAATCAGCGTGATTTCATAACTGTTTCCGACAGCAGCCAGCGCATTTTCACCGATAAACTTTCCGGCAATCAGGCTGTCAGCGATATTGTATATTTGCTGAAAGAGGATGCTTCCAAAAAGAGGAAGACAGAATTTCCAGAGAACTTTCTGAGGATTTCCGACAGTTAAATCTTTATTCATTGCAGGAACCCTCCTGGTTTAAAAGTAATTTGTCATAGCAGGGAATATGCAGCTTTTCGGCCAGTTTTTTACCGATTTCCCTTCCACCACTGTCGTATTCACGACCTACACAGATGATTGTCTTGTCCATCTTGAATCACTCCTTATCTTGTTTTTTTTCGGATACTATTATATACTTTCTTGTGAAAGGTGTAAAATACATATAGTGAATAGCAATTATGTATTTTTTGTATGGAAAGGGGCTGCAGTATGAACCATATCACTTACGATTATTATAGGATATTTTATTATGTTGCAAAATATAAAAGCATTTCGCAGGCTGCGAAGATTCTGCACAGTAATCAGCCTAATATTACAAAATTTATGAATAAACTGGAAGAACAGTTAGGATGCAAACTTATGATACGTTCTAACAGGGGAATTACACTTACGCCAGAGGGAGAGAGGCTTTTTGCACATGTTTCTGTTGCATATGCCCAGTTAAAGGAAGCAGAGGAAGAAATCGCCGGTTACAGCAGTATGCATGCCGGAACGGTTCGCATCAGTGCCACGGAAACAGCTTTACACGGAATTCTACTGGACGCCCTGATTAAATATAGAAAATCTTTTCCGGGAATCCACCTTTTTATTACGAATGAATCTACTCCGGAAGCGATTCAGACGTTGAGAAAAGGTGCTGCTGATTTGGCAATTGTGACATCCCCTGTTGCTATACCATCGGGGCTTAGAAAAACGTCGCTTGGAACTTTTCGTGAAATTCTGGTGGCAGCAAAGGATTCTCCGTTGTCAGAAAAGGCGATATTAAAACCTGCTGATATTCGGAAGTATTCTGTTATTGGTTTAGGCCGTCACTCAAAAACATATGAATTATATTCCCGTTTATTTCTGCCTTACGGCGTGGAGTGGCAACCTGATATTGATGTGGCTACTGCTGACCAGATTCTTCCTATGGTAAAAGCAGGACTGGGAATCGGTTTTCTTCCTGAATTTATGGCAAAGCAGGAATTAGAACTAAAAAATATTGTTTCCATCAATGTGCCTGGCATACAGCCGGAACGGGAAATTGTTATTCTGGAAGATTCTGATAAAACATTGAATGTAGCAGCAAGAGAATTGAAAAAATATCTGATGACAGAAAGTGAGGTTTGAAAATGACATTACAGCAGTTAAAATATGCAATAACAGTAGCAGAAACAGGAACAATTACAGAGGCAGCTAAAAAGCGTTGATAATTTTTTGATTTGCCATATAATATAACTATAAATAGTGGGTGTATCTCAGCTCTAAATGAGAAAGTTATAAGTGAGTTTCTCTTAACTCAGAATAAGAAAGTTAATAGTGAGTGTTTCGCTACTCTGAATGCGATTTTTACAGTCTGGGACAGGGAAACCTGTCCCAGATTACTTTTAAGGAGCATACGATGGATTTGGTTCCATAAAGATTCCTAACTTTGGTGGAAAATAAGTAAACAAAACAAAGCAGATTGCAAAAACAATAACGCCCAACCAAAGCCAGAACAGGCAGCGTTGCGCTTTGCAGGAAAGCGACAGTTTGTAAAAAGCGAGAAAGCCAAACAATACACTTAGCAAAAATGTGGCAATGTCGGGTACAATATAATTTTGTCCGAGGATGCCGGAGTATGTGTAGAAAATAACCGGAATCAGACAGGTGCCGAGCAAAATTCCGGCAGGCGCAGAGGATACAGCACAAGGATAACTGTCTTTGCGTTTTTGATTTGTAAATAAGAAATAGAGAAGCATTGGAAAAAAGCACAATTTCATATGCTCCCAGGTGGATTCGTTTATCGGAAAGAAAAATCCAAGTATAAAGTTGTTGCCGGACCATTCATAAACAAAATGTGAAATGGTTCCGGCGATAATTACAAAGGCCGTCCCTATGATGGTATATAATTTTAATTTATTCATGGTAATAGTGTATGCTATGATTTCTATTTTATTAGTCTTTTAACGTATCAATTTCGATGGTGTTGTCGTTATCCATAATCCAATAGTAAATTATGCCAAAACTTCCGGTGCCGGCATAAATATATCCATAAGTTTTTTTGACATTGCACAGGCCGATTTATTGAGATATGATGAATAAGGAGGTAAATGCAAAAATGAAAAAGAAAGTAGCTTTTATATGTGTACATAATTCCTGCCGGAGCCAAATAGCAGAGGCGTTGGGAAATTATTTACGAGGAAATGAATTTGAATGTTATTCCTGTGGCACTCAGACAAAGGAACAGATAAATCAGGATGCTGTCAGATTAATGAAAGAATTGTACGGCATTGATATGGAAGAAAAGCAGTATAGTAAGACGTATGATAAAATACCGACACCGGATATTGCAATTTCAATGGGTTGCGACGTAGGATGCCCATATATAGGAAGGGTGAGGTTGTACAAATGCTTTGTATGGTAATGGCAATGGTAGATTTGCCAAAAGACAAAAGAAAAGTTGAAAAGTTGTATGAAAAGTATAATAGACTAATGTATGTTGTTGCATTCAATGTGCTAAATCATTGTGAAGTGGAGTGGGACAATATTCTTCGGGCGATAATTCCACTGAATATGTTTCAGAAATGAAAGAGAAAAAAATGTGTAAGATTGTAAATGAGGTGACAGACTATGAAAATGAATAAGTGTAAAAAATATTTGCTTACTATAACGATAATGATGCTATTTTTGATGACAGGATGTAAAAATAATGACGGGCAAAATGTCAAGGAAAGTCCGGAGGTTTCAAAAAGTGATATAAAAAGTCCGGATGTTTTAGACAGTAATACAGAAAATAAAAATAATAGTGAAAGTAAAAATAGTAAAGAGTTAACTGACGGTATATATAAAAAACTGTCGGACGCGGATAAAGAAATGATTATTGATTTGCAGGATGCAAGTATTAGCAAGGTGATTTTGGAAAGCGATAATGGCATCAAAAAAGTAAATGAAAACATTGATATTACGGGAAAAGAACTATACAAAGCTGTATATAAAACAAATGATGCTACAATAGGAGATTTTATTGTATATGCAGATACGAATGATTTGTCAATATTAGGATATGGGCT
The DNA here is from genome assembly GCA_028724545.1 of bacterium. GTDB lineage: Bacteria > Bacillota > Clostridia > Lachnospirales > Lachnospiraceae > Butyribacter. The sequence continues at coordinate 13,156 of JAQYCU010000051.1, forward strand.
GCTGGATTAACAACGCTAAAAAGCGTTCAGCGAAAATGCGAATCGGTATTGACAAAGACTGGCTGCGAGTGCTAAAATGGCTTTATCTTAAAAGAGAGAGGTGAAAAAATGAGAAGATAATTTGCTTTTGATTTCATGAAGATTTTGACAGTATGCGAGAAGTCCGTACTGTTTATCATGTTGCCAAAAGTAGATTATGTTCTCATAACCTCTCTTTTGTTTTGCATAAAAAGATTGCAATGTGGCATATGCTTCGTTATTAAAAAAATGATATGAGGTTATGAAATGTAATGGAACTATTTGGCAACAAATGGTTCTTTTTTATATGCAGAATTTTGAAAGGGGGAAGGCATATGGCACAAATTAGTGTAAATAATCTTACCTTTGGTTATGAGGAGAGTTTGAATTATGTATTTGAAAATGTTACATTTACCATTGATACAGACTGGAAATTGGGATTTATAGGCAGAAATGGAAAAGGGAAAAGTACATTTTTAAAGTTATTGTCAGGCGAATATGAATTTAGTGGTTCTATTCATACAACAGCCAGATTTGATTATTTTCCATATGAGGTATCAGAATCTCAGAGAGAATTGGCTATTGCAGACTTTATGGAAGCTTTGAAGCCGGGATGTGAACAATGGAAGGTCATTTGTGAATTAGAAAAACTATCGGAGAGTGCAGAAATCTTGTACAGACCATACGGTACGCTAAGCCCGGGCGAGCGTACAAAAGCCTTGCTTGCAGTTTTGTTTTCCGATGAAAATGATTTTTTACTGATAGATGAACCGACGAATCATCTTGATAAAGAGGCAAGAGAAATTGTAAAAAAATATCTGGCTGCCAAGAAGGGATTTATATTAGTTTCCCATGACCGGGATTTGCTGGATGCCTGTACGGACCATTGTCTGGTTTTAAACAGGAATAGCATTGAAGTGCAGCAAGGTAATTTTTCATCCTGGTGGGAGAATAAGCAACGGAAAGACCAGTTTGCAATTGCAGAGAATAAGAAACACAGAAAAGAAATTCAAAAATTGAATGAGGCAGCAGCCAAAGTTTCCGGATGGGCTGACAAAAATGAGCACACAAAGATAGGGTTTGACCCGATAAAAGAGCATGACAGGTGTTTAAGTACCAGAAGTTATATTGGTGCGAAGACCAAAAAGATGCAGAGTCGGGTAAAACAGATGGAGAATAGGATAGGACGGGAAATCGAAGAGAAAGAAGGTCTTTTACAGGATATCGAATCGCCAAAAGACTTAAAACTGTTTTCACTGGCCTATCATAAGAAAACACTTGTCAATGTAAAGGATTATAGCGTGACATATGCAGGCATGGAAAATCCGGTGTTTACAGGAGTATCTTTTGCTGTTGAGCAGGGGGAAAGAATTGCATTATCCGGAGAAAACGGAAGTGGAAAAACAACGCTGATTAAAATGATTTTGCGAAAATGCAATTCTTCTAAGGAAAATATTACTGTTTGCGAAGAGGGAGTGTGTGACGTAGCGAGTGGTCTTATGATTTCTTATGTCGGACAGGAAATCAGAGGACTAAAAGGAGATATTGCAACGTACTGCAAAGCACACGATTTAGATAAGAGTTTGTTCTGCTCATTACTGAGGCAACTTGATTTTGAGCGAAACCAGTTTTCGCAAAACATAGAAAACTATTCCGACGGGCAGAAGAAAAAAGTGCTGTTGGCAACCAGTCTGCTCACACCGGCGCACCTTTATATCTGGGACGAACCGTTGAATTACATTGATGTTTTTTCGCGAATCCAGTTAGAAAATCTGATATTAGAATACAAACCGACCATTTTATTTGTGGAACATGATATAAAATTCTGCGAAAAAGTGGCCACAAAAGTGGTCAGTCTGTAAGTGCAAAAGAGGATAGGAGAAAAATAATAAAATAGGAAAAATTTCTATGTGAAAATGAAAAAGTAAGAAAAAGCGAGTTAACAAGAGAAAAACAAAGATGAATAAAGGAGGATTTAGGAATGAAAAATGTATATGTTGAAGGGATTCAGGGAATGGGAAAAAGCACGCTGGTAAATCGCATTGCTGCTGCAATTCCTAAAATGAAGGTTTGCAGGGAAGGTGATTATTCCCCTGTTGATTTGGCATGGTGTGCGTGGATGTCCGAACAGGAATATAAAAGCATATTAGAAAAATATGCACCGATACAGGATGAAATTGTGAAAGCTACAGTCAGAGAGCAGGAACATTATATAATCCCGTACACAACAATCATTACAGATTTGCCGGGCTTTCATAAGGATTTGGAAAATTATGAAATATATAATGGAAGAAAAACAATATCTGAGTTGAAAGAAATTATTCTTACCAGATACAAAAATTTTACGGAAACAGGGTATTTATTTGAGTGCTCTTTCTTTCAAAATATAATGGAAGACTTAATCCTGTTTCATATGCTTAGTGATGAAGAAATTGTGGCATTTTATCGTGAATTGTATGAGGTAATGGATACAGAAAATTTTTTGCTGCTGTATTTGTATAGCGATAATCTGGAAGAACATATCAAAATGATTCAAAAGGAACGCTGCGACAATAACGGAAATGAGTTGTGGTATCAGATGATGTCAGAGTATGTGCAACATTCGCCATATGGAAGAAAGAATGGCTGCACTACATTTGATGATTTGCTGAATCACTTCCGGCACAGACAGCAATTAGAACTGGCAATCATTGATGAAGTGCTGAAAGATAAGGTGATGATTATTCCGGCAAAGGAATATGATATAGAGCCACTGATAACGTTTATAGTTTAGTCAGAATATCAGCAGATGCGACTTATGCGTGAGAAAAGAATTTAGCTGAACAGCTGGTATGTAAATGGGCTGTGATAGAAAATGATTCAAAACGGATTGACATATCTGTTATAAGTGTATATAATGTATATATACAGAAAAACAAGGGAGGAGGCAATATGAACCTTTTTATTGATAATAAAAGTGGTTATCCGATTTATGAACAGATTTATATGCAAATTAAAGCACAAATAATAAGTGGAGAATTAAAGGAAGATGACCCCTTGCCATCTATTCGCAATTTAGCAAAGGATTTGCGAATTAGTGTAATTACAACCAAACGAGCATATGACGAACTTGAAAAAGACGGCTTTGTATATACGGTTGCTGCCAAGGGGTGTTTTGTTGCACCTAAGAATGTTGAATTGCTACGAGAAGAAAATCTCAAGAAAATTGAAGAGCATATTGAACTGATTATGCAACTTGCTGCCACTTGCAATTTGAGTAAAGCAGATATTATCGAAATGATAAATTGCGTAACGGAGGAATGAAAATGAATGCAATAGAAATCAAAAGTCTTACGAAGACCTATGGAGATTTTACGCTTGATAACCTCAATTTGATATTACCACAAGGTACCATTATGGGGTTGATTGGCGAGAATGGTGCTGGTAAAAGTACCACTATCAAGCTGATTCTGGATATGATAAAAAGAGATGGTGGAACTGTTACCCTGCTGGGCAAAGATAATAAGGATAACCTTCGCCTGACAAAAGAAGAAATAGGTGTTGTCCTTGATGATGTGGGAATATCTGAGTGCCTGACAACTGCGCAGGTAGGCAAAATAATGAAACTCACCTATTCAAATTGGAATCAGGAAACTTATGAGAGTTATTTAAACTTTTTTAGCTTACCACGCAAGAAAAAATTTAAGGAATTTTCTCGTGGGATGAAGATGAAACTGGGCATTGCAGTTGCTCTCAGTCATAATCCAAAGTTATTGATTCTCGATGAAGCTACATCAGGTCTGGACCCTGTGATTCGTGATGAAATTCTCGATATTTTCTGTGAATTTACACGAGATGAAACACACTCCATCTTAATATCCTCGCATATTGTCAGTGACCTTGAAAAGATATGTGATTTTGTGGCTTTTTTGCATAAAGGTAAACTACTTTTATGCGAAGAAAAAGATGCGCTTAAGGACCAGTATGCGATTGTTCGTTGTTCTATAGAGCAGTTATCAAACTTTGAAGCATCTGCGATTATCAGTACAAAGAAAAATGCATACGGTTTTGAAGTACTGATGCAAAGAGATAAAGTTCCGGGCAATATAGAAAAAAGTTCTGTTGATATAGAGCAATTATTTTTATTTATGGTAAAGGAGGTCGATGCAAAATGAAAGGGCTCTTACTAAAGGATTGGTATGCTTTTAAAAGTTACTGTCGTGCTACTCTTTTTATCGTAATATTATTTGCTATTATTGGAGGTATCGTAGAAGAAAATTTCTTTTTCGTTTTCTATCCATGCATTTTTGCCGGTATTAGCACAATGAACCTGCTGGCATATGAGGAAAGGGATAAGTGGGAACAATATGCAGCTACGTTACCTTATACAAAAGGGCAGATGGTTTCATCAAAATATATAGTAAGTCTGTGCTTGGGGGGAGCCATTGTTTTAATCAATGGCATCATACAATTGATATGTATGATTTTCCTTAACACATATGATATCGATAAATTGTTGCCGTTGCTTTTTGCACTTATTCCACTTACATTGCTGCCTGCAGCGTTTTTGCTGCCATTTGTTTTTAGGTTTGGTGTAAACAAAGGAAGAATTGCGTATTATATTGTGATTGTTATATTTTGTGGAGCAATCGGCGCACTTCTATCCAATGAGGTTATCGATTTGAGTGATAAGGTATCGCTGCTTCTTCCATACGTCAATGTTATTGTGTTTGTTGCAACAGTCATTATTTATGCATTATCCTGGGGATTGTCAATTCACTTTTATAAAAATAGGGAAATCTAATTTAACAGAGTATGCTTTTGTTTTATGTTTCAGTTATAATTTGGATTTTCCTGCCGCAACATTACATTGCAGAATCTCCTAAAATAAAGGCTAAGGTTAAAGTACCACTAAAAATAGACTGGTTGAATACTTTTTTGTAGAAGATACTTTATAAAATAATACAAATAAAATATTGCAAACAGAAATAAAAGTGACTATTATTATTAATAAGGACTACTTAGTTGAAAAAGGAGGAGCATTATGAGCTTGAAAAAGAAAAAATCAACTTTATTACAGTCGGTTTCTGAATTACAGCCGGCAGATTATTCAAAAAATCCAGAGCTGGATGCAATTTATCAGCGTCTGACAAAAGGCAGAGAGCAGTTTGAGCAGGCGTATGAAAAAAATATTGATTCCGTGATGCAGATAAGTTCGCTGGATTTGATTTTATCTTCAAGTACGGATATGCTGCTGGAAGATGCTGAAAAAGTAGATGTTGCTACCGGAGAGATATTAGAGTCGGCAGGAAATTCTTCTTTGGTTGCGGAACAGGTTAATATGCAGCATGAGGATTTGACGAATACGATTGTGAATGCGGCAGAGGATACGGATGAAGTATACAAGAAGATTGAAGCAAGCCAGCAGGAACTTTCTACAATCCGTGAATTGTCTGTTAAGACGATTGAAGAATCGAAAGAGATGCAGGGAGATATGGACGCACTGTTAGATGTGATTAATCATATGAACGAAGTGATTTCCGGTATCAATTCCATTTCGTCCCAGACGAATCTGCTTGCACTGAATGCATCTATCGAAGCTGCCAGAGCAGGTGAGGCCGGCAAAGGCTTTGCTGTAGTGGCAGAAGAAATTAGAAAACTGGCAGAAGAAACACAGAGTATGACTGCCAACATGGGTGAATTTCTGGAACGCATCAAAGAAGCTTCCAGCAAGAGCTCTAACAGCGTGGTAAGCACGATTCAGGCACTTGGAACAGTAACAGAAAAAATTGAAAATGTCTGGAAAATTAATGACGAGAACCAGCAGCATGTTTCAAGAGTGAATGATTCCATCAGTTCTCTTGCAGCAGTAAGTGAAGAAATCAGCAGTTCTATGAGTGAACTGGAATCACAGGCAAGCAATATTAAGAGCGAATGTGATGAATTAAATAGTAATACTTCACATTTGAAGAGTGTCAGTGGTTACATAAAAGAAGCAACCAAGCCGGTTGAAAATATTGAAAGTACGTTGTCTGCAGCAACTAAAGTACTTGGTGATATGACAGATGATGCATTTTTCCGTATGGAATATCTGGAGTTTGCAAAATATATGGATAAGGCAGTCAATGCCCATCAGGCATGGCTTGGCAATTTAAAGAATATGGTAGACCAGGAAGTAATCAGGCCTTTGCAGTTTAATCCGAAAAAATGTGGATTTGGTCACTTCTATTATTCTATGACACCTAAGACACCGGAAATCCGTGCTATTTGGCAGAAAGTAGAAGAAAAACATAATAAGTTCCACGAGTATGGAAAAGAAGTTGTAAACTTCATCAGAAAAGAAGATTATGCAGCTGCAAAGAAGAAATATGAGGAAGCAGAGAATTACTCAAAAGAACTTATTGCTGAATTTGAACAGATGAAAGCAATCGCTGTCGGATTACAGGGATAATAAGGAACAGAATCGTTTCGGTATCTGTAAACAAATAAGAAATGATTCGCCTGATGGATACAGAAGGTATCAGCAGGGAAAAGACAAAGTGAAGAAGAGGTAAAAAATGAACTTTTTAAAGAAAAATGGATTAGGAATTTTTGTTTGCATTGTGATTGCTGCGATTGCAACATTCCTGGCAGAGTTAAATGTCGGTTCCTTCTCGATGGAAGTAATCGGTGCGCCGGTTTTTGCAATTCTCATTGGAATGCTGGTAACACTGGTAAAACCGAATTTTGCAACAGATGACCGCCTGAAGGACGGCATAAAATTTTCTTCCAAGAAGATTTTGCAGTGGGCTGTCATTATTCTCGGATTTTCTTTGAATCTGGGTACGATTTTTGCAGTAGGCTCCAAGAGTCTTCCGGTTATTCTGTCAACGATTTCTGTATCACTGATAGTTGCTTTTCTTATGATGAAAGCATTAAAAATGGATGGTAAAGTTTCCTGCCTGATAGGTGTTGGTTCTTCCATCTGTGGTGGTTCAGCAATTGCTGCGACGGCTCCGGTAATTGATGCAGATGATAATGAAGTTGCGCAGTCTATTTCCGTTATCTTTTTGTTTAACGTACTGGCTGCCCTGATTTTCCCAACATTGGGACAGGCAATCGGATTTGGAAGCGAGGGATTTGCTATTTTTGCAGGAACGGCAGTAAACGATACTTCTTCCGTAACAGCATGTGCATCTACAGCAGAAAGCATTTATGGCGTGGATGGAATTTTGTCAGCAGCCGTTACTGTCAAACTGACCAGAACACTTGCTATTATTCCGATTACATTAGTGCTTGCCTTATATAGAACTTACAAGGCGAAAAAAGATGGAAAAAACGGTGGTTCTTATTCTCTTAAGAGTATTTTCCCGTTCTTTATCCTGTATTTCATTGCAGCAGCAATTGCAACTACTGTTGTAGGTGCTATGGGTGAGAATGCATTTACCGTATTTTATATGGGAACTTTTGTAAAATGTATGAAATGGCTTGCAAAATTCTTTATTGCAATGGCAATGTGTGCGATTGGTTTAAATACGAACATTGTTAGCTTAATCAAAAAAGGTGGCAAACCAATTTTGATGGGCTTTACCTGCTGGGTAGCGATTACACTGACTTCCGTTGCCGTGCAGCTTTTGACGGGTATTTATTATACAAACATTTAGGTCTGGTTTTGTAAAAAGCAGGATGAATTATTTTACTGTAATCATTTTGTTTTACAGTTTGAATTGCCTGACAGTATAGAATTCTATGCTGCCGGGCAATTTTCTTATTTTGGAATACTATGATTTTGCCACAACATCATTCTTGCATATTTTTTAAGAATAAATTGCGTCAGGAAAAGATTTTCGGTACTGATAAGGAGTATATCCGGTCAGATTTTTAAAATGCCGGTTAAAGTTAGATAAATTTTTAAAACCACAATTAAAAGCAATTTCGGATATGCTTAATTTCGTTTCCTGTAGTGCCTGACATGCAGAACGGATACGGACGGATATCAGATAATCAATGGCACTGCTTCCGGTTGCTTTCTTAAAACTTTTCATAAAATGGCTTTTACTGACATTCATTTTCTGTGCGAGTTCTTCAACGGTAATTTCTTCCATATAATGCAGATTAATATAGTCAATAACAGGGTAAAACTGTTTAAAAGCACTGACATATGGATTGTTAGTAATCAAAGAATCCGAAGCACACAAAAGTCCGATTAACTGAAGCAGTTTGCTTTTTAGCAGCATATCGGCACAGGCATTATTCTTCTTGGCATACAGAAAGATTTCTTTCAGACAGGTGACCAGTTCTTTTTTGTCAGAAGAAATAACAGGAAAAATGTCATACTTCTGGGCAAGGAGGGGAAGAATATATTCGCTGACACAACGGTCATTTTCGTTGAGCCCGAGCATATTAGTGCTAAAAACAATCGTATCATAGCGACAATAACTTCCTTTTGCCGGATAAATTGCGTGCAGTTTTTTCGGTGTCAGTACAACGGCTTCCTCGGCGTTAAGAAAATAATGAACGCCATTACAAATAAATTCTCCAGTGCCTTCATAGACAAAATTAATTTCAAATTCATCATGCCAATGCATAGAAACATAAGGAAATTGTTGGGGTATCAGACCTTCGTAAAGACTATAATGCTTTGAAGGTGATATGTGTTGCCTGTTTTCTTTACTGTTCTCTGTATTCATAAAATAATCTCCAATATGTATATATTTTGGGGCAAATGGATAGAATACTATCAATTATAAATAGCATAATAGTAGTTTTACCCCTGATTTTTGATATTATTATATCATAAAACACTACTGATTTCCCAAGTGTAATAAAATTTTTCTGCCCGGTTCTGTAATCGGGCAGGATGCTGTAGGAAAGGAACGAACCCATCAGCCGGAAACCGGCTGGATGCAAATGGATTCGTATAGATACAATAGACATAATAAACAGGAGGCATTTATGAAGAACAAGAAAAAAAACACGAAAAACAGAAAAAGGAAAGTGATAATAGGGTTAGTTATTCTTGCTGTGGTGGCAGCAGGTATTATTTTTTTTGTATGGAATGCAGGAAAAAAGGAAGAAGTCGTTGAAAAAGGCCACTTTATCGAGAAGCAGGAAGAAAAGATAGAATATGCTGATATTGCAACAGCACAAAAAGGCGATACCGTGTCATTTGGCGATTATAATGGTGCGATTGACTGGACTGTTTTGGCAGCAGATAATGATAAACTGTTATTACTTACGTCAAAATGTATCGAAAAAAGAGCATATCACACAGAAGAAACAGAGATTACCTGGGAACAGTGTGAAATGAGAAAATGGCTGAACCAGACATTTTATGAAACGGCATTTTCAGAGAAAGAAAAAGCACAGATTCAGAAGACAAAAGTTGTCAACAAAGACAATGATGCATTTGAAACAAGAGGTGGAAAAACAACGAAAGATTATGTATTTTTGCTTTCCATCGAAGAAGCAGAAACGTACTTTTCAGAAACAGGTGAGAGAATGACAAGCTTTACCGATGGCAATGGTGGCTGGTGGTGGCTTCGTTCACCGGGATTTCAGGAAACAGATGCAGCTAATATCGGGGACTACGGTAACGTTAACAAAGCCGGACATAAAGTTTATGACAAATATGTAGTAAACGGAGGAGTCAGACCGGCAATTTGGATAACTAGGAAATAAAGGCAAAACCAGCGTTTTGCCTTGCAAGGATAGCTTAAGAAAAGAAATGTCCTGAATCATAAAATATGGTTCAGGACATTTTTGTTATACCAACAGCCAATCTATAAATAGTATAAAATGATAATCCAACAGACATTTTTGTTATACCAGTAGCCAAACTGTAAATGGGCTGTGATAATACCGAGTTTCCTGAAGAGCAGCTGTTAAACAGACACTGGTGCTTAATAGGCGAGAGATTCCTTGAATCTCTTGGCTATTTATGCACCACTGTGTCTGTTTCCAAGCGAGAGCGTGCTGCGTCAGGAAACTCGGTATTATCACAGTCCCTATAACACTTGTTTTAAAAACCTGTTCCATAATATTCTTTTCATTTTTGCAAGGAAGTGATACAATATATCAAGCATTCTTTTGGTGTAGAATACCCCAAAAAGAGCAATAATAAGAAAGACAGAGTTGACAGCAAGAGGAGTTGAATCAATTGACAGAAAAGACAGAATTACTACAAAAGCAGAACTTGAATAAAATCGTTCAGATGATGTATGAAGGGTGTAAGTCTGAAGGTACAATGAATCTTGGTGTAGAGTTAGAACATTTTATTGTCAGAAAGGATACGCAAACAGCAGTCTGCTATTATGGCAGAAATGGAATGCAGGATATTTTAAACAGGCTATTAAAAAGTTATCCCAATGCCAAAGGCGTATATGAGAGAGGAAAAGACAGCAGTGGAACAAACAGCAGTCTTCTGATGGGGATAGATGCCGGAAATTTTTCTGTTTCTTTAGAGCCGGCTGCCCAGTTAGAAATCAGCATTTCGCCGAGAGAGTCCATTTGCGAGATAGAAACCATCTATCAGGAATTTCGGGAGCATTTGGATTTTGTGCTGGATGCGTGTGATGCATCCTGCGTAACGATGGGATATCACCCGTATCAGAAAGCAGAAGAACTGGAACTGATTCCGAAAGAACGGTATCGGGTTATGGATGCCTATTTTGCGCAGATAGGGAACGCCGGCAGGCAGATGATGCGTGCAACAGCTTCGACGCAGATTTCTATTGATTACACATCCTGCAGTGATTTTCGGAAAAAATATCAGGCAGCATATGTTCTGACACCGGTTTTTAAGTTCCTTACGGACTGTACGCCGGTATATGAAGGAAATAAAAACGGACAGTTGCTTCGCAGAAGCTGTATCTGGGAAGAGGTAGATTCGGATAGAACCGGTATTGTACCGGAAGCCATTTCGGGAGAATTTACATTTCGGGATTATGCTGTATATTTGTGGAATCTGCCATTAGTATATTGCCCGAAAGAACTGCTCCCATTATCCTTTGTCAGAGAACTAAAGGAAACGGAAGTTTCACAAAAGATTTCTCCGGCAGTAGGAAGACTGACGCCGGCGCAGATATGGAAAGAGGAAGAAATGACAAATGATGCGATATGGCATATGATGTCAATGGCTTTCCCTGATGTCAGACTGAAAAATTATATTGAAATCCGGGGAGCAGATGCGATGCCGGTTAGCCGTGTGCTTTCCTATGCAGCATTGGTAAAAGGACTTTTGTATAATAAAGAAATCATAGACAAAATTGACCAGGAAGTGCAGTTGCAGAATATTACGGAACATCATATCAAAAAAGCAGAGCAGGCGATTCAAAAAGAAGGAAAAGATGCAGTTGTATATCGCCAGAATATTGTGTTACTCTGTAAAAAACTGTTGCAGAAGGCATATGACTTTTTGCCGAAGGAAGAGAAGAAATATTTGGAAATGGAGAAGTTATGCAAATAGACAGAATCAATCAGGAATATTGTGACTGGATACAGGAACATTACGAGGAAAACCGTGAGGGAGCCATACGGATGCAGGAATATTTAGACCGGACTCCGTTGTATTATAAAGACCATTGCTTTTCTAAAATTTTGCAGATTCCTAAGATATATACAGAGGAAATCGCAGAAGATTTTTCAAGGATTGTAACGGTAACCTATCGAATTTTTGAAAAAGTAATTCAGGAATATCTGCATTGCGAAGACTATCGTGCATTGTTTCCTTTTTCAAAAGAACTGGAAGAACTGATTCTGACACCGAATCTGTATCAGTCTGTGCTGCCAATCGCACGTTTTGATATTTTCTATCAGGAAGACACATCAGATTTTTATTTTTGCGAAATCAATACAGATGGAACAAGCGCGATGAATGAAGACAGGATTCTGAATGAGTCGCTGCTTCTGAATCCGGCACATCAGCATATGCTTCAAAAATACACGATGCGTTCTTTTGAATTGTTTGACAGCTGGGTGGAAACTTTTCTTTCTCTTTACAGGACATATGAAAAAGCAGACGCAGGAAAACTGCCACAGGTTGCTATTGTAGATTTTCTGGAGCAGGGAACAATACGGGAGTTTGAAGAGTTTGCCAGACGTTTTCAGAAAGCAGGAATGCTTTGTGAAGTCTGCGATATTCAGGAACTGGAATACCGGGACGGCGTGTTGTATTCGCCGGATGGTATGCGAATTGATGCTATTTATCGCCGTGCGGTCACTTCAGATATTATGAAGTCTTATGATAAGGTTCAGCCGTTTATACAGGCAGTATTAGACCAGAATGTATTTCTTGCCGGTTCTTTTACAACGCAGATTATCCATAATAAATGGCTTTTCCATGTATTGCATCTGGAGCGTACCAGACAATTTCTGACGAAGGAAGAATGGGCATTTGTTAAAAAGCATATTCCGGATACCAGATTGCTGGAAAAAGACAAGATTGTATTGCAGCAGTTAATCGAAAAGAAAAATGAATATATTATCAAACCGTTAGATTCCTACGCTTCTAATGGTGTGTTTGCCGGTGTGGATTATACAGACAAAGAATGGGAGCAGATTGTGAAGGAGCATATGGACTGTCAATATATCTGTCAGAAATATTGTCCACAGTACCGTACCAAAAATATTGATTTTATCAATGGTGACGGACAGTTAAAAGATTATATTAATATGGCAGGACTGTATGTATATAATGGGGAATTTGCCGGCGTATTTTCAAGGTTATCCGACGGTGGCATTATCGCTTCACACGGAAATGAACGGTCAGCACCGACACTGGTGGTAACAGGAGAGCGTTAATATTGCAGAAGTGTCCCAAAAGAGAAGTGTCAAATCGCAGAGGCATATCAAAATAGAAATATCATATAAAAAACAGAAACAATAACAAGGAAAAACAGGAGGATTGCTATATGAGTGTATTTCAGGTAGAACTTAAAAAAGTGGTAGATGACAGCTACCCGATTGAAACAGGATTTGGATTAGAAGACAAATTAATAGACGATTTAAAAAATGGTCTGGCAGGAAATATCAAAAAATTTGCAATTATCACAGACAGTATCGTAAAAGATTTGTATGCTGATGCAATCTGCCAGAAAATGCAGAAGGCAGGTTATGATGCAAACCTGTTTGTGTTTGAGGCAGGTGAAAAGAGCAAAACCCGCGAAACAAAAGCAATGATTGAAGACCAGATGCTTGCCAAAGGATATCGCCGTGACTGCTGCATTATCGCTGTTGGTGGTGGTGTAGTAACCGATTTGGCAGGTTTTATTGCCGGAACGTATGGAAGAGGTGTACCATTTATTAATTATGCAACGACTCTTCTTGCTGCTGCTGATGCTTCCGTGGGAGGCAAGACAGCAATTGATACACCATTGGCAACAAATTTAATTGGCCTGTTCAATCAGCCGGAAAAAGTATATCTGGATATTGCAACCTGGAAAACATTGCCGGAAAGCCAGATATCAAGTGGTATGGCAGAAACCATTAAGCATGCCTGCATGGCAAGCAGAACCTTTTTTGATTTTCTCAAGGAAAATATGAGCCGGATTATGGCAGTAGATGCCAAAGCGTGTGAACATATTGCCGAAGAGAATTGCAAAATCAAATATCACGTCGTAGAAAAGGATGAGCGTGAGAGTGGTCTGCGTGAAATCTTAAATCTTGGCCATACTGTTGGACGTGCCATTGAAACGGTCAGTGAGTACAAATTGTCCCACGGAGAAGCCGTTTCCATAGGAATGATTGCCCAGATGAAACTTTCTATCAAATTAGGCTATATGACGGAAGAAGAAGCAGACGAAGTCAGTGAGCTGTTGCAGCAGGCAAAACTTCCGGTTACCATACCGGATTATATAGACAGAGAGCAGCTGGTAAAGAAATTATATACGGACAAAAAGGTAAAAGATGGAAAACTCCGTTTTGTCGTACAAAAAGGAATTGGAAATGTGGTAGAGTTTGCACCGGGCGTTTTTGCAACACCGGTGGAAGAAGAAACAGCGCGTGAAATTATTATGAGTTTGTAGAGGAATTATGAAAGAAGAAATGTATACCCATGTGGTACATACTTTTGAACCGGTCTATAACAGCGAAAGCAGAGTACTGATTCTTGGCTCATTTCCGTCTGTTAAGTCAAGGCAGCAGCAGTTTTATTATGGCCATCCCCAGAACCGTTTCTGGAAAGTGCTTGCCCGTTGCCTGAAAACGGCTATCCCGGAAACGCTTCCGGAGAAAAAGAAAATGCTTTTAGAAAACCATATTGCAGTCTGGGATGTGATTGCCTCCTGCGATATTGTCGGTTCAAGCGATAACTCGATTAAAAATGTAGTAGTGAATGATTTTTCGTCCGTTTTGCAGAAAACGCAGATTGACAGAATTTATGCAAATGGCAGTAAAGCGTATGAATTATACCGGAAATATGCCGAAAGTCAGACGGATATGCCAATTATAAAATTGCCTTCCACAAGTCCGGCAAATGCAGCGTGGAGTCTGGACAGGCTTGTGGCAGAGTGGGGCAGAGAAATTATCAAAAATACGGTTAATTGATATTGTATTTTTAAAAAAAATAGTGTATTCTGTTACTAACATCCATACGACTGGCGGATAAGTGGGAATACCCACGGGGAGTATGGAAGAAAAGAGCCGACCGCCTGGGCAGATGATTTTTTTCGTTTGCTCAGGTGGTCTTTTTGGTATCTGGCCGAAATCCACGAAGAGGAACGAAGGATTTTTATGGCATATGCCAAAAGGAACAAAGAACTGTTGACAAATCATGAAAAAGGCAAAGGAGATGGAACGATGCAGATGATATCGCTGGAAAAGGAACTGAAGGAAAATGCATACCCTGGAAGAGGTATTGTAATTGGAAAGTCAAAGAACGGGAAATATGCCGTTACAGCGTATTTTATTATGGGAAGAAGCGAGAATAGCAGAAACCGTGTATTTGTAGAGGACGGAGAAGGCATTCGCACACAGGCGTTTGACCCTTCCAAACTGAGTGACCCAAGTCTGATTATTTACGCACCGGTTCGTGTGTTAGGAAACAAGACAATTGTTACAAATGGTGACCAGACAGATACCATTTATGATTTGATGGATAAGCAGCAGACATTTGAGCAGGCTCTGCGTACAAGGGAATTTGAGCCGGATGCGCCAAACTATACACCTAGAATTTCTGGAATTATGCATATTGAAGAGGGACAGTACAACTATGCAATGTCCATTTTGAAAAGCAACAATGGAAATCCGGATGCCTGCAACCGTTATACATTTTCTTATACCAATCCGGTAGCAGGGGAAGGTCATTTTATCCATACTTATCAGTGCGACGGCAATCCACTTCCAAGCTTTGAGGGAGAGCCAAAGCTGGTTGAGATTCCGGATGATATGGCTGCATTTACGGATATGCTCTGGAACAGCCTGAATGAAGATAACAAAGTATCTTTATTTGTGCGCTATATTGATATTGAAACAGGCAAGTATGAAACTACCATCGTGAATAAAAATAAATAAAGAAAAGCAGAATGTTTAGAAAAGAGGATGAATTATGAAAGAATTAGAATTAAAATACGGATGTAATCCAAACCAGAAACCATCAAGAATTTATATGAAAGAGGGAGAACTTCCTATTCAGGTATTAAACGGAAAGCCGGGATATATCAACTTCTTAGATGCTTTTAACGGCTGGCAGTTAGTAAAAGAACTGAAGCAGGCAACAGGTCTTCCAGCTGCTACATCCTTTAAGCATGTATCACCTGCCGGAGCAGCTGTCGGACTTCCGTTAAGTGAAGTAGAAGCTAAAATTTACTGGGTAGATGATTTAGGTGAGTTATCTCCATTGGCTTGCGCATACTCAAGAGCAAGAGGTGCTGACCGTATGTCTTCTTATGGTGATTTTATTGCACTTTCTGATGTTTGTGACGTATCAACAGCAAAAGTAATTAAGAGAGAATTTTCAGATGGAATTATTGCACCGGGATATGAACCGGAAGCATTGGAAATGCTAAAAGGAAAGAAAAAAGGCAGTTATGCCATTATTCAGATTGATGAGAACTATGTTCCGGACCCAATCGAGCATAAAGAAGTATTTGGTATTACTTTTGAGCAGGGAAGAAATGAACTGCACATTGATGATGAATTTTTCAGCAATGTAGTAACAAAGAATAAAGAGATTCCGGAGTCTGCCAAGATTGATATGGCAATTGCCATGATTACCCTGAAATATACGCAGTCAAACTCTGTATGTTTCGTAAAAAATGGACAGGCAATTGGCGTAGGTGCCGGACAGCAGTCAAGAATCCATTGTACCAGACTGGCAGGAAACAAAGCAGACAACTGGCTTCTTCGTCAGTCACCACAGGTTTTAAATCTTCCGTTCAAAGAAGATATGAAACGTGCAGACAGAGATAATGCCATTGACCTGTATATGGGTGAGGACTATATGGATGTTCTTGCAGATGGCGAGTGGGAAAAAGTATTTACCGAAAAACCACCGGTATTTACAAAGGAAGAGAAAGATGAATGGCTTTCTCAGGCAACAGATGTAACACTTGGTTCGGATGCATTTTTCCCATTTAGTGATAATATTGAAAGAGCATATCGCAGTGGTGTTAAGTATATTGCCCAGCCGGGTGGCTCAATTCGTGATGCAGAAGTTATCGAAGCATGTGACAAGCACGGCATTGCTATGAGCTTCACAGGACTTCGTCTGTTCCATCACTAAAAAAATCGTTTCTGACATAAGACACATCAGGCAGAAGTTATTTTGTCTGGTGTGTTTCTTAATAGGGTGTATTTGGGTTATTCAGTTACCACAAAATGAGAGAAAATAAAAGGAGGAGGAAAAGAGGAGTGGATACCAGAAAAAAACGAATTATCATTGGTGTTGTGGCAGCAGTTGTCGTATGTATTCTGATTGGAGGGACTGCGATATACCTTCACGCGCAGCAAAAGAATGATAAAGAGCAGGATACGGTTGTTGCAGAAACAACGCCTGTGCCAACAGCAACACCGGTTCCGACACCGACAGTTGACCCGCATCTGGGACAGGTGCGCAGTTCGATTACCGGCGAATGGGTTGAAAAAAAGACAGAAGCCAAAAGACCATACGCTGTTATGATTAACAATATCGAATATGCTTTTGACCACCAGAAGGGAACGTCAAAGGCGGATATTCTGTATGAAGCACTGGCAGAAGGCGGTATTACTCGTATGCTGGCAGTGTATCAGGACCCTTCCAACGTAAAAGTGATTGGTTCCGTGCGTAGTGCCAGACATTATTATGTCCAGTTTGCAAAAGAATGGAATGCCATTTACTGTCACTTTGGACAGACAAAATATGCTACAGCAAAAATCGAGGAGATAAAGGTAAATAACCTGAGTGGTCTGTCTGCGATTGGACCGGTAGTATACAAGAGGGATACGTCGATTAAGGCACCACATAATGTATATACTTCTGGCAAAAAGTTACAGAAGGGTGCGAAACGGTTAAAGTATTCGCTGAAACAGAATAAAAAGAAGGCAGCAAAACATTTTGCTTTTTATGAAGAAGATACGGACCCTGATGTAAAAAGACAGGCAAAGAGTGTTGTCCTTCCATTTTCTAATTACTCTACCTGCCGTTTGAAATATAATGCAGAGAAAAAGAAATACTATAAATATGAGTATGGCAAAAAGCATATGGATACGTTTTACAAAAAGCAGCTTGCTTTTAAAAATGTCATTATCCAGTTCGTGGAAGAGTCTAATATAGACCATAATGGCTATCAGACAATGGAACTGACAAATAATTCCGGCAAGGGCTACTATATGACAAATGGAAAAATCCAGAAAATCACATGGAAGCGAAAAGAGGCAGGAAATAAAATGGTATACAGGGACCGTACTGGCAAATTGCTGACAATAAATCCAGGCAAGACGTATATTGCTGTATATCCAAAGAGCCGTAGAAGTCTGATTACCATTAAATAAGCAGGTAAAATCAGAGTACAGGGGGCAGGCTTATGGTAACGAGAGAAGAGGCACTAAAGTTCGGATTATCTTTTCCGGATACTTATCAGGATGCTCCGTTTCATGATGATAACTGGCGAATTTGCTTTCGGGGGCGAAGAAAGACAGGCACAGCTGCTACGGGCAGATGGAATTGAAGTGGTTAAGGGAAAAGTAGATTTAAAGAAATATGGTATGACGGTAGATGATATAAGTGCAGAATAATATGATAAAAAAGGAAATGCAGGAAGAAAACTGTGTTTCCTTTTTTGATGGATTTATATAAGAAAAAATGATAATAGATAAGAAAATGAAAAGTATTGGAACAAAAGCAATGTCAGAGATAAAATATAACACGAGAAGTGCTGTCAAACAGGGAGTGTGAAATTATAGGCAAGTCAGAAAAAGAAAGATGAAAAGTTTTCAACTTAAAAATGAAGAAAATTGCACGAACTCTCTTTACTTTTCTGAAAAGCAAGATATAATAAAAAAGGTTGAACAATTTCAAATGATAAGTTGAAAGAATTTCACGCATACAAACATCATAGAATAAACAGAGAAAAGTAAAAAGATGTTTCAAAAAAGAATGAAAACAAAAAGTTAGGAGAGTTAATTATGAAAAACGGAATTGAAATCAGATGGCACGGACGTGGTGGACAGGGTGCTAAAACAGCAGCGTTACTGCTTGCAGACGTTGCATTTAAGACTGGTCAGAATGTGCAGGGTTTCCCTGAGTATGGCCCGGAGCGTATGGGTGCGCCAATTACTGCTTATAACAGAATTAGTGCTGATAAGATTCGCGTTCATTCTAATATATATCATCCGGATTATGTTGTAGTTGTAGATGAAACACTGCTTGGTTCTGTTGATGTTACGGCAGGTTTAAAGCCGACGGGTGCGATTATTGTAAATACAGCAAAGTCCAGAGAAGAAATCGAGGAACACCTGAATGGATATACAGGACGTGTATTCACTATCGATGCCAGAAAGATTTCGATGGAAGCACTTGGAAAGAATTTCCCAAATTCTCCAATGCTTGCAGCAACTGTTGCTGTTAGTGAAGTAATGCCAAAGGAAGAGTTTATCGGCGAAATGCGTGCTTCTTATGAGCATAAATTTGCAAAGAAACCAGAAGTAATTGATGGTAATATGAAAGCACTTGAGATGGCATTTGACTATCTGGAAGAAGAAATCGCTTCCCAGAAGATGAGTCTGACAGCATAATAAAAACAGGTAGGAGAAAAGAAAGATGAGAACGGATATTACAAAGATAAACGAAAAAACACCTCATCAGCAGTTAACAGAAGGATTGATGGTGTTTGCAGGTGGTACGTCCAAACTCTTTAAGACAGGAGAGTGGAGAACGAATACACCGGTTTTTCACGAAGATAAATGTAAGCAGTGTCTGCTGTGTGCACCGGTTTGTCCGGATTCCAGCATTCCGGTAAAAGACGGAAAACGGCTTGCGTTTGATATGGACCACTGTAAAGGATGTGGCATCTGTGCCAGTGTTTGTCCTTTTGATGCAATAGAAATGAAGGAGGGCAATGAATAATGGCAATTAAAGAACGTATGTCGGGAAATGAAGCAGTTTCGTATGCAATCCGTCAGGTAAATCCTGATGTTATGCCGGCATTTCCAATTACACCTTCGACAGAAATCCCACAGATGGTTTCTACATATATAGCAAATGGTCAGATGGATACAGAGTTTATCCCGGTAGAAAGTGAGCATTCTTCCATGAGCGCGACAATTGGAGCGGAGACAGCAGGAGCGAGAAGTCTGACGGCAACTTCATCGGCAGGCTTGGCATTGATGTGGGAAGAACTTTTGTTAGCAGCATCAAACAGGTTACCGGTAGCACTTACACGGGTAAACCGTACCTTGTCCGGTCCGATTAATATTAACTGCGACCATTCCGACGG
>JAQYCU010000052.1 GCA_028724545.1 bacterium
CGATAGTTTAACAGAAAAGTTACAAAATGTTTTTAAAAACCTTCGCAGCAAGGGAAGATTAACAGAAGAAGATGTTAAGGCTGCGCTGAAGGAAGTTAAAATGGCTCTGTTAGAGGCCGATGTTAATTTCAAGGTGGTTAAGAACTTTGTAAAAACAGTGCAGGAACGGGCAATCGGACAAGATGTATTAAATAGTCTGACTCCCGGACAGATGGTTATTAAACTGGTAAATGAAGAACTGGTTAATCTTATGGGAAGTGATACCACAGAGATTGCTTTAAAACCATCAAACGAGATTACGGTTATATTAATGTGTGGTCTGCAGGGTGCCGGTAAAACGACAACAACTGCAAAGATAGCCGGAAAACTCAAGAAAAAAGGAAGAACACCACTTTTGGTTGCTTGTGATGTATATCGTCCGGCAGCAATTGAACAGTTGCAGATTAACGGTGAGAAGCAGGGCGTGGAAGTATTTTCCATGGGAGCAAATCACAAACCGGTTGATATTGCAAAGGCTGCGTTGGAACATGCAGCAAAAAATAAAAATAATGTGGTTATTCTGGATACGGCAGGACGTCTTCACGTAGATGAAGAGATGATGGAAGAGTTACAGGAGATTAAAGCAAATGTAACAGTTGACCAGAGTATTCTGGTAGTCGATTCCATGACAGGTCAGGATGCCGTGAATGTTGCATCTGCATTTAAGGAACAGATAGGAATAGACGGTGTCATTTTAACAAAGTTAGATGGTGATACACGTGGTGGTGCTGCACTTTCGATTAAAGCAGTAACCGGATGTCCGATTCTGTTTGTAGGTATGGGTGAAAAGTTGTCCGATTTGGAGCAATTTTATCCGGACCGTATGGCATCCCGTATTTTAGGTATGGGAGATGTCCTTACTCTGATTGAAAAGGCAGAGGCAGAAATTGACCAGGAAAAAGCCATAGAAATGGAAAAGAAACTCCGTAAAGCAGAGTTTGATTTTAATGATTTCTTAGACCAGATGGCGCAGATGAAAAAAATGGGTGGTATTCAGAGTATATTAAGTATGCTGCCTGGTATGGGTCTTCCATCTGATTTAGAAATAGACGACAGTATTTTTAAGAATATTGAAGCAATCATTTATTCTATGACACCGGAAGAGAGAGGAAATCCTGCAATTATCAATCCTTCGCGCAAGCGTCGTATCGCAAAAGGAGCAGGTGTGGATATCTCAGAAGTAAACAAGCTGATGAAGCAGTATGAACAGTCAAAGAAAATGATGAAACAAATGTCTGGCATGATGGGAGGCAAAGGAAAAAAACGTGGAAGATTTTCAATGCCGAAAATGCCATTTGGTTTCTAAAAATTTGTTATCAAGTTCTGGTATTTCAAAAGAAAAGCCGGAGTTTGCATAGATATTACAGGATAGAATGCTAAGGAGGTGAAATGAGATGGCAGTAAAGATTCGTTTAAGAAGAATGGGTAAGAAGAAAAAACCTTTCTATAGAGTAGTTGTAGCTGATGCTAGAGCACCTAGAGATGGTAAATTTATCGAAGAAATCGGTACTTACGATCCTAACCAGGACCCAAGCGTTTTCAAGTTTGATGAAGAAAAGGCTAAGAAGTGGTTAGCAAACGGTGCAAAGCCAACTGAGACTGTAGGCAGATTATTAAAGGAAGCAGGCATTGAAAAATAAGAATGTCTGCCAGAGGGAGGTTTCAGGTAATGAAAGAATTAGTTGAAGTTCTTGCTCAGTCACTTGTTGACCACCCGGAAGAGGTCACTGTTACAGAGACTGAAAAAGACAACGAAATCGTTCTGGAGTTAAAAGTACATCCAGATGATATGGGTAAAGTAATTGGTAAGCAGGGACGCATTGCCAAGGCAATTCGTGCTGTGGTAAAAGCAACTGCATCCAAGACGGACAAGAAAGTAGTTGTAGAAATTGGACATTAGCAATGAAACGTCTGTGCCATATGGTATAGACGTTTTTTGCGTATATAAGATTCGGGTATGATGTCAAAAAGGAGATAGAACAGATTCTTTTTGACGGCAGATTATTCAGAAATGAGGATTAATATGGAAGATTTTTTTCGGGTAGGCGTGATTGCCAATACGCACGGGATTCGTGGAGAAGTTAAGGTATTTCCGACTACGGATGATGTAGAACGTTTTAAATGGTTAAAAGATGTTTATCTCGATACGGGCAAAGAAAAGATAAAATTGGAAGTGGCAGGAGTACGCTTTTTTAAAAATTTAGTGATTGTGAAATTTAAGGGCATTGATAATATCAATGACATTGAAAAATATAAAGGCAAAGATTTATTAGTAACAAGAGAAGATGCCGTTCCATTGGAAGAGGACGAATATTATATATCAGATATTCTTGGTGCAGAAGTATATACGGAAGATGGAAAAATTTTTGGCAAGCTGGAAGATGTTCTGGAAACCGGTGCTAATCTGGTGTATGTTGTAAAACATAACGGAAAAGAAGTGTTGTTACCGGCGATTCCTGATTGCGTAAAAGACGTAGATGTAGATGCACACAAAGTAGTCGTGTCTATTTTACCGGGACTTTTGGATGAATAAAAAAGAAAGGCATAAAGTGGTATGAATTTTCATGTGATGACATTATTTCCGGAAATGATTGAGCAGGCAATGTCAGTCAGTATTACCGGACGTGCGATGAAAGCAGGACATATTTCAGTAAATGCAGTGAATATCCGTGATTATGCACAGAATAAGCATAACCGTGTGGACGACTATCCTTATGGTGGAGGAGCAGGAATGGTTATGCAGGCTGCGCCCGTTTACCGTTGCTATGAAGATATTGTAAAAAAGAACGGTGCAGCGAGAGTGGTTTATCTGTCGCCACAGGGAAAAGTATTTTCGCAGGAAATGGCACAGGAGTATGCAAAAGAAGATAATCTGATTTTTTTGTGTGGCCATTATGAAGGAATTGATGAGAGAGTATTAGAAGAAATTGTCACGGATTATGTTTCTATCGGCGATTATGTTTTAACAGGAGGCGAACTGCCGGCTTTGGTGATGATGGACACTATCGCAAGATTAGTACCGGGTGTTTTAAATAACGAAGTATCGGCACAGACAGAGTCGTTTTCAGAACATTTGCTGGAATATCCACAGTATACCAGACCGGAAGAATGGCATGGAAAAAAAGTGCCTCCGGTATTACTGTCGGGAAATCATAAACTGCTGAAAGAATGGTACCGGGAACAGTCTGTTATCAGAACAGCGAAAAATCGTCCGGATTTGTTAGAAAAAGCTGAGCTGACGGAAAAAGAACGCCATCTGGCAGAACAGATTTTGCAGCAAAAGACAGAGTAGGTGTAAAAGATGAGAATGAAAAAAATAGTTTCCGTTATTTTACTGATTTCGCTTGCTTTTTCTGCACTGACAGGATGCAGTGGGGGAAAAGATAAAGAAGTCAGCACAACCGGTTTTGCTTTTGACACAACATATACCATTACGCTTTTGGAAGGTGGCAGTCAGGAACTGCTTAATAGCTGTGTGCAAAAGTGTGGAGAATATGAAAAGATATTTAGCAGAACATTAGAGAGCAGCCAGTTATATCAAATCAACGAAATCGAAGATTTGTACTTAAAGGCAGTTGATGCGCAGGGAGTGTATCGTAAGGAAAAAAATAAATTAGCCAAGGATTTTCTTACGGAAAAAGAGATACAGTCAATAGAGCAGCAGATTAATAAGGAAAAGTCAGAAAAAAACGAAGCACAGTATCGGATACAGGAGAATGGTACGGCTATTTTTCAGGTTTCGGATGAACTGGCAGAAATTATAAAAACAGGATTAGCATATGCGGCACAGTCCGACGGCGCTTTTGATATCGGAATTGAACCGGTTTCTTCCTTGTGGAATTTCAGTGAAGATGAAAAAGTGATTCCATCCAAAGAAAAAATCGCAGAGGCATTGCCATATGTGGACTATAAAAAAATTTCTATGAATGGAAATGAGTTGACATTTCAGATGCCGGGCATGGGAATAGACCTCGGCGGTATTGCAAAAGGATATATTGCAGACGCATTGAAACAATATCTGCAAGAGCAAGGGGTAAGCAGTGGTATGATAAATCTGGGAGGCAATATTCTATGCATCGGAAAGAAAGAAAAAGGGCAGGATTTTCTGATTGGAATCCAGCAGCCGTTTGCTGACAGAAATGAAACAGTGGCAGCCGTTTCGGTTCATGACGTATCCGTTGTGTCTTCTGGAATTTATGAACGTTACCTGACGGATAAAGATGGAAAGCAGTATCATCATATTATCAATCCTAAAACAGGATATTCTTATGATAATGATTTGATGGCAGTAACAATTATTTCAGACAAATCGATAGATGGAGATGCGCTTTCCACCACCTGTTTTTCTATGGGAAAAGAGAAAGGGCTTGCGTATGTAAATTCGCTGAAAGGCGTTTATGCTATGTTTATAACGAAAGATGAAAAAGAATGGTATTCGGAAGGATTTTCTGAGTTGCTGATAGAAGAGTAGCAAGTGTAGCAGGAATTACAAGTATAAAATAAGAGTAATAGGAAAGAAGAAAAAAGCAGGAAAAATGCAAGGAGTAGCCGGTTATGCCAAAAGAAAATCAGAAATTAGAATATACTGTCTGGAAAATAGGGGTTTTGCTGGGAATTGTTTGTGTCAGTATTTTGCTGTTGGCATATTTCACTCCATTTTCCATCAAAATGTTGCAATATGATTGCTGGATACATAAAAAAACAGGACTGTATTGTCCGGGATGTGGTGGCACCAGAGCATTTTTGGCGATATTGCATGGTCACATTCTCATTTCCTTTTTCTGTCATCCACTTGTGCCGTATATGGGGATAATTTATGTGGTTTATATGATAAGAGGAGCAATTGCGTTGCTGAGCAAAGGGAAATATCCATTTATGAAATACCGTATGGGATATATTTATGTTGGGATAGCGATTACACTGGTACAGTTTGTAATCAAAAATGTTGCATTACTAGTGTTTCATTTCGCATGGCTGGCGTAGAATTGAATAACAATAATATTTTGTTCCTGCCAGCAGAGGATATCTTGTCTATTAAGGGGACGCTCTTGCTGCACAAACTACGCAGCAGTACATAGTATCCTAAAAAACAGGATACAAGTACTGGCGAGTTCGTAAGCCCCCTTTTAATAGACAAGATATCCTCAGCTGGCAGGTAATTCAGGTTATGCGATATAGTCAGAATCAATTACTTGAAAAACTCCAGTAGAGCAGCCGGTTTGTATACTATGAGGCTATATAAATAAGAACTACACAAAATCACTAGAACAGCCAGTTTGTAAATGGGCTGTGATACAACAGAGATTTATTTAGATTTTTCTTGAAATCTCACGATAAGAATGTTATTATGATAATACAAAAAGGGAAAGCACCCACTCCAAAGTGGATGCTCCGAGTTTAGACGAGTATTTGTCCTTACGGACAACGCCTATCCTGTGGATCAGACAGGATAGGCATTTTTATTTACGCTTGTTTCTCTTATCGAGAAAGGCAAGCAACGCAACAATTAAGCTACCAAAGGACATCAGCAAAGCTAATATCCCTATAAAAATCGAAATGATTTCATAAGCTGTCATCGGCGTCACCTCCCTTCCTATGTATTCCGGCGAACCGGTATCACAAACTCGGGAGGCTACCTCTACGCTACGCTCCGGTCGGCGCTAAACAAGCGTCCCCCGGACGCTTAACGCCCTGTCGTGAGTACTTTCCGTAATGCTATTTTACCAAACATATATTCGATTTTCAATATATTTTTATAAATCTTACCATTGCTTTTAAACTTATTACAAATTTACTATTTTAGGGTTTTACGAGAGTGTGCTGCTGCAGGAAAACCCTGTTGTATCACATGCCCCTACAAAAAGCCCAAGCAAATCAATTCTCATTTCCCAGAATTGCGAATTGTTTTTTTATATGATATAATTGAAAAATCAGTTGATTCGTGTAAAAAATGCGATAGATACGTTTTACACACCGAATCTGCTTGTACTGGCTATACTGTGAGGAGCGTCATAAATAGCCTGTAATGTTAGAAAAGTAGAATTTTCTTGCAGTATTTCTAAATAATAAACGCTTCAGAATGGAGAATAGTATGGAAAATAATGAGAATGAAGTAGTAAATCAGAATGGTACTACAGAACAGCCGGGAGCAACCCCAGAGGCATCTGTAAACTCACAGGCCCAGCCGGGAGCAACCCCAGAGGCATCTGTAAATTCACAGGCCCAGCCGGGAGCAAACCCACAGTATCAGCAGAACGGATACGCACAGCAGAATGCGTATCAGCAAAATGGTTACACACAGGCCGGATATCAGCAGCCACAGAATGGCTTTGTTAATCAGGCAGCTTATGTACCATCACAGTCTACTCAGGCAGGACAGGGACTGGCAGTTGCAGGACTGGTGCTTGGTATTCTTTCACTTGTTTGTTGTTGCTTCCCACCAATCACTCTTATTTGTGGTTTAGTAGGAGCAATTTTATCAATTGTTTCTCTGGCAAAGAAAAAACCAGGAAAGGGTATGGCAATTGCAGGTTTGATTTGTTCTATTGTAGCAGTTATTTTAATCAGTATTGTGGCATGTGTGGGTGTTGCTACGGAATCTGATGATGTTGAGTCAATCTTCCAGAAAGAATTGCAGCAGGAAATTGAAGATACAATAGAAGATGCATTGGATGATTCTTTTAATTAAGAAATATCTTTTGGTTTGATGCAAAAACAACTTTTGGTAATACCGTAACCTGATTTATGATTTTGCATCAGTATACTTAAAAATGAATCCATAATAAAAAGAAAGAAAGGGAGAAATTACTTCTGCCCTTTCTTTTTTTGCCCTTCTGCCGGATTTTTGTGTTGTGATAAGCATAAATTGAGAAAAATAAAGAATAATTGAGAAAAAATAAGCATACAGTTAGGTAGATAAAAAGAATATGTTATGTTTTACAAAATATCGTAAAACAGGTAAAAAGAACAGCGCATACATCACAGATGCAGATTGGAGGGCATATGGCTGGTTTTCAGGTATACAAAGATTTAGCAGAAAGGACAAAGGGTGAGTTTTATATTGGAGTTTGTGGTCCCGTGCGAACAGGCAAATCGACATTTATCAAAAGATTTATGGAATTGCTGGTTTTGCCGGGCATTGCAGACGAACATGAAAGAGAAAGGGCAACAGATGAATTGCCACAGTCGGCAGATGGTAAGACGATAATGACAACGGAGCCAAAATTTATTCCAAAAGAGGCTGTGTCTGTCAATCTTTTTGGTGGAAATCAGGTCAAAGTCCGTCTGATTGACTGCGTCGGCTATATTGTCAGGGAAGCAGCAGGGCTGATGGAAGAAAATAATGAGCGAATGGTTATGACACCGTGGTCCGAAGAAAAAATGCCTTTTGCACAGGCTGCCGAATACGGCACCCGTAAAGTAATACGCGACCATTCAACCATAGGTATAGTCGTAACAACCGATGGCAGTTTTGGAGAACTTTCGCGAGAGGCATATCGTGAGGCAGAAGCAAAAACGATTCAGGAATTAAAGAGTATCGGGAAACCGTTTATTGTGTTATTAAATTCTGCCAGACCGTACAGTGAAGAAACAGAGGCATTAGTAAAACAAATTAATCAGGAATATGACGTTTCGGCGATGGCAGTCAACTGCAACCAGTTAAAGACAGAAGATATTCAGAAAATGATGGAACAGATATTATCTTCTTTTCCGATTAACCAGATTGCATTTCATTTGCCAAAATGGGTGGAAATGCTGCCGTCAGAACATTGGCTGAAAAAAGAATTGATTGAAAAAGTCCGCGAAATTTTGGGGCGCATCTCCAGAATACGGGATGTAACACAGGAAAATTTTAAAACAGAAAGTGAAATGATACGTCAGTTAAAAATTGAACATATCGGTATGGAAAATGGAATTGTAAGCATTCAGACCATATTTGATGACAGCAGATATTACCAGATATTAAGTGAGTTAGTAGGAACAGAAATCGCAGGAGAGTATCAGCTGATTCATTTGCTACGGGAATATGTAGATAAGAAAAATGAAATCGAAAAAATGGGTACTGCATGGGAGGAAGTACATAGAAAAGGTTATGGTGTGATTACGCCGGGTATTGATGAGATTACCATTGATGAGCCGGAATTGATTCATCACGGAAACAAATTTGGCGTAAAAATCAAAGCAGTCAGTCCTTCGGTGCATTTGATTCAGGCAGATATAGAAACAGAGATTGCGCCGATAGTAGGAACGCAGCAGCAGGCAGAAGATTTGATACAGTATATATCCGGAAAAAATTCGGAAAAGAAGGAATCTATCTGGGAAACAAATATTTTTGGCAAAACAGTTCAGCAACTGGTTGAGGAGGGAATGGAATCCAAAGTGAACCGTCTGAATGATGAAAGCCGGTTAAAACTGCAGGAAACAATACAAAAAGTTATTAATGACAGTAACGGTGGATTGGTCTGCATTATTATTTAAAGAAGACAGGTGCACAACGCAAGGCAAAAGACGATACGTGCACCTGCTTTTTGATTTTAACAATATGTGAAAAAAATATTAAGAAATCAAAAATAAAAAAAGAGGGAAGAAGAGCCGGAAGAGGGAGAAAATGAACAGGAAAAGAGTGAAAAAAAGCCGGAGACGAAAGGAGAAAATAAGAAAAGATTGACAAATGTGAAACAAATTGTTATAATTTGCATTGTATATGTAATATTTTTGTAACAATTTGTGGAAACACAAGGTTACTTTAGCTAAGAAGTAATAGCAATTTGAGGGTTTACTGAGTCGTAACACGGGTAGCGTTGGGGGACGTGCCAGAAATCATAGTTTTTAAGAAACGAGGATTAGTATGAGAAAAAATGTTAAAAAGATACTTGCAGCCGGTTTGACTGCCGTTATAGTATCTGTATCAATTCCATTATCTGGACAGGCTACAAATAATGCTATTTTAGAAGAAAAACCTTTGGCAGGTATTAACCTGTCTTTAGACCATTATTGTGAAAATGTAATGCAGGAAGCACAGGAAGCAGCAGCGCAGGCTCAGAAAGAGCAGGAAGAAGAACAGAAGGTTGTTGCAGGTGCTATTGAAGATACTGACACAGAGTCAGATGCAAAGCAGAAAGATACAACAAAAATCAAACTGCATTACAAGAATTTGGGAATTGCTGATGTAGACACTTATTTAAATGTCAGAAAGCATCGCAGAGAGTCATCTAAGATTGTTGGTAAGATGACAAAAAATGCAGGATGTGAAGTGCTTTCTGTCAAAAGAGGCTGGGCAAAGATTAAGTCCGGAAAAGTAACAGGATATGTAAAAGCAAAATTTTTGATGCGTGGAGAGGCAGCACAGAAAAAGGCTGAGCGTGTCGCAAGATTAAAGGCAACTGTTAAGACAGAAACATTGAATGTCCGTTATCTGCCAAGTACAGATGCACGCATTTATGACCAGATTTCAGAAGACGAAGATTATGTAGTAGAGAAAGAAACACTTTCCAAAGCATTCATTAAGGCATATATTTCAAAGCATTGTAGCAAAAAAGATGTCAGTGGAATTAACAAGGACAAGATGTATGATGATTTGGAAAACTGGGTTATGCTTTCCATTGATGATGAAAAAGTATTTGTCAGCAAGGATTTTATTTCATTAAAATATCGTCTGAATCATGCTGTAACTATCAAAGCTGATAAGAAGAAATCATCTTCTTCACAGTCATCTTCTATTGTAAGTTATGCAATGCAGTTTTTAGGAAACCGTTATGTCTGGGGTGGTACCAGTCTTACAAACGGAACAGACTGTTCCGGATTTACGATGGGTATTTATCGTCACTTTGGCCGTTCGCTTCCTAGAACTTCTGCTGCACAGGCAGCTGCAACACGTTCTGTCAAGAGTGGGGATGTTCAGGTTGGTGATTTGTTCTTCTACGGCAGTGGTTCTGTCAGCCATGTGGCACTGTATATTGGAAACGGACAAATTATCCATGCAAGTAATGCAAGGGATGGAATCAAAATTTCAAATGCATACTATCGTAAGCCTTTAAAAATCGGACGAGTATTGTAATAGTAGAAAGTGCTAGCGTATTTGCAATATGTTTTTATGAGAACTAATTCAATAAAAACAGGCATAAGAAATTTTATGAAAATAAAAAAATATTTTAAAAAATTATTTTAATCGAATAAAAAGGCTATTGCATGAAGAAATGTTATGCAATAGCCTTTTTGCGGGTAAAATGTGGTAAAAGAAGCAGGGAGAAAAAATGGACATTAAATTTATATTACAGATTATGGCTGTATTTATCGCACTGGGAATTTTATTTCTGGCAGTGGAACGGGCAGATAGAAAAAAATACTGGAAACGGATGTCCTATCTGCTTGAAAAAGAGTGGGGGATTCCAACAAGAGAAGAATATTCTGACAGCATTATGGAGCATATTTCTTATTATGCACGACAAAATAAATCAGAATATGATATTGATGAAATCACGTGGAATGATTTGGAAATGGATATTGTGTTTCAAAATATCAATCATACCAGAACGTCGGCTGGCGAAGAGTATTTATATCATCTTCTTAAAACGACTGTTTTTTCGGAAAAAGTACTGGAAGAAAGAGAACGCACGGTCTGCAGTATGGAAAAAAATCCTGAAATGCGACTGCAGCTGGAATTGGATTTGTTTGCGATAGGAAAAAGTGATAAGATTTCAATTTACGAATATTTAAGCCGTACAAAAGAATTAAAAGAAATCAAAAAGTGGCCACATATACTGGCAGCACTTGCGTTGCTTTTTTCAATTGTGTTGTTGTTTTTCTCGCCGGCCAGTGCAGTAGCACTTCTGTTTGTTATTATGATTAGCAATGCCTATTTTTACTACAAAGAAAAAGCAAAAATCGGTTCGGCCTTTTCTTTATTCCAGTTTGTACTGGGAATGGTAAAACAATGTAAAGCGATGGCAGGTATTCAGATGGAAGGCTGCGAAGAATATTTTCAGAAATTAAAAGAATTGTCAGAAAAATTTTTAGCTTTTTCGCGATTTCATTTCTTAGTTTCCGGTGGTAATTCTATGTCGGGAAACTGGTTTGATGCCATTTTCGATTATGTCAGAATTTTATTTCACGTTGACCTGATAAAAATGGCAACTATGACAAGAGAAATCAAAAAAAATGAAGCAGCACTGCTGGAACTCTATCAGATTGTGGGATATCTTGACAGTATGATGGCGATTGCCTCGTACCGTCATCAGGTAAAATGCTATACGGTGCCAGTATTGCGCTTTGCAAAAGATAGGAATGATTGCAGAAAAATAACAGCAAAACAGTTATATCATCCGTTGCTGAAAGAGCCGGTAAAAAATAATCTGGATACGGAAAAATGTATGCTGTTAACAGGTTCTAATGCTTCTGGAAAATCGACATTTATCAAGGCAACAGCAATCAATGCCATTTTTGCACAGACAATCCATACTGTATTGGCAGATGCGTATCACGCCCCTTTTTTCAGGGTATATTCCTCTATGGCATTACGGGATGACATATTATCAAATGAAAGTTATTTTATTGTAGAAATCAAGTCATTAAAGCGTATTTTTGACGCTGTCGGACAGGATGAAATACCGGTTTTATGTTTTGTGGATGAGATTCTGCGTGGTACCAATACAGTAGAGAGAGTGGCTGCTTCTGCTCAGTTGTTACAGGAAATGGCAAAAGAAAAAGTAATGTGTTTTGCAGCAACACACGATATTGAACTGACGTATTTGCTGGAAGACAGTTTTGCCAATTATCATTTTGAAGAAGTACTGAGTGCAGAGGATATTTCTTTCGACTATCTGTTAAAAGAAGGCAGGGCAAATTCCAGAAATGCACTTCGTCTGCTTCAGATGATAGGCTTTCCGGAAAGAACGATTGCAAAGGCACAAGACAGAGTTACACATTTTTTGAAGGAAGGAAATTGGAAAAAAACGGAATAAATTCATCAAAGCGTGCAATACTAACGAAAGAAAGGTAGGGCACGAAAATATGATGAATCAGAAAATTTTGTG
This sequence comes from bacterium, assembly GCA_028724545.1. Classification (GTDB taxonomy): domain Bacteria; phylum Bacillota; class Clostridia; order Lachnospirales; family Lachnospiraceae; genus Butyribacter. The sequence goes on from JAQYCU010000052.1 coordinate 12,072, forward strand.
GATGGCAGGCTGTTTTGGCGTGATTGCCTGCGTGACGGCAGGAAGTGTTATGAGTTACCGTTTTGCAGTCAATACAATGGAAGAGATGCAGACCGATTATGAAAGCCGGGTATCAGAACTTGTAGAAGTCGATGTGACGAAGCAGCTGGAGCAAAAGGCGCAGGAAGTGGTACAGGAAACGATAAAAAATAACAGCGATATCATTTCGGCAAATTCCAGTGAGGATGCTTTGGATATTAATACAGTGTATCAGATACAAAAATATGATGTTACAAAAGATACGACAACAACAGAGTATGAAACGCTTCCGGAAGAACTGGTCGGTTTTACACGAAAAGATGTGGATGCGTATTGCAAAGAATATATGGATATCCTGCCTGTTGAAGAATATCTGGCAGGTCTGCAGAGCATTGGTGTTTCCTCTTTTTCCAAAGAACGTCTTGTGATTAAAAAAATTTATGACAGTTCCAAAGTAACATATCAGTATTATCTGATTGCAGTAGAAGGGGAAGTTGTAGTATACTATGGAGATAAAAAGACTGTTTATGAATATACAGGAATTGAAACGAAGAATTTGACAAAAGAGGAAACTACAGCATTAAAAAAAGGTATTGAAGTAAAGGATGAAAAAGAATTATTTAGTATTTTAGAGAATTATACATCTTGAGAAAGGCAGGCACGAAAGAAGTTGCGTAGTATAGAAGTTTTGGTTATCGGTGGTGGTGCATCCGGTATGATGGCAGCAATAGAAGCAAAAAGGCAGGGCGCGAAAGTTCTGTTACTGGAAAAAAAGCCACGTTTAGGAAAAAAACTGCTTGCCACCGGCAATGGAAAATGCAATTTTACCAATCAGTTACAGGAAAAAAACTGTTACCGGAGCGAACAAAAAGAATTTCCGTGGAAAGTCGTGGAAGCATTTGGATGTCAGCAGACCGTTGACTGGTTTCATAAAATAGGGATTCTGGCAAAAGACAAGGGTGGATATGTCTATCCGGCTTCCGAGCAGGCGACATCTGTTGTCCACGCATTGGAACGCGAAATACAACGTCTGAAAATAGAAGTGCATACAGAAGAATGGGTAGAAGAAATAAAGCCACATACAGGAAAAGGAAATTCTGGTATGGCAGGCTATAATGTCAGCACACAGAAAGATTCCTATTTGGCAAAAAAAGTGATTTTAAGCACAGGAGGCAAGGCTGCACCGGTTCACGGAAGTACAGGTGATGGTTATGTTCTGGCAGAAAGTCTGGGGCATCATCTGGTATTTCCTGTTCCAGCACTGACTTCCCTGATTTTGGAGGAAAATGTCAAAGCGTGGAGTGGAGTAAGGATACAGGGAAAAGTATCGTTGCTTGATGAAAAGGAACAGCTGTTGTGTGAAGATACCGGAGAAATCCAGATGGTTTCTTATGGAATTTCCGGGATTCCGGTTTTTCAGATAAGCCGTTATGCTGCAAGGGAAATCGCAAATGGCAAAAAAGTATATCTGCTGCTTGACTGTATGCCGGATAAGGATAAAGAATGGATTTATCAGGAATTGCAATATCAAAAAGAACAAAATGAAAAACAGTCAGCAGGAGATTTGCTGGAAGGCATTTTTCCTGATAAACTGATAGGTGTTTTGCTGAAAAAATCAGATATTTCCATAAAGGAAAGTGTGTCAAATCTCACGGACAGGCAGATATGGCATTTGGTGCATCAAATCAAAAAGTTACAATTTCAGGTAAAAGAAGTAAGTGATTTTGAAAAAGCGCAGGTTACGGCCGGGGGTATTTCGGCGAAAGAAATAGAAACGGACACAATGGAATCCAAAATTTGCAAGGGACTTTATCTGACGGGTGAAGTAGTGGATGTGGATGGAATTTGTGGTGGTTATAACCTGCAGTGGGCATGGGCAAGTGGCTATACGGCAGGACGAGCCAGTGCTGCTGCGATAAAAAAAGAAAGGAATGTTTGCAAATGATACATATGAGTCAGGTTAAGATTCCTTTGGAGCAGATTCTGAAAGAAGCACCTGCCGAACTGGTAAAAAAAGGACAGATAGGCAAAGAGGAAGAAATGCTTGTCAAGAAAAAGACAGCAAAGTTATTAAAAATGCCACTCTCCGAAATAGAGTCATTTCAAATCAGAAAGAAGTCCATTGATGCCAGAAAAAAGGAACAGATACAATATATTTACCGTGTGTCGCTGACTTGTTCCAAAGAAGAAAAAAGAGTGCGACAATATGGAAAAAATGATGCCCGTTGTGTAAAAGAAGAAAAAAAGCAGACCGTCTGTTTTGCACGTCCAGACAGCCGGAAAAATTTAGACAGACCACGTCCTGTCATTGCAGGTTTTGGTCCGGCAGGAATGTTTGCAGCGCTTATGCTGGCACGTGCCGGTTATGAACCGGTTGTGGTCGAAAGAGGAATGGAACTCCAGGCAAGACAGAAAGCTGTCGATACATTCTGGCAGACGGGGGTTTTGAATCCAGAGTCAAATGTTCAGTTTGGTGAAGGAGGAGCAGGAACATTTTCGGATGGAAAACTAAATACGATGGTCAAAGATGCTTCTGGCAGAAATCAATATGTTCTGGAAACATTTGTAGAATTTGGTGCACCGGGCGAGATTTTATATCTGCAAAAACCACATATTGGAACAGATTGTCTAAAAGATGTCGTCAAAGCAATCCGGGAAGAAATCATTTCTCTTGGTGGTACGATACTGTTTGAAACACGTTTGGAGAATGTGATTGCCGAAAATGGAAGGCTTACTGAAGTAGTGCTGAAGCAGGCAGGAAAAACAAAGAAAGTGCCTTGCGACACGTTGATTTTGGCAACCGGACATAGTGCAAGGGATACATTTGGACAGTTAAAAAATGCCGGTCTGGTTTTACAGCCAAAGCCGTTTGCTGTTGGTGTCAGAATTGAGCATCCACAGGAGATGATTGGACAAAACCAGTACGGGGCATACTATCGGAACCTTCCGGCAGCTGACTATAAATTAACATATCAGACGGAAAAAAAGCGTGGTGTTTATTCGTTTTGTATGTGTCCCGGTGGATATGTTGTCAATGCCTCTTCAGAAGAAAACCGTCTGGCTGTAAACGGTATGAGTTACTATAAACGTGATGGAAAAAATGCTAACAGTGCAATTGTCGTAACGGTTTCTCCAGAAGATTTTGGAAGTCAGGACGTTTTGGCAGGTCTGGAATTTCAGAGAAAACTGGAGCAGGAGGCATACCGTCAGGGACAGGGGAAGATTCCTGTTCAGTTATTTGGCGATTATCTGGAAAACAGAGTCAGTACTTCACTGGGGGATGTAATGCCTGCAATGAAAGGCAATTATACATTTGGCAATGTTAGAAAAATTTTTCCAAAAGAAATAGGAGATTCTTTGGCTGAAGGAATCCAGGCATTTGAACATAAAATAAAAGGATATGCACGAAAAGATGCTATTGTATCCGGGGTGGAAAGCCGTACATCATCCCCAATCCGGATTGTACGTGATGAAAGCCTTCAGGCGAATATTCACGGCATTTATCCGTGTGGAGAAGGAGCCGGATATGCAGGAGGTATCACATCAGCAGCTATGGATGGTATCCGTGTGGCAGAACAAATTATAAAAAACAGGGGAATATAAAATCCGGTTTCGGATAGATAAAAAATGAAATGAATAAAAGAATAACAAAAAACTTCGAGGAGGACAATTATCGTGAACGAAGAAAAAATTGCAAGAATTAATGAATTATATCACAAATCAAAGGCAGAGGGATTGACAGATGCAGAGAAAAAAGAACAGCAGCAACTGCGTCAGGAGTATCTTGCTTCTATCCGCCGAAATATACGAAGCCAGTTAGACAATGTTACAATTGTTAACCCGGATGGAACAACGGTTGATTTAGGAAAGACACATGGAAAGAAAAAGGGAAATTAATGACAAAAACACAGGCAAGACAGTATATGAAGAAAAAGCGTCAGGAACTTTCAGGAGAAGAGCGCAAAGAGAAAGACAGACAGATTTTTGAACGTCTGTTTCAGATGGAACAGGTCAGGCAGGCAAAATGGCTGTTTCCGTTTGTATCATATGGAACAGAAGTGGATACATTGTCCATTATTGAGTATGTACTATCAGAAACCGGCATACGGCTGGCAGTGCCACGGGTTCAGGGAAAAGAGATGGATTTTTTTGAAATCCGGGAAATGAACCAGCTGCAAAGAGGATACCGTGGCATTTTAGAGCCGGTGACAGAAAAAAAGGTGCAGATAGCAGAAGGTATTATCCTTATGCCGGGATTGGCTTTTGACCAGAACAAAAACCGTGTCGGATACGGTGGAGGGTTTTATGACCGGTATCTGGCGCAGTGTGACGGGGCATCTGTTACAACGATTGCGCTTGCTTATGATTTTCAGATTATAGACAGTATTCAGACAGAAAAGTTTGACTACAAGCCAGATTTCCTTTTGACGGAGAAAAGAATTTTATAAGTACAAAAGCTTTTTACAAAGTAGAAAAGAATTTTATTGGCATAAAAAACTTTACAAAGTAGAAAACATCTGTTATACTAAATTAGTTGTTTGCCGTCGCTCAGAGATTGGGCACTCCATCCATTTCTTAGTGACTGGCTAAAAAAGAAAGAGAATAGGAGGATTTACTAGTATGATTAGTAAAGAAAAGAAAGCAGAAATTATTAAGACTTATGGACGTACACCAGAGGACACAGGTTCTCCAGAAGTACAGATCGCACTTTTAACAGAGCGTATCAAAGAGTTAACAGAGCACTTAAAAGTAAACAAAAAGGATCATCATTCAAGACGTGGTCTGTTAAAGATGGTTGGTCAGAGACGTAACCTGCTTGCATACCTTCAGAAGAAGGATTTGGAAGCATACCGTGCTTTGATTGAAAAGTTAGGTTTAAGAAAATAATACTTGTATTTCATAATTCTTAACAGGAACACATCCTGTACAGAAAATTACTTCTGTGCAGGGTGTGTTTTTTGTTGTGTGTGTTTGTGTGGTACGGTATCTGGCTTTGAGTGGTATGCACTTGTGTGGTACAGTATCTGTTTTGGGATGAAGGATATGTTGACAGAAAATCTGGTATGGCAAAATCTTATATAGAAATTCCGGTAAAAAGCTACATACACGTTCTGGTAAAGTGTGTATAGAAGATTGGAAAAAGGTTATGTAAAAGTTCAGCAAAATATCATATAAAAAGATAAAATTTTGTATATCTGGAAAAAAATGAAAAAAATCCAAAAAAAATTTTCATCACAAAATCGCAGGTTTTTGGCAAAAAAAGTGCCTAGTTCGCCCCAAAAACATAGGAAATGAGGCGAGAATTAAAATCGCACTCCTCTTTCCTGCGTCGCAGACGATTGACGCAAAAAATGAAAAATGATATATTTTAAAAAATTATAAAATAAGTAAAAAATGAAGCAAATAATACGAAAGAAAAAAGTGCCGGAGTAACT
>JAQYCU010000053.1 GCA_028724545.1 bacterium
ATCTAATGGAAAGAAAGAAAAGAGGCAGAATATGATAGCGAAAAAAATGTTGAAATATGTTGAGGGAAGTTCCGTTACACGGGCAATGTTTGAGGAAGGAAAGCGACAGGCAAAACTGTATGGTGCAGAAAATGTTTATGATTTTAGTCTGGGCAATCCAAGTGTGGAGCCACCAAAGGCAGTTAATGACAGTATGATAGAAGTGCTGCAGCAGACGAATCAAAACAAAGTGCATGGCTATATGAGCAATGCCGGTCACGAAGAAGTTCGTGATGCCATCGCGAAATCATTGAATCAGAAGTTTGGTACTGACTTTTCGGAAGAAAACATTATTATGACAGTAGGTGCAGCCGGTGGCCTGAATGTGATTTTAAAAACGCTTCTTGACCCGGAAGACGAAGTGATTGCATTTGCACCGTATTTTAGTGAATACAATAATTATGTTGCAAACTTTGATGGAACAATGGTGCCGGTTTCGCCAAGCATTCCTGATTTCCAGCCAAATCTGGAAGAGTTTGCGCAGAAGATTACAGCACGCACAAAAGCTGTTATTGTAAACACGCCAAACAATCCGACAGGTGTCGTTTATTCAGAGGAAACCATTCAGAAAATGGCTGCCATTATGGAGCAGAAAGAGAAGGAGTTTGGAACATCCATTTATCTGATTGCAGACGAACCGTACCGTGAACTGGCATATGATGGTGTGGAAGTTCCGTACCTTACCAAGTATTACAAAAATACTATCGTGGGTTATTCTTATAGTAAATCTTTATCCCTGCCGGGTGAGCGCATCGGTTATCTGGTAATTCCGAAGGAAGTCGATGACTTTGAAAACGTGCTGAATGCGGCAACGATAGCAACGAGAATTTTAGGATTTGTCAATGCCCCGTCTTTGCAGCAGCTGGCCGTTGCAAAATGTCTTGATGAAACAACGGACATTACGGCTTATGACAGAAACCGTAAGTTATTATATGATAAACTGCAGGAACTTGGCTTTACCTGTGCCAAGCCGGAAGGTGCATTTTATATGTGGGTAAAAGCATTAGAAGAAGATGACAATGCTTTTGTTGCAAAGGCAAAAGAGTTCCACCTTCTGCTTGTGCCGGGAAGTGCATTTATGTGTCCCGGATATGTGCGCATTGCATATTGTGTAGATACCGATATGCTGCAGCGTTCCTTTGTGGCATTTGAAAAATTAGCAGACAGCTATCGTTAGGAAAAAGGAGAACAGATATGAGCACATGGAAAGACAATTTAAGAACAATTGACCCATATGTACCGGGGGAACAGCCGGATTTGCCGGATATGATAAAGTTAAATACAAACGAAAATCCTTACCCACCATCACCGGATGTCCGTAAAGTATTAGATGCGTACCCGGAAGCTGAGCTTCGCCTTTATCCGGACCCAAATTCGACAAAATTAGTCCAGGCAATTGCTACATACAATAAAGTAAATGATAATCAGGTCTTTGTCGGAGTCGGCTCAGATGATGTTCTGGCAATTGCATTTATGACCTTTTTTAATTCCAAGAAACCAATCCTGTTTCCGGATATTACCTATTCATTTTATGATGTATGGGCTGAACTCTTTCAGATACCGTATGAGCAGATTCCATTGGATGAAAACTTTGAAATGATTTGCAGTGATTATTATAAAGAAAATGGTGGTGTTGTTATTGCCAATCCAAATGCCCCGACGGGTATCTGTCAGGGTGTGGAGGCATTAGAGGACGTTATTTTGCACAATCAGGATGTTGTAGTAATTATTGATGAGGCATATGTGGACTTTAGCAATATGTCAGCGAGAACACTGATTGACAAATATGACAATGTGCTGATTGTACAGACTTATTCCAAGTCACGTTCGCTTGCCGGTATGCGTATCGGGCATGCAATGGGAAATCCAGAGTTGATTGCAGCAATGAATGATGTCCGTTTTTCTTACAATAGTTATCCGATGACAAGATTATCCGTGGAGATTGGTGCAGCGGCAATAGAAGATACGCAATATTTCGAGCAGATGCGCCAAAAGGTAATTGCTACCCGTGAATGGACAAAAAAAGAATTGACAAGGCTTGGTTTCTCATTTGGCGATTCTATGACAAATTTCATTTTTGCGACACATGAGCGTGTACCGGCACAGGTGATTTTTGACAAATTACGGGAAAAACATATTTTTGTCCGTCATTTTTCTTCGCCACGCATTGAAAACTATTTGCGTATTTCGATTGGAACGGATGAAGAAATGAAAACTTTTATAGAAGAAACAGAAAAAATTATTTCGGAATACCAATAAAAATTTGTATGAAAACAAAAAAATCGGAACATTTTTAAATATTTTAAAAACAGACCAAAAGAAAAATGTAAAAAAAGCAAAACGCCGAAAGCCTTGTAACAGCTGGGGTTGCAGTGTTTTGCTTTTTGATTTACAGGGGGAATAACGCTCCAAAAAACGACTGATTTGAAAAAATACAAAAAAATTTCAAAAAAAGTGTTGACATTTATTGTGTGCTATAATATAATCATACTTGCGTCGCAGATAAGGCGGTCGAGTGAAAAACTTCGATTCGGGGTGTGGCTCAGTTTGGCTAGAGTACCTGATTTGGGATCAGGGGGTCGCAGGTTCGAATCCTGTCACCCCGATTAGCGACGTGAATTTCATAAAGAGAAGCAGTTACTTGGAGCTTCGTTTATCACATGCGGGTGTAGTTCAATGGTAGAACACCAGCCTTCCAAGCTGGATACGTGGGTTCGATTCCCATCACCCGCTCTTATACGTGTCAATAGCTCAGCTGGATAGAGCAACGGCCTTCTAAGCCGTAGGTCGGGGGTTCGAATCCCTCTTGACACGCTTATCATATTCAGATACACATCTGATTTGATATCTCATATATGATGAATATCATATGGTGGGTATAGCGCAGTTGGTTAGCGCGCCAGATTGTGGCTCTGGAGGCCCTGGGTTCGAATCCCAGTATCCACCCTTATCATCCTTGTTATTATGTAGCAGGGATTTTTTTATAAAGAGGAATGTCGTTTTCAAAACATTTTGAAGACAGAGTACATTTCTCCCTCTGATGGGCTATCGCCAAGCGGTAAGGCACAGGACTTTGACTCCTGCACTCGTGGGTTCGAATCCCGCTAGCCCAGTTCGAAAAACCCTTGCAAATTCAATGTTTGCAAGGGTTTTTTATTTCGTGGGAAAAGGAAAAAAGACGTTTGGTAGAAAAATTGGTAGAAAAATTTTGAAAAATTGATTTTTTGTCTTGAATTGGTAGAAAAAATACGGTCAAAATCCCTATTTATGCAGGCTGCGGGACAAAGAACGTGGTGGAAAAAGCTGTAGGTACTGTACCAGAATAGTGCAGTTCTACGGCTTTTTTCATTTTCTGAAAGGCACAAATGGATAATGAAAGACGTAGCGAGAGGAAATGCACAGGAAGGAGAACAAAATGGCAAGAAAAAAGATTGCAAAAAACATTTCCTATGATCCTAAGCGTAAATTGTATTATGTCACTTTGTATTATGGGAAAGTAGAAGGAAAGGCAAAAAAAGAGACGCGAACGTTTGCGCGCAAACGTGATGCAGAGGATTGTCTAAAAAAATTTGAGTATGAAAAGTCAGAGAATCTTTTACCAAAAGTGTCTGACGAGACAGTGGAAAGTTGGACTCAATATTGTCTGGAGGATGTAATGCGACCTAAGATTGAGAAGACGACGTATAGTGGATACAAAAATATCTCTAAAAAGGTTATTGCTGAACTGGGCAGTATATCATTGCGAAAATTATCCTCTAAAGATATTCAGATGTACTTGGCAAGATTGATTGATCCAGATGGGAAATATAAACTTTCTGGTAATACGGCGATTAAACATCTGACATTCTTGAAGACGGTGTTAAGTATTGCACAGAGTCAGGAGTTTATACATAGGAACCCGGCATATTTTGTTCAGGCACCTAAATATATCCAGCCAAAGATATCGTTTTACTCGCCAGAACAGATAAATCGGCTGTTTGAAGAAATCAATCGTGATACGATATTAAAACCCTCAGTATATCTGGCAGCAATGTTGGGATTGCGTCGAGAGGAGATTTGTGGGCTGAAATGGGAGAGCGTGGATTTTGACAATTGTATTTTATACATTCGAGATGCCAGAACCATTGCGGGAAGTGAAATCGTGGAAAAAGATGCCAAGAGTTATCATTCCACGAGAAGGTTATATATTGATGATTTGCTATGGAAAAAGTTGGCAGAGGTTAAGGAAGAACAGAAAAAACGTAGCGAAATGCTTGGCGATTTGTATTTGTGTTCAGATTTGGTAGTAGTTAATGATTATGGAAAACCGGTCAATCCTGGTACTTTGTCGACGCATTTTCATAAGTGTGTGGTGAAGCATAATTTACCGCACATTACACTTCATGGTTTACGTCATTCTGTGGCATCAATAGCTAATGATGCGGGAATGACACAGTATGACATCAGTAAAATGTTGGGGCATAGTAGTCCAGCAGTTACGGGGAAAGTCTATACGCATCTCTTTGATGAATTGCAGGTTAAGACTGTAGCAAGTGTGGCAAACAAGATAGAAGAAAATAAACAAAATGATTCAAAAGAGGAGGAATAAAAATGTTTAGAGCAGAAAATGGTGTATATGTTGTGGCGATTGATCATGGATATTCAACAGTAAAGACGGTTGATATGGTGAGGGACAATGGTGTAACAAATTGTGTGGCTAAGCCCGCAGTGTTGGATCAAATGTTATATTGGAATGGAAAATATTATAAAGTTTTTGAGGGACATTTAGATTTCGCTAAGAGTAATGTTGGAAGCGATAGCCTTTATGTCAGTACTTTAGCAATGCTGGGGCACATTGCTAAGACAATTGGTGTTCACGAAATGAAAGTAATTTTAGGAGTGGGATTGCCTTTTTCGCGTCATGGAGCAGAAAAAAAGACCTTCAAGGACTATTTATGCCAGAATAGTGTCGTACACTTTGAGTATGAAGAGTGGGCGCTATCATTAGTAATCGAAGATGTATATGTTTTTCCACAGGGATTTGCTGCGGCGTATGGTAGGTTGGAAGAAATAGGACGAGACAGTTATGTGGTGGATATAGGCAGCCGGACATTTGATTGTGTACACATCAAGCAAGGTTTACCGATAGAAGCAGACTCTTTCAGCCAGCAGGATGGTATAAGAAAAGTGTATCAGGAGATTAAAGATAGTATTTTTTCGGCTACTGGAAAAGTTATGCCAGATGAGAGAATTGATGAAATGATTTATATGAATGAAGCAAATGTACCGGAAGAATGTAAGCATATCGTTTTGGAGAAACTTCGGAAATTTGCAGAACATATTGAAGGTTTGTTGAGGGAGCATAACATCGATCTTGAGTTAAACAATGTAACTTATGTGGGAGGAGGAGCACAGATCATGAAGAAGTATGCTTCTTGCACAGGTGAAAATATACGATTTTGGTGTGATGTTAAGGAGAACGCTAAGGGATATGAAAGAGCTTTGCGTGTTAAGCTAAATAAGGGAGATAGAAAATGGTAAACAGAGTCTTAGAGAAGCCTATCAGTTTTCGACTTAGTGGTTCGGAAAAGGAAAAGCAAGCTGTGTCCTCGTATATTGAGCTTGGAGCGCATGAATTTGGCTCAAAGTCAAAATACATCATTGAAGCTATAAAATCCTTTGAGAGCCACAGAGAACGGTCTGAAGGGGATGTCATATCATTGGATGAAATCAAAAAAGTGGTTCATGAAGAATCATTGAACTTTCAAAGATGGATGCAGACGGAATTTTCCACTTGCATACAGGCAGAAAAAGATCCATGTTTGGAAGGGGAGGATAGTCAGATGGCAAAAAACATGGAAAGCTTCATGTTTGGAGAATAATCTGGCATATAAACGAAGGGGAATTGCCACCATGATTGCGGTGGCAATTCCCCATTTGTATTGTCAGAGTTTTTATATCGTAGACTCCTTCGGGACGAGAAGATAATACTTCTTTGATTTTTCCTCCGTTTGTTTGATCTCATATGCTAAGGCAGCTTCTGATGATAGCAAATCGATGGCGGTGTGTTTAGTGACAGGTTTGCTTAATGGTATGCGAGGGGTGCATAGTTTACGACAAAGTGATGATATTTCAGGTCGCGCAAGAAAGTCGGTAAATTGCCTAGACGACATCTTTTGGCATATATGTTTCTGAAGTTCATCGTTTAAGGCTTGTATTAGTGCAACGCGTCCCGTATCACTATGGGGGATTAGCGCCCCGTCTGAGGATAACCATTGTAGCTGTTCAAGCAGAAATGCGTCCGCACCATCTATATTAAACCGTTCGATGATGTTGTTGATTGAGGCGATTTGTGCCGTAATGTTTTCCACGGACAACGGATTGATGTGAAACTCCTGACGGAACTCTCTGTACTGGTAATTACAATTGCCACGATAATGGCATCCGCTATGGAAATGGGGACATTGAGCTTGCGGGATGCAGCAGAGCTTATTAACAGCATTGATATAGTACCCAATTTTGTTAAAATCACCTTGATATTCTGGGTTATCGTGGTAGATATGTAACCGTTCAACTGCACTTTTGTACCTGGCTATAATTGAGTAACTATGCCATACGGAATCCAAACATCTCTTTAAGTCTGTGAAATACTTCAAATTTCGCCGGCAGAGGTATAGATTGAGTTGTTCGTCTTTGGAAGTTCTACGACGTCCAAGACACTGGATTAAATCAATCTTGGAATGTGTAAGGATAAAGAGATTTTTAATACTGTTATCCTTAAGATTAACTCCGTTGTCGATGACTGTTGTCGTGATTAATATACTGCAATCGAAGGTGTCTCGAAGAGCAATCGAGTGCATTGTTTCGTTCATATCCGGTTCTGTGCGATATTTGCTTGTTAAAACTTTGAAATCTGCAATATTGTTGGATTTGAACAAATCTGCGATGCGATTTCCTTCTGCGATGGAGGATACAAAAATTATGGTTTTTCCCTGACATTTTTTTATCAATTCCGGAATGTCATCCATGACGTTAAATGCATTAACGTGTAAATTTGAATAGTCCGGCTTAAGATTGTCGATGATAGGACAGCGAGAGGATATATATTTTTCCGGATTTGGCTGTGCATGAATGGGACCACGATACGATGCCTCGCGGGTATGATTATATAAGTCCGCTTGAAGTTTTCGGATCATTTCATCAGTCAAAGAGGCGGACATCAGAAAACGGAATCCTGTTTGGTTGAATAGTAAATGCTGGTAGGATAAGTCGGTGTAAGGGTTAAAACTACTGTCATGCCAAAAATAGTGCACTTCATCCAGACATATGTAATTGTAGCGCCTGGTATCGTAAATCGTTCCCGCAACTGATTCACATGTTCGAAGTACAGTTTCAAGTCTTTGATAGGTCATGCAGGTAACATGTTGATACAAAAATTCTGCCATATCAGGGTGTCGTTGTGAATACTCTTTGAGTGAAGCGGAAAACTGTCCTAAAACGGCGTTGCGGTTGACGACATATAGTAAGTGGCTCTGTTCGCTATAAATGCGTGGAAATAAGACTTCCTGAATGGCAAAGGTCTTTCCGGAACCAGTTGGAGTGTTGATTATAAAGTTTCGTGCCTGTTGCGTGTTTGACAGTTTTTGGGATAAAAGGACTGAAACGGTCAGATTGTTGTTTAGTTCTTTAGTTGTGATGATATTGCGATTCATAATTTTCCTCCTTTTTTACGGATGCTATTTATTAAGTGATTAGTTTTGCTGTGTTTTTATACCGACAATTACACTGATTGGATTGGTGGGAGATGAATCTGTGCGACTACGCTCCTTTCGGAGTTCAGGAAATTTATTCAGCAATTTATTGACGAAGTCGTGCCGATTCAATGCAATTTTACCAATGGAAGAACAGTAGTTTTGATATCTTCCGTGAAGTTCTAAAGTGCTGGTCTTACCAGTGGTGTCAAAATGACAGGTGGCATTTACAAAGAGTTGAATCGTGTCATCACTTAGCAAAACTTTTTTGCGGGTATCCTCGATGTAATTACTGTGGGGAAATACCCAATCATTGTTATATAATCGTTGTAATGCAGGTATTAAATATTTTCGTACAATTGCGGGATATTCCAAACGGAGCTTGTCCATCAACATCGGATCCTGTTGCTCATACGGAATCGAGTGCTGAAAAACCAAGGGATGTAGGCGGCGCCATACTGAATCGTTTTCCGCAATGTTTTCGGCAAAACCATGGAGAAGATTAGTGGAGTAAATCAACAGGGCGGTGTTTTTAAAGCTAATGCGATCACGATATTTAACATCGGAAGATATATCGTCGCCGCCTGTCAGCCATTTTAAGGTTGTAAGCGATTTAGCATCCAAATTGTCGGTTTCAGCCACGTCGTTTAGCCTTGAACCACGTAGAGTTGACAGAGAAAAGCGTCCAGTAAGTTGGTTTAAAGGGATATGCGTACAAAGGTTTGTACCGATAATCTCTTCAAGCATTTTCAGGCAGATGCTCTTTCCGCAGTCTCTCGGTCCAATTAGCATGAAAAAAGCCTTGATACAGCGGCAGTTGGAGATTGCGTACGCCATCATGGTGCATAGTAAATCAGCCAGAACTTCATCCCCCAAGGTAATGGTCGCTAAATATCTTTCAAAGACTGGACATTCCATGGAAACCGGATTTAGTACGCTCACTGCATTAGTAAAGGTTAGATAAAATTCCGGTTTTTTTTCCGGAATCCATGTGTTGGTAGCTAAATCAAACACGCAATCTCGAAAAGGCACAAACTGAGGATAGTGTGGGAGTGGACCTTTGTCGCGCAGAAGACGTGATGATAACCAGCGAACCGCATCTGCCTCTGCGGAAGGTGTACATAGCTTAAAGTATTCGGACGGGATATTTGCGCGGATGAGGTCATTTTTGGCGTCACCCAAAATCATATATGTTCCCGAATCCATATCAAAGAGGTAAATATCCTTTCCAAATCTATGGCAAACGCAATGACCAGCAATCGCTTCTGCGAGATGATATGATTTTGGTAAATCTTTCAATTTATTCATCGCAGTGGGATTGCCCAACTCAGTATCTGAGGTTAAGATATTGGGGAAGTGTGTCAACTGTGCCGGATTTGTTTCAAAAGTTTCATTAACATCATAGGAACAATCTAGAAATTCCACTAAATTTATCGGCTGCTTTGATTGTTGACGAAATTCCACTAAATTGACCGGTGATGTTGGTGATTCGGAGAAATTTAACAAGTCAACTGGCACAGTCGGCACGGTCAATTCCGGATTGGTATAGATTTTTTTTTCAATTGCTGTTGGTTGTTCATTTTTCATAATGTCATCCTCCTTTTTGGGTTTTACTTCAGGGATATATTAATAAGTGTGCCTTTTTTAAAATGAAAAACGGTATATAAGATAGAGCGAAAAGCAAAAAAAGGAAAAAGAAATCTATATATATTATAAGATTTCTTTTTCCTTTTTTTGTCCATTGTCTGTTTTTGATATGCTACAAATCTTTTATCTTGGATAATGTATGTTGCATTTTCTTAAAGATATTAGAAATGACAGTTTCGGCATTTTTTCGGAAAGAATTATTTTCGAGAACATAGTAGCGGATTCCTTGATAAAGAATATCAAATTTTTCCGGAACAGAATTATCGAAATTCCTTTCGCCTGATTTCTTCTGTTTTTTTCTGCCAAGTTTTTGTAAACGCGGATCATTTTCGGGCTTTGGTGAATTGAGCAAGGAATAAAGACTATAATCTTTAGAAAGTCTTTTAGGAGCTTGCATTGCGACAAACTCTGCGAAGCCGTTTAGGTAGGCGGACTTTTCTTTATCTGTAAATTTCTGAGATGTTTCGAAAAAGCTAGGTGATATTTCAGAGATGGTGGAATCGATTATTTTGTTTTCTGTTGCCACGTGGTGAAACAAACAACTGGCTTCCTTAAAGAAAGCAGCATTTGAGATAGGTGCTACCTTTTGAGGAACGATTATTTTCAACACTTGATATACTAAATACTTAAGTGATTCTTTGGGATTTGATGGTATTTCTTGTTTTGACAGAGTGTAAGAACTGATAATTCTCTGAGCAGGGCTATCTAAAATAATCATATGAGTAGCTATGAATGCTTTTAATATATCAAAAAATAGTTTTTCGGTTGCTGTTAATGTTTCATTGTATATCTTTCTAAATTCATCTTTTTCGTCGGAGATGATTGACGTGATGGGAATTTGAGCTAATACTGTTTCAAAAATGTCAGAATAGATTAGTACACTTTCATATATTTTTGAAAATAAGCAAAAATAATTTGCAATAAGATTATAGCAGGTAAGTTCTTCAGCAAATAACATATTGATCAATAAAGGCTGCTTCGAAATAGAATCACTCTCAGAATCAATTCTTGAGTCAGATTCTTCAACAGGGCAATCAAATGATAGCGCATCAGAGTATTTTGTGAACGCATCAAAATACTCATTGTTTGATATAACGGAATTTTGGCAAAAGTTACGATACAGTTCGTAGGTTTCAAGGACATGGTGTTTTTGCGTTTGTTTTTTGTCGAAAAGGTGATTAAAAACGTTTTTTAACCTTTTATAATTTATAACTAGATTTAGGGTTAATACCGGATGTGCACAAGTGGTGGTTATGTAGAAAAGTTCTGATTTTTTGCCTTTTTGATTGGTACGTTCTGCATCAATAGTGGAGTAGAAGCTCTTTGTTTGTCCTTCTTTTAAGTCGTTTCCTTTTAAGTATATTTTTTGTAGCCATGGTAATTGGAATATATATGTTTTCTCATTAAAAGACGCATTAATTTCTGGAAGTGTTTGGTTGAAAAATTTTGGTGCTGAATTAGCAATACATACTAGAGTGTCTTGCATATTGGTAGAACTCTCTTCCCAAAAAGTTTCTGATGGAATGAGTATAAACCCATTTTTGTCAAGCTCTTTTGATTTTGATGAGACGATTTTCTTTATTTCATGATATTCAAAAGGCGACATTTGCAATTTATCTATATCAAAAGTAAATCCAGTATCTTTTGGGTTTTTAAAAAGTCTGCTATTGTATATTTTTATTTCTGTAGCGTCATTAGTGGAATAAAAAAAGCTATAAAATAGGAAATCGCATAAGCATAGTGTTGCCATGCATTTTTCGTCAAATACTATTGTATCTAAGGAAAGTGCTTTAGACAAAGCTTCCAATTGTGTGTAATTATCATCATTTATCAATTGAGAATACAGGTTTGTAAAGTGTTCAAAAATACCTGATACGGTTCGGTTTTCTATTGCTATTTGATTTTTTATGTGTGGATGGCGTGATAACATTTCGCGTATTTCATCTTCCTTATATTTCTGTAGAAAAAATGGGGTGTCCAGAGATTCGTGAATTTTTGATAATATATTTTCTTTAAAGGAATCATCGACATCACTTGCGGCTGAAATAAAGTCAATTATTTCGGTATAGTCTACGTCTCTGCCGGTCTTTGTTATTTCCAATGATTTTTTCAACTCATTTAAAAAAATATATTCTGCATTTTGGTTCGTTTTGTTATTCATAGGGCATCTCCTTTTGCTAGTTCAATTTTTGTCTATATTACAAATGTAATACAGACAAAGAAAATGTGTATTACATTTGCAGTACATAGTTTAAATTTAGCATAATTCATAGTTTTATTTTAAAGGGTATGTTTGATGATAGCAATGGTTAATTTGGGATAATGATAAAGGGGGTTTCATAACAAAAAATAATTTACAATAAAGTTATAACATGAAAAGTAAAGTAGGGAATTGTTAAAAGGTAATACAACTTCCATACTTGCTAAAATAGTCGTCAGCTAATTAGTTTTGGCGAGTTATAGAAAGAGTTACACAAAGAAAGGAACATTGCTTTATGAAAACTAATATTATAAGAGAGAATAGCAGAGAAAAAAAGAACCAAGTCGTATCATTTAAGGTGACTCATGAAATGAAAAGTCGGATACAAGATATTGCCAAAGCACGAGGCCAGTCTATATCTGCATATTTGACAAATGCAGCATTAGAGCATGATTTAGATAAAAATATAATTATAGAACGTACTGAAATCTTGGAAGGTTTAAATTCATTAAAGGGTTGGCATTCTGATGATAAAGATACTTGTCAGCTGATTGAAAAAATATCTAAAAAAGTGCAGGGCTTTTAATATGGCAAAGATAAAGAAAGTCAACAAATCATATACCGACATTTATGCTGTAGCCAACTTGTTGAAATATGTGTTAAATCCCGAAAAACAGGAAAGCGGCATATGCGGGTGTGGAGGTCTGTTTTTGAACAATGATATGATCAATGTGGCGAGACAGATTTACGACATCAATTTTTATTATGGAAAAGACCAAGGTACTTTGGTTCACCACTTCATCATCAGCTACCCTTATTTGGAGGGGCAATGTACACCACAAAAAATGCAGTTTGCCTTACATCAAGTGTTGAATATGGATTTGTGCGGGTTTCCCTATGTTTACGCCTTACATGAAAATACGTTGCACCCACATTTTCATCTGATCATCGGCAGTGTAAATATATACACGGGAATGAGATATCTCGACAAAAATTCAACGATAATGGGAATTGGACAAACATTATCGGCTAATACGGTCTATTTTGGAACAGATGGAAGAAAACATCACCTTCAGTATGACGCGGTATATGACGAAAAAGAGCAGGCGGTCAATTAAGACCGCCCCACCCTATGAATATAGCTCAATAAGTTTTTTGGTTTATGTAGTTAATGATGTTTTCTTTCGGTATCCGCCAAGAACGTCCAACACGGTAGGCTTTTAATTCGCCGGTATTCAAGATTTTGTACATCTGATTCATACCGATTTTAAGTATTTCTGCTGCCTCCTCAGGTAAAAGTATGTCGTCATAATTTTCTAACATGTAAAACCCTCCCTTATAATTGAAGTTAATTTACATAAATGTTCCAAAAACATGGAAACAGTTAAAAAAATAACATAAAACTAGGTTGTATTATAGCTAGAATTTGTATACTATACATAACAGTGAGGTGTATGCAATATGACAATAGATACAAATACCATGATTTTCATTACGGAAGCAAATCAGAATTTTTCCAAAGTTACAAAAGTAGTTGATGAACATGGAACAGCAGTTATTCTTAAGAATAATGTGCCAAGATATCTTGTGATTGATTTCAATAAGGCTGAAAAAGAAAAAATTGCGGCAACCGAAGATGTACTTTCTGTATCAGAACAGATAATCCAGCAGAATATGGAAGCGTATGAGGTGTTGGATAAATGATAATGCTATCCAAAGATCAGGTTTTATTGCTCCACAAACAATTGATAAAAGCAACTGGCGGAAGTGTTGCTATTCGTGATGAAGAATTATTGGAATCGGCACTCTTCAACCCGTTTCAATCATTTGATGGCGAAGAATTGAGTGATACTATTCTCGCACTGGCATCTGGAGAAATCGGTGCAGAGGAAATTCTTCAATGGATTAAAGAACATCAGCGATAACATTGTACAAACAAAAGAAAAATAAGTAGTTTGTTAAAGTAAGAAATAATAAGCATATATTATAGCGTTGAGGGGGCGCCCAGCAACGGCTTGCGCCCGTAACACACAAAATTTCGAGGATATTTCATTGCAGAGTATCCTCTATTTTAATGCTCGAAAAGAGCAGAAAGGAGAGTGACACAATGTCAGCAGAAGTTGAATCAATGATGTTTGTAGGCAGAGATAGGCCTTGGCATGGTCTTGGCACAATGGTGGAGGAGGTACCGGATTCCAGAGAGGCGTTAATCGCTGCGGGACTTGACTGGGATGTAGTTCAGAAGCCCGTTTATACGCAAGATGGCGCAGAGATTCCGGGATACTTTGCCAACGTCCGGTTACAGGATGGCAATGTTTTAGGAGTTGTGACGAATCGTTACAAGGTGGTTCAGAATAGAGATGCGTTTGCATTTACAGATGAACTGCTTGGTGAGGGGGTACGGTACGAAACAGCCGGCAGCCTGATGGGTGGCAGAAAGACTTGGATTCTTGCCAAACTGCCAACCAGATACATCATTCAGGGAGAGCAGATCTTGCCCTATCTGGTGTTTAGCAATACCCACGATGGCTCTGGGGCTATTAAGATCGCGATGACTCCTATCCGGGTAGTGTGTAACAATACGTTGAATCTGGCTTTGGATACGGCAAAAAGGTCTTGGAGTATCAACCATACCGGTGATATTTCGGCAAAGCTGGAGGATGCCAGAGAAACGCTGTTTATGGCAGAGGATTATATGAGTGAACTGGGAAAAGGCTTTGAAGAACTGTCACGAAAGAAAGTGTCCGATGCTGCCGTTGAGGAGTTTATC
>JAQYCU010000054.1 GCA_028724545.1 bacterium
ATCACAAATTTCATCCGTACAATTTTCACCAAAGTAATGTTCCCTGACTTTGTCTTTTGTGTTGGAATAACCTTGACAACCAGATTCAGCAGATGTTTCATAGACTTTTGCCGTATCACCGTTTAATGCCGGATAATACTGCCTTTCACTATCATTATCAATATTCTGTCCCCAGGCAGAGCCATCATATGTTACGGTACTGACACTTCCATCTGTTTCATCCGTAGTTTCCACTGTGTATCCTTGTGAAAGTAGGAATGCTACTTCACCATTTTTAAACTGCAGAGAAGACTTTCCTGTTGCGTAGTCATCAGATTTTACAACATCTTTTAGATAATAACAATTTACTACCTTTCCATACTCAGCATTACCTACGATACCATAATACGAATTTGAACCATAATCATTTGTTACCTTACCACTGTTATAGCAATTTACTATTGTGTTGACATATTCAGGATATTGACTGCTTAAACTTCCTGTATATGCTGCTATACCGCCAATCTCCCCATGTTTGCCACATGTTATACTGCCCGTATTATAACAGTTCTGAATCAAACTGATATTACTACCACAGATACCTCCCATTATACCAGTCGTTGTAGCTGCATCAGCCGTCACACTTCCGGCATTGTAGCAGTCTTTCACAATACCACTACTACCAATTCCTCCTGTTATGCCACCTATACGAAAAGATACACTTCCCGTATTTCCTCCTCCATAAACACTTCCATAATTACTGCATCCTTCAATAAGGCCTTGCGCGAAACCACTAATACCACCACTGGAAATTACACTATCTATTGTACCTTTATTATAACAGTTGATAATGCTGCCATGATTGCGTCCACACATACTGCCTGCACGCATTCCAAAAAAGTAAGTGTCTTCTATCGTTACGTTTTGGACAATTCCTTCCTCACCCGTATAACCAAACAATCCGAGATATTCTGTATCCTTATTACTATAATACAATCCTCTGATGGTACAGCCTTTTCCATCAAATATACCATTATATGAATTCTCCTTCGTTCCAATCGTTATCCATTCGATAAACTGACCATCATCCGGGTTGCCCTCTTCATCCAGCACGCCTCTATTTACCGTAATGTCATTCACCAGTTCTGCACATGCCGAAAGATTCTGTTTCACACCATCCGGGTTGCTGTCAGCATTATAATCACATATAGCACCGTCACCATTTGCCAGTCCGGCTCCTCAAGACTTATTGTCTGCCAGTCATGTCCTAATGCCGTGCCATTTGGAAATGTTCTCGTTTCCCCACATTTATTGCATTTCTTATCAGTATATCCATCATTCAGACAATCCGGTTCCACCTGCTTTGTTATATCCCACTCGTGATAGCAGATATATTCTGACGGATTTTCCATTGCAGTTTCTGCTGAAACGTCAATCTCTTTTCCATCTATTGTCACCTGGAAAGTATCCCCTGGTGTAGTTGCTGACAATGTCCGGTAATCAAAAGCATCCTTCATATACGGCCAGTCAGACAGACTGGTTTCTATACTCCACATTGAGTTTTTTGCACAAAGACCAAACGAATAGGTAACCCCTTCCTGTCCATCCACTTCAAGTTCAATAGTACTTGTACCGTAGGTAGTACTTTTCGTTGTGTAGGCCAAAATTTTCGGTCTTCCCTCATCTCCGGAAGTATCCCCTTTTTCCCAAACATACAGATACCATGTTGCACCTAGTGACACATTATCTGGAATAACTGTATACGTTATCTTCCTTAATGCCTGCTTATCCGTCAGTAAATCAATCTTCTGGCTTTTCATAGTCGGGTAAAACGCAGCACTCACCTGTTTTACATTTCCGGGCAGACTGATTGTGGTAAGCATCATCACGATTGCCAGAAACCACGCTGCCACCCTTTTTCCTCTTCTGCTTCTTTTCTTTCCTGCTATGCTATGGCTTTTTTCTTTTGCCATCATCTTTCTTCCTATTGTTTTTGCCATCTGACTCCTCCTTCTTATACTACACTTTTTAGAATTTGTATTCCCTTTTTGTCTGAATATTTTATATTTTCCTGTTTCTTTTTTGTCCTGTCCTTTTTTTCTTTGATATTTCTTTCGTCTTTTTACTCTGCTGTTTTTTCCTTTGGCATTTTTTCTTTCGTATTTAATTTTCCTTGCAATTTATTGTTTTTTATTTCAGTTGCTCCGGCACTTTTTTCTTTCGTATTATTTGCTTCATTTTTACTTATTTTTCAATTTTTTAAAATATATCATCTTTCATTTTCTGCGTCAATCGTCTGCGACGCAGGAAAGAGGAGTGATTTTTTCATTCTCGCCCCATTTCCTATGTTTTTGGGGCGAACTCGGCACTTTTTTGACCAAAAACCTGCGATTTTGTGATGAGAAATTTTTTTTTGATTTTTTTCTTTTTTCGCCAAAAGCAAAAAAATTTGCTCATATTACAGAAGTTTCGGAACGTTTTCCTGACTCCTGATGTAATATAAGCAAATATATCTTAGTTCGTATTTAATCATATATAGTGCAAAATTTTCTGTGAAATATCTACTGACATTAATACCATATAGCAATAATGCTTTATAGTAAAAAAAACCTAAATCTAAATTACTTTTCCAATTAGAATATTTAGAACAGTATCACTATTATAATTGCAGCCCTCTGTGTTCTACTGATGTAGAAAATACGATTAGCGTTTTTGTTCTGCCATATTTTTGCAATTCACCTATAAACTGGTCCAGTTCATCGGTGCTTGGGAACAATACCTCCAGAAGCATTGAATAATCACCTGTAACGCAATTACATTCGACTACGTTTTTGCAACTCTTAATATAAGGATAAAACTCCTGTTTATCGACAGGCGATACCTCCAGATTAATAAATGCCTTGATGTGGTATCCCATCTTTTCCGTATTAATCTGTGCATGAAAGCCTTCGATATAACCACTCTCTACTAAGTTTTCAATTCGCGCCGATACAGCTGGTGAAGACAAATATACCTTCTGTGCAATATCCTTTAATGACATTCTTGCATTTTCCTGCAGCATCAGCAAAATCTCTCTGTCAATGTGGTCTAATTCGTTATTTTTCATAATAAAAGCTCCTTTCTCTCTGTCTTTCCTTTCATTTATGAACACTCATAAATCCTTTGCTGTCTGACTTTCTTACTTCTTAACGAATAAGGAATTTCTATTTTTAAAGCTAACAGTTTCTTACAAAGTAGCACGAAAAAAGCATTCTGTCAATTTTTCTTTAAAGTTCTTTTATTTCCATTTTCCTTCTTACACTATTTTCCTGCTTCTTGTTTTTTGGCTTTTTTACTTATTTTTCTGCGCTCTGCTTTTCTACTTTCCTTGCTTACTTTTTATTGCTCTCTTTTTTTTAGCTTTCCTTACTTACTTTTTATTGCTCTCTTTTTTTTAGCTTTCCTTACTTACATTTTTTCCTCACCCTAAAATTAACTTTGAATTTCATTTTTTTACCTCTTAGCCTCAAAAAATGACCTGTTATCTTTTTTGTATTTACTTTCTTTTTTCTTTTTCCTATAATGTCCTTGTCGGGTAAATCTGTCAGGGGGGATGAATAAGAAAAAAATGAAAATACGAATCGAAATCGATGAAAATGCAGAAGATGAAGAGATAATAATCCGTTGCAACGCTTTAACAGAAAATGTGCAGAAATTACAAAATGTTCTTTCTAATTGGAAGGATTCCCAGGAAAAAATTGTATTATATCATAACAATACCGAATACTATCTGGATATTAAAGATATTTTATTTTTTGAAACAGGGATTCACGGCATTGAAGCACATACTATTCATGATGTGTTTCAATCCAAACTAAAACTTTACGAATTGGAAGAACAGCTGCCCGGCTACTTTATGAGAATATCAAAATCTGCCATTCTCAATACAAATAAGGTCTATGCCATTAACCGGAACCTGACTGCTTCCAGTGTTATTGAATTTCAAAATACACATAAGCAGGTCTATGTCTCTAGGAACTATTACAAACCATTAAAAAATAAATTAGAAGAAAAGAGGTTACAACCATGAAACAAAACAAATTTTCAATGAATAAAATCTTTTGGGGATTATTATTTCTTTTAGGTGCTGTCTGCCTGTTGCTCAGCAAAATGGGCTATTTCCCAACCATAAACAATATTTCTGTTTATGATATTCTTTTGACCATTCTCTTTGTCTGGATTGTTCTCGAAGGAATACATAACCGAAATTTCTTTTTCATTCTGTTTGGACTTAGTTTAATAGCCATACAATATGATGAATTTTTGCACATTACAGCAATTACGCCGTGGACACTGCTCAGTGCTGCACTCCTTGCCAGCATTGGCCTTACTATTTTATTTCCCAGCAAAAACAACAAAAGTAAAATAAACCAGTTTGAATTTGCTGACAAAGGAAAAAAGGACTTTGAAAATTCCACAGATGAAGTGATTTATTTCAAAAATTCTTTTGGTTCTTCCATTAAATATGTAAATACAGACGCTTTGGTAAATATTTCCCTCAAAAATAGTTTTGGCGAAATGAAAGTATATTTTGACAATGCTATCATCAAAAACGGAGTGGCAGATGTCAACCTGGAAGCATCCTTCGGCGAAATTATTTTGTATATTCCAAAAACGTGGTATATCGAAGACCATATTAAAACTTCCTTTGCTTCCGTCAAAGAAGAAAACCATAACCAGTCACAAGGCTGCCCGGCATTAAGACTTTATGGCGAAGCTGCATTTGGCGATATAACAATTGTTTATATCTAATAGCACTTTCCTATCTATGTTAATAACGCAAATTTTAAGAGGTTATCGGATAACACCATTTATCCTGATAACCTCTTTTCCTTTACTCTCATCTTATCACTAAAGATGTTGAGAAGATATTGAGAGATACACAGCTTTGATACACTTTATTACTGCACTAATGGATTTTCATACTACATAAATATACTTAACTACTGCACTAATGCACTTTCCTACTACGTAAATGTACTTTACTGCTGCGCATATGGACTTTCATGCCGTGCAAATATGCTTTCTATTGCTCAAAACACCTTTTTCTACTGCGTAAAATGCACTTTCCTGTTATAATAAATCTGCTTTACCTTCCTGCTGTATTAAGTACACTATCAATAATCTTTCATCTGCCATACACCATCTACAGCATACCAACTGAAATATATTCAATAAAAACAGCATCCAAAACATAGCAGTTTAAATGCCTCAAATATCTGAAATATACTATCATAAATACAATAAAATGGCATATCTAAAATAGCAAACTCTAATTCATTCGCTTTGACCTTTAGTTTAAAAAACGTATGCACAAAAAAAAGATACTCATTTCTGAGTATCCTTCTACTTTAGTGAGACACGGGGGATTCGAACCCCCGACAACTTGATTAAAAGTCAAGTGCTCTACCAACTGAGCTAGTATCCCATCACGTCTTATAGACGTAATGCCCAGAACCGGAATCGAACCAGTGACACGAGGATTTTCAGTCCTCTGCTCTACCAACTGAGCTAT
>JAQYCU010000055.1 GCA_028724545.1 bacterium
ATCTGCTGAAAGTACCATAATAACATACTGTATCATTAAATATACATAGCAGGAAATAGAAACTTCCATCCCTGCATCGAGAGCCGTTACAACAATCAGAAAAAGCCACATCACACCAACCGGTGCCAGTCCGTCTATTCCCATAAAGAAAAAGGAAACGGCATAGGCAATCCAGAACAATGCTTTATTGTGAATTTTTTCATAAAAATACCCCTGTCTGAAATGTAAAAATGTATCAAATACACCAGCAGTAAACAGGATGAAAACTATGTGCGACAACACAAGACCTGCACTGTTCGTCTGTCTTATAAACACACGAAACATACCACATAGCAGTGGAATCAGATACAAAAGGATTTTATTCAGATATTCTGTCTTTCTGTCTGTTTTGCTATTCACTTTATCCTCCTATCTGCCTGCCTTCGCGTGTTTTTTCTTTTTCTCCTCTTCCCCAACATTTGATTTTGAGGATTGATTCTTTTTGGCTGCTGCAACCTGTTTTTTGCGCTCTGCCTTTTTCTCATAATCATCATAAGCAGAAACGATTTTCTGTACTAACGGATGACGTACGACATCCCGGTTTGTCATATAGGAAAAGCCAATATCTTCGATTTTGCCCAAAACTTCCAAAGCCTGCTCCAGACCTGATTTGGTACCATATGGTAAATCCTTCTGCGTCAAATCTCCCGTAATAATTACTTTTGAGCCAAAGCCAATACGTGTCAGAAACATTTTCATCTGCGCCGGCGTTGTATTTTGTGCCTCGTCCAGAATGATAAAAGAATTATCCAGTGTACGGCCTCGCATATAAGCAAGTGGTGCAACTTCAATCAGACCTTTTTCCACATTACGCATATAACTTTCCGCACCCATAATCTGGTATAACGCATCATACAACGGTCTTAAATACGGGTCTACCTTGCTCTGCAAATCTCCCGGCAGGAATCCCAATTTTTCACCCGCTTCAATCGCAGGACGTGTGAGTATGATTTTTCCAACCTCATCTTTTTTGAATGCTTCTATCGCCATTGCCATTGCCAGATAAGTCTTACCTGTACCAGCCGGGCCAATGCCAAATACAATCATTTTTTTCCGGATTAAATCCACATATTCTTTCTGTCCGGCAGTTTTTGGTTTAATAGGTTTTCCCTGAATTGTATGACATATTACATCCGAATCTATCGACACCAAATCTGCTGTTTTATTTTCCAATGCCAGTCCCAGTACATAATTTACATTTTGCTCTGTAATCGTATTGCCACGTCTGGACAATTCTAACAGCTGCATCAGAATATTTTCTGCCTGTTTCACACTGGCAGCTTCGCCTATCAGCTTCAGGGCACCATCCCTGAGCACCATTGTAACATTCAATGCCTTTTCAATTTTTTTAATATTCCCATCAAAACTTCCAAAAATATTTTTTTCATGTTCTAACGGGATTTCAATTACCGTTTCCATTATTGCCATTTGCATTATAGTCCTTATAAATAATTTTCTTTTTAGGAATTTCCCGATATGTTTTCTGCTCTTTCCAAAAAACAATCTGCCCCTGTAACAGATAGCAGTCTTCGTGCTCCTGCAGTTCTGCTTTTTGCTTTTTTACAACATAGCCTGCCTGTTTTTGTTCAGTCAGATAATCGTCATATTTTGCCTCTAAAATCTCTGAGGCTTCTTCTTTGGAATATTGTGCTTTTTTATACTCCGTTTCCCGGAAAGTCTTTACATAAGTGGCTATCGGGAAGCGTAATGACACAAAAGGGTATAATTGCCCACCTTCCCGAATTATATCATACTTTTCATAAGTTTCCAAATTTTTTAATGGATTATAAGAAAAAAATTTCTTTTTTCCTATCTGCCACTCATATATCTTTCTTTCCCGTCCGGTATATTTCTTTTTTGAATACGTTTTCTTTAGTTTTTGTTTGTAATCCACGGAATTTTCCAGCACCACAATGCCTTCTGCATGTACGAAATCTTTTTCCTTTAACTCCTGATTATCCCCATAAATCCTGACAACTCCCGATATCAGAATATCACCTTTTTTTACTTTTTTGCCGGCACGTACTCTGGCTGTTCCTTTTCGTGTAACGATAGAAACAACCCGTCCGTTATTTTCTGCAATCAGATGACCTTTCTTTTCCTTCTTTTCTTTTTCCACTAACACAACTTCTTTTATTCTGATATAAATCTTGCTCCCTTTTCTTTCTACGCTGACCCAGCCAATATCCTGATATTTTTTGCGTATCTTTTCTTCCAGGCGGCTGCAATGCAGCTCCTTTGCCGGCATTCCACCATAAATCTGTACAGATTCCAAATATTCCAGTATGCTTTCTTTTGTATGATAAGACTGCCCTTCCACCGAAATGCCCCATATACGGGAAGAAAGAAAAATGACCAGTAAAAAACTAAAGAAAACGCCCATACAGAAACTGATGTGGCGTTTCATCCTGCCCAGTATAAAAGGAAGTCCGTATCGTTTGACTATCAGCACTCTTACCCTGCATTTTCTGGCCAATGGCCGTAAACGGTAAAAATCATGTAATGCAATACGGAAATAAAGATTCTTTTTTTCTTTGTCCCAATATAGCTGCCATAAAAGAATGTTATGATTTCTGCACAAGTTGACAAACCGTTCCAGATGCTGTCCATTCATACGGACTTTTACATAACCAAAAAGCCAACCTAATATTCTATGTACCATTTTTTCTTCCCTTCTGCACTATTTTAGTGATACTCTATAGAAGAAATATCTCCAATTACACACATTCCATCATCTCTATAATATGCAATAACCAGATTCTTTCCCAACAAATAGATTTTTCCCGTTTTTGTCTGAATACGGATTAATTCATCCGTATATTCAATGATATTTCGATAATTCTCCACGCAGAACCTGTGTTTTCCATATCCCATAATAATTGGTGTACTCGCCAGAATATCTTCAGACAGTCTTATTTTTTTGGATAACTTATCAGCAATTTTAGGTTCCTCCCTGGAAGGTGTGACATTCATCTTTTTGGAATGCACGTGTTTTGACGGACGTAACAGATTTTTACGTTTCACCAAAAAATCCTCGCTTCCATAATGTTTTTTCGTTCCATTATCTATTTTATGACAGTTGCAGGAAAAGGTGTCTGTCTTATTGCTTCTTGCAATACAACAATACTTATTGGACCTGACAGTATTGGCTTCCGTTTCTATCAAGGGCACGCTCCCGCTGCGCAAACTACGCAGCAGTACATAGTATCCTGAAAAACAGGATACAAGTACTGGCGAGTTTGTAAGCGCCCTTTCATAGAAACGGAAGCCAATGCTGCCAGGCAATTCAGGTTGTGGTTCTATGTAAAAGCTAAAAGAGATACCTTTCCAAACAACCAGCCTATATACACTACGCTATAGACAGAACTTATTTTGCAGAAACCTTTTCCAGACTGCCAATTTGTAAATGGGCTGTGATACAGCAGGGTTTCCTAAAAGCAGCTGTCAAAAAAGCACTGGTGCTTAATGGGCGTAGTATGCCCATTTATGCATCCATTGTGCTTTTTTCCAAGCGAGAGCGTGCTGCTGTAGGAAACCCTGCTGTATCACATGCCCCTTAAAGAAGTACAGCGAAAATGATTCCAAACACTCCATCACTTGCACGTCCATAAAAATTACGCTATAATATAGAATGCTGAGTCCAAAAGTGGCATGCGCCATCTTCTGATATGGCTGACAGGCGGCACTCAGGAATCCTTTCCTGCACATTGGGAAAAACGGAAAGAAAGGTGGTTATCAAATGGCAGATAAATATACGCGCGAAATGCTGAATCTTATCAGAAGCATCCAGAATATTGACTATATTCCACCGGAAGATATTCCCAATATTGATTTATATATGGACCAGATTACAACTTTTATGGATGAGCATTTAAAGTCTTCAAAACGATTTGACGAGGACAAGATTCTCACCAAAACAATGATTAATAATTATACAAAAAACGCACTGTTACCTGCTTCAAACAAAAAGAAATATTCAAAAGAACATATGATTCTTTTGATTTTTATCTATTATTTCAAAAACTTTCTGACAATTAGCGATATTAAAAGTATTCTGACACCGATTACAGACCGTTTCTTTGAGAACAAAGACGGACTGAATCTGGATGACATTTATCAGGAAGTCTTTAATATTCAACTGGAAAATATTGATTCCCAGGTACGTGATGTTATCCGGAAACTCAAAAAAGCCAATGGTGCTTTTAGTGATATTGAAGATGAAAAAGAGCGAAACGAACTCACGCAATTCACGTTTATCTGTATGCTTAGTTTTGATATATGGATTAAAAAGACAATTATTGAAAATATCGTAGATAAGAAAATAGAGCCATCCGACAGCGCGAAAAAGAAAGAAAAGCCTAAAAAGAAATAAAAAAGAACTTTGTTGGCAAAATGCATCCAACCTGCATAAAGCAACAAAGTTCTTTTTATCATACCTGTTTTATCAAGCAGGCATTTTTATATATCGAGTTCTAACTGAACCTCTTCTTCTGCCTCTAACTTGAAATCCTCGATTTTTTCCGGATTAACTACCGGCAAATCTTCTAATGATTCAATTCCAAAATTCCTCAAAAATTCTTCTGTCGTTGCAAAAAGAATCGGCCTTCCCGGTGCATCTAATCTGCCTGCTTCACAAACCAGATTGTATTCTACCAGTTTATTAACGGGATGGTCAGATTTAACACCACGGATATGTTCTATTTCCATCTTTGTAATCGGCTGTTTATATGCAATAATCGAAAGTGTTTCCAGCAATACATCTGTCAGCACATGTTTTTTCGGCACATGCGCAATTTTAATAATCGATTCATACATAGAAGCTTTCGTACACATCTGAAAAGCACCATCCAGTTCAATAATCTGGATGCCTCTGTCTTCACCGGAATACTTATCCATCATGCTTCGGATTACCCTGCGGCAGGTGTCTTCATCCTGTTCTGTAGCTGCTGCTATTCTCTCCAGTTCTACAGCCTCTCCCATTGTGAAAAGTATGGCTTCAATAGCAGCTTCCAATTCTGATAACTTCATATTCCAACACTCCTTCTTAATTTGCTTCCCTGTAGGTAATCCAGATATCATCAAAAATGTTTTCCTGCACAATCTGCAGACGTCCCATTTTCATCAATTCCAGTATTCCAAGAAAACTTACAATGACCATCATTTTGTCCGTCTGCTCTTCCAGCAACACACGGAAATTAAAACGACGATGTTCTTTTGCATACTGTTCTATGTATTGCATTCTGTCCGGCAAACTGATTGGTTCTTTTTCAATCTTTCCAAACTTACTTCTAATCGGGTCAATCTTATCAATCTGCTTTTTCATAACGCTTCGGAAAACAGACTGCAATTTTGAAAGTGTTACATCAGAAAGCAGGGCTGACACATCAACTTCTTCCTTGTAATCTGCTATCTCATCCGGTATCGTCGGTTCTTTATAAATCTGCTTGGAAGCGTCCACCTGTAAATCTTTTAACTCATACGAAGCATATTTATATGTTTTATATTCTAACAGACGTTCTACCAGTTCTGCTCTCGGGTCTTCTTCTTCGCCTTCTTCGTTGACCTCAACCGGAAGAAGCATTTTTGATTTAATGCGCAGCAGCGTAGCTGCCATCAGCAAAAAATCACTCATGACATCCATATCTTTCGTATCCATTTCAGAAATAATATCCATATATTGCTGCGTAATTTCAACAATCGGGATATCAAAAATATCAATTTTATTTTTTTCTATCAAATGAAGAAGCAAATCAAGAGGGCCATCAAATGCCTCCAGTTTTACCGATATACTCATCCTTTCAGCCTCCATTTACAACAAAAATGTAATCAGACGATATCCTCCATAATGAATAATTCCAAAAAATATCGTTATCACAAAAATGATTTTAATTATAGCATCTTTCTTAATCAGATTTAAATATTTTTCAGCAGAAAACCCTGCAATAATCAGTCCCATGTCAAAAGTCGAAATCGGGAACAAATTTGCTATCAGCATACCAAAACTTAAAATTGCACAATACTGGATGCTTAGCGTTACAATCTTCAGAACCATTCCTTGTCCTTCTAATGTTTTCATTCCATTCACTCCGGCAATATGACATTTTAATGCTGCCATACTTCCAAAAAAGCAAAGAAAAAGCACAAGAAAACCTGTTATTCCCAATATTCTGTTGACCTTTTTATTCTGAATTCGAAACATAAACGGTTTGGAAAAAGGCACGCTGCTTGTAACAGCCAGAATCACGCCAACCGGGTCAATATAACGGTGAACAGCCCATATACTATGCTGATATGTTCTTTTGTTTCCCCGAAAACGCTGTATTCCTATATATACTATCGCTTTTGAAAGTTCATGTACAACCATCAGGCACACTGCCACAACGGCACAAATCAGAAATTCCAGCAAAAGTTCCCCCATAAAAACACCTCCCAAGCCGTCTTATTCCAAACAAATCATAGGAATTACTATTTATAATAATCGAACTGCAAATCATACATTTTGACAGTATCGCCTTCTTCAATTCCCAGTTTTTCTAACTGATCAATAATGCCATTGGCATGCATAAATTTCTGGAAAAACTGAAATCCTTTTTCGGAATCTAAGTTTGTATATCCCAGCATCCGTTCGATTCGTGGTCCTTCCACAACATACATATTCTCTTCTTCATCATAAGAAACTTCAAAAGGTTCCTCACTCTGTGTTGTCTGGTCAATAATATATTCTCTTTCAAATACCGTTGGCTCTTCATCTAATTCATCCAACTGTTTTCTGATATAGTATAAAAGTTCTTTTACACCTTTTCCACTAACGGCAGAAATTGGGAAAACAGGGATATTTTGTGGCTCAAACTCTTCTTTTAAGAGTGTAATAACCGTTTCCTCTTCCGTTCCGTAAAAAACATCTGTCTTGTTTGCTGCAATAACCTGTGGTCTGTTTGCGAGTTCTTCACTGTAATTTCTCAGTTCATTATTAATGACTTTAATGTCATTTAACGGATCTCTGCCTTCTGTCGAAGCAGCATCAACCATATGAATGAAGATTTTGGTACTCTCAATATGACGAAGAAATTCGTGACCAAGACCAATACCGTCTGAAGCCCCTTCTATCAGACCCGGAATATCGGCAATAACAAAGCCGTCTGCCCCTTCTAAGTCAACCACACCAAGCATCGGCTGCAATGTAGTAAAATGATAATTGGCAATTTTGGGTTTTGCATTACTTACCCTGGATAAAAAGGTGGATTTTCCGACATTTGGAAAACCAACCAAGCCAACATCTGCAATTGTTTTCAGTTCCAGAATTACCTGCAGTTCTTTTCCCGGCTGACCAGGCTGGGCATATTTAGGAACCTGCATCGTAGAAGTTGCAAAATTCATATTGCCTTTGCCACCACGACCACCTTTTAGAATAACTTCCCGATTACAGCCGTGCGACATGTCAACGATAACTTTGCCTGTTTCTTTTTCCCTTACAACCGTTCCTTCCGGCACTTTTACTACCAGGTCAGCACCATCTGCGCCATGACAGCGTCTTTTGCCACCAGGCTGTCCATCACCGGCACAATATTTCCGAATATGTCTGAAGTCATTTAAGGTATTCAGCCCTTTATCCACTTCAAAAATCAAATCGCCGCCACGACCTCCATCGCCACCGTCAGGACCGCCTGCTGCAACATATAGTTCACGTCGGAAACTGACGTGACCATCGCCACCATTGCCGGAACGAATATAAATTTCAGCACTATCTGCAAACATTCTTCCACCTTCTTTCCTAAAAACAACTGATTCCTGTATTATTTTCTATATAGAAAAAAACAGGGGCTGCAATCCACAGCCCCTTTATAAGACACATACTTCACTTTCGGATAATTACTAATTATTTAGCCTCAACCGGATATACAGAAGCCTGCTTCTTGTCTCTGCCTTTTCTTTCATAACGAACAACACCATCTACTAATGCAAATAATGTATCATCGCCACCACGGCCTACATTTACACCTGGATGAATCTTTGTTCCACGCTGTTTATAAATAATTGTACCAGCATGAATAAACTGTCCGTCTGCTCTCTTTGCGCCTAATCTCTTAGACTCAGAATCTCTACCGTTCTTTGTAGAACCCATTCCTTTTTTATGAGCAAATAACTGAAGGTCCATTCTTAACATTGTCTTACACCTCCTAAATTCTTTTGATTTTTACATGAATGTATTTCTTTCCATATTCTTTGGCGATATTTTCAATACCAAATACCAAAGAATCCAGTAACAGTTCCGATTTTTCACTAATCGGATTTGATTTGACCAGAAATGAAACAACATCTTTTTCCTGATGCATGGAAGTTTCAAACGTATCCTCTGTAAAGGCTTCGATGGAATTGATTGTATTAATCACTAATGCAGATACTGCAGCACATACAATATCTTTTCCATACTGCGCATATTCTGCATGTCCTTCCATCCGGAAACCACAATATTTGCCAGATACATTCTGATAAATCGTAACTTGTATCATACTGTCACCTTTTCTGCGATTCTACTACTTTTTACTGAAGAATCCTTCACAGTACTAAGCATTGATTTTTTCAATCTTAACCTGTGTATAAGCCTGTCTGTGACCATTCTTCTTATGATATCCAGATTTTCTTTTATATCTGTAAACAATAACTTTTTTAGCGCGGCCTTCTTTTACTACAGAAGCTGTAACAGTAGCGTTTGCTACGTCAGCACCAGCCTTCATCGCACCATCGTTTACAGCAACAACCTGATCAAAAGTAACTGTTTCACCTGCCTGAGCTGCAAGTCTTTCTACGTTAATGATATCACCTTCGGCTACTTTGTACTGCTTTCCACCTGTTGCAATAATTGCGTACATCGTCTTTACCTCCTTATCATTACTCGCTAACTACGGTGTCCGGCTTGAAAATTACATTTCTCACGAACTTCTCTTTACCTCGTTAAGCGGCACACTAGATTAGTTTATCATTTCAGATAATACTTGTCAATCCCTATTTTCCCTTTTTATTTGAATTTTCCTAACTATTTTTTCATCTTCATTTTATGTCCGATTTAACTTTCAGCTATTTTAAACCACTTTCGCACAAAAGCCATTCTCTTTTACCGTATTAATTGACTTTTAACTAGTTCCCCCACGTTCTCGCGCTAAAATAGCAACATCTTTATCCCTAGTAATACCAGCAGATGCACCGGATAAAACAAATAAAAGAAATATTTTGGAAGTGGTTTTTCGTTTTTTTCTTCTGCATAATAATAACATAATGGCAACGCCAAAATAGCAAAAATTTCGATTCCGTTGCCAAACATTGCCAGTAAAACAACAGCCAGTTCCATCTGCTGCTTTTTCTGAAAACGGAACAGATAGAAATTGGTTACCAAAAGCACTCCCAAAAAAGAATAATCCGTATGCATTCCCCATGTAATAACGCATCCTGCAACAATTGCAAGAATTTCTTTCCAGTAACAGCCTTCCCACCTCTGCAATGCCATAAGTACAAGCAGCGCAATCCAAAATGTAAATAATACATTCTGCTGTGTTACAGAAAACAGTTGATGAGAAAATGCCAAATCAAATGGTATTTCTGAAAGCAATGCAAAAAAAAGCAGACGGCTGCTGTATTTTACGGGATTCTTCGTACTCAAAAAGCCCTGCACTAACACAAAACAAAATAATACAAACGAAAGCCGTCCGATAATTCGCAACAGGCTATATAAAAACACATTTTCTGCTTCACTAAAAAACAGGCACCCTATATGGTCGCATAGCATAGAAAAGACTGCTATTAGTTTTAATTCATTTCTTCCAATTGCCATTTGTTGTTTCATTCTATTCCTCATTTCTAAGCAGCCTCTCTGACATTTCCCAATGTTTTTCTGTTGTTCTTCTAATGTCTTTCAAATATTGTTTCATATTTCATACTTTTTTGAAACAAAAAAATAGCATGCAATTCAACATTACATGCTCTCGGGTTGGGCTGTTAAAAATTAACAGTAGCAGTCTGTAGGGGAATCGAACCCCTGTTTTCGCCGTGAGAGGGCGACGTCTTAGCCGCTTGACCAACAGACCATCTTCTCAGCACTTTTCGCGCCGACAAGTGATATAATACACTAATCGAAACAAAAATGCAAGTACTTTTTTTAATTTTTTTATTTTTATTTTTTCATTCCCGGCAAAAGGGCATCCCTTTTCTCTTGAAAGCCCGGTTTTGCCGGAGTTTATGAAAAAATGTAGCAATTATTCTTCAAATGTTTTTGTTCCCATATTGCTATGTGGTTCTTCGCCCACAACCTGTATTGCTTTGAAGACGACAGTTGTAATTTCGATATCCGTCTGTGTCGTGCTTGTTGCAAATTTGTGCAGCATTGCTCCTTCTAATGACTGTACATAGCGTGCCGGCAAACGGTTCAAAGCATATGCAGCAATATCCAGACGACACCTGTCACATTTACAGTAATCCGTCTGAGGCCATAACTGGTCAATCTTATGCATCACCGTTTCTTCCATTAAATTTGTTAAACCTTCCATAGCAGTACCTCCATTCCCTATTCGCTTTTATCTGACTACTTCTTATCCTTTTGTTCTCACAATGGTACTTTTCGATTACTCTACTGTTCCAAATTCGGAGAACGGATAGATTCGTAATGCTACCCTTCCATCGATATTTTCTCTTTTGACCGGTCCGACAGCACTGGAACGGCTGTCTTCACTGATACCACGATGGTCGCCCATTACGAAATATTCATCATCTTTTAATGTGATTGGTTCTTCTGCGATTCCACCATCACC
The DNA here is from genome assembly GCA_028724545.1 of bacterium. Taxonomy (GTDB): domain Bacteria; phylum Bacillota; class Clostridia; order Lachnospirales; family Lachnospiraceae; genus Butyribacter. Next base: position 10,839 of record JAQYCU010000055.1, read on the forward strand.
AAAACCATCACTCATATCATACTCTTCTTTATACTTTTTGTCATCTAACACTTTGCCATTAATATAGACAACATCCCCCACAACCTGGACTGTTTCTCCCGGCAGGCCAATAATACGCTTAATATAATATTTTGGCTCGCCTGTCTTTGGGTCTATCGTATCACGGCCTTCCGGATAAAACGTTACAATATCATAACGTTTCAGCCCGGTAACACGCCAGACACATTTCTCTACTAACAGATTTTCTTCATTCTGAAGTGTGTTCATCATAGAACCACCATCCACTTCCGTACGCTGAATTACATATCTCGGCACAACCATAACACATACTACAATAATGATGGCATAAACAAGTAATTCTTTTACAATGGCAGACCATTTATTTTCAGCCTTTTCTTCCTTATCAAGATCAAGATTTTCCTCAGCTGAAGATTCTGTTACCTGTTCTGCCTGTTCTTCTTCCTCAGTGTTGATATCCCTCATAATAATCTCCATTCCAGAGCGTTTCTCATCAAAGCAGTGCAAAAATCACATAAAAACAAATGCATTTATCATTTCTGCTTCTGCCATCAGGCTATATTGTGACGCCCCGGCACAATATATACAAATTTCTGTGCAAAAAGGCAAACAGCTATCTTTATTTTTACACTGCTCACCTTTTTTATAATGTAAAACCAATTTTCTAAAAACTTCTTAATCCTCTTCTGAAAAAGAAATAACTTCTTCTGCCATAGCAGCCTTTTCTGCAGCTTCCTGCGCTTTTTTTGCCTCTAATTCAGCTGCTTCTTCTTCGCTAAGAATATGAATCTTAGATTCATTCAGTTCATCTATCGCAATTGACAAAGGCTTTGGACACTTTGTTTCTGCTAATGGCTCAACACCATCAATTAACTGGCGTGCTCTTTTTGCTGTTGCAAGTACAATAGAATAACGGCTGTTTACAATAGGTGCCTCTCCTGATTCTACCTCACTGTTTACTGTTTTCATTAAATCATGATACGATGGATGTAACATATTGTTATTCCCCTTTCTAGGTTTATTTTCTTAATTTATTTTATTTGGATAAATGTACGGTAACATCTATCTCATATTGTAACAGATTAACACATTTCCTGCTATTGGTCAAAATCTTCTGTAATTGTCTTAATCAACGCCTGCTGATTATTCTTAGACAAATGAATCGATTGCAATAAAGCATGCATCTGCTCTACACACTCTTCCAAACCGGCATTTTCTACAATATAATCATATTCCTGCATATATGCACATTCTTCTTTTGCCCGCGCAATACGCTTTTCAATTACCTCTTCTGTTTCTGTTCCACGCTTTTGTAATCTGCGTCGTAATTCTCCGACAGAAGGTGGCGTAATAAAAATCAATGATACTTCCGGGAATTTTTCTTTGACTTTTAATGCGCCCTGCATCTCAATCTCCAAAAGCACATCTTTTCCCTGTTCTACCTGGCTTAACACATAATCCTTTGGCGTACCATAGTAATTGTCAACATACTGTGCATACTCAATTAACTCGTCTTTTTCTATCATTTCTTCAAATTCTTCTTTTGTCTTAAAGAAATAACTTTTTCCTTCTACCTCGCCTTCGCGTGGTTTTCTCGTTGTGGCAGAAATCGAAACAGCATATCCATATTTTTCAATCAGTTCATTAACAACCGTTCCCTTTCCTGCGCCGGAAAAGCCTGATATAACAGCAATAATTCCTTTTTTACTCATCATCCAAACTCCTTTCTGCTAAAGGATTCTCTATCACACGGTTCTCTATCGTTTCTGGCAGCAATGCCGATAACACAATATGACCACTATCCATAACTAAAATACATTTTGTTTTGCGTCCACAGGTTGCATCGACTGCCGTATTTTCATCTTTTGCAATCTGTATCATTCTCTTGATTGGTGCTGCATCTGCACGGATAATGCTAATCACCTTATCCATATTTACCACATTTCCATAACCTATATTAATCAGCATGACATCTTCCCCTACTCAATATTCTGAATCTGTTCACGGATTTTTTCAATCTCTGTCTTTAAATCAATGGCATTTTGTGATAATTCTTTATCATTTGCTTTTGATAAAATCGTATTTGCCTCGCGGTTCATTTCCTGTGCAATAAAATCCAATTTTCTTCCGATTGGTTCATCGCTCTGAAGCGTTTCCCTCATATTACTGATATGACTGCGCAAACGAACGGTTTCTTCATCTACACATATTTTGTCTGCATAAATCGTTAACTCTGTAGCCAGAATGCCTTCGTCAATTTTGCTATCTCCTAACAGTTCATTTACCTTACTTTTTATTTTCTCACGATATTCTTTCAGAATTTGTGGAAAGCGTTCTTCTACAAAAGTAACCAGTTCGGAAATGTAATCCAGTTTTGCAAAAATATCACTTTGAAGATGCTTTCCTTCATTTTCACGGGCATCCAGAAACTGCTTTCCGGCTTCCCGTAATGTTTCTTCCAAAGCAGGATAAACGGCATCCAGATTTTCCTCATTTTCTTCCAGTGTAATTACATCAGGATAACGTACCAGACTGGCACCGGTCAGTCCCTCTTCCAGTCCAAACTCTTCTTTTGCCGTTCTGATTGCTTTGACATAATCTGCAGCAATGGCCGGATGATACTGTACTTTAATCTCATTATCAGAATAATTTTCAAATGCAATGTAGACATCCACTTTGCCACGATTTACATAATCTTTCATTACATTACGAAGTTTGTTTTCGTATGCATTAAATTTCTTCGGCATCTTAATATTTAAATCACAATACCGGTGATTGACCGATTTGATTTCAACAACTATCTTGTATTCTTTTGCAATTTTTTCGGAACGCCCAAACCCCGTCATACTTTTAATCATGTTGTCCTCCTATTGTTCAGGTTTTACAATCTCTTATCCAAAACATTAACACAACCTAATATTCTACCCTATAACCCGTACAGCGTCAAGTTTTGTAATTTCTTTTCACTTACTTTTTCAGTCATATTGTCTTCTTCTCTAACTGTTTTGTCTTGCTTTTTTCACTTATTTTATATTCTTCTCTATTTATTCCGGCTTTTTTCCTTTGTTCGGCTATGACATTTATCAAAATTCAGATATTTTTCCTGAAGACTTTTTCTCTTTTCACGCCGTTCTTCCTTTTTCGCATTTAACTCGCTATCTGTATATGGAATATAGTAAGCATGATTTTCCCCATCCATCTCAATCCACTTCAGATTACGGTAATCATCCGTGCAGGTTGATAATGACCTGCCTTTGAGTTTCCAGTTGATAAAGTCTGCCACAATCCGGTAAATCACGGCAAATAAAGGAACTCCGATAATCATACCGACAATGCCCCACATTCCACCGAACAGCAAAATAGCAAACAATACCCAGAAAGCAGAAAGTCCCGTAGACTCTCCTAATATTGCCGGGCCGATAATATTTCCATCCAGCTGCTGTAAAACGGCGATTAAAATAATAAAATACAATGCCTGTATCGGGCTGACTAACAGAATCAGAAATGCACTCGGAATCAGTCCGATGTATGGTCCAAAGACCGGGATAATATTCGTCACGCCAACAATGACACTGATTAACATAGCATATGGCATATGAAAAATCTTCATAGCGATAAAGCAAAGAATGCCAACAATGGTGGAATCCACAATTTTACCGGAAATAAAACCACTAAACATTGAGTTTGTAATCTTTACATAATGAATCAAAACATCTGCATGTTTCTTCTGGAACAAACCATATACTGCTTTTTTCGCCTGTGCCAGAAATGTATTTTTGCTGGCAAGTATATAAATTGCCACAATAATTCCGATAAACAGATTATACAGCACATTAATCACACTCATAACACCATTTGCAAACTCTACGGCAATCATATTCACACTTGGCAGCAATTCTGACTGTAACCACGGCAACAATTCTGTTTCAACTTTTTTATCAAGATATTCTGTAGCTCCCAGAGCAACTTCCTGCAAGTGATCTGCGAGGTAAGCATTATTTCTGATGCTGTCATTCAACTTATTATAATAGTAATTAGCCTGCTCCGGCAGACTGTTTACAAGAACCGTTATGGTTTCTACCAGCTGTGGGAAAATCATCCAGCAAAGAACAAAAACAATCAGAATACCTGCCAGAATGGAACAGGTAATCGCCAGTCCGCGAACCACTCCCTGAATCTTTTCTGACGCTTTTTTTCCTTTTCTCTCAAATAGTTTCAAAAATAATTCCTGAAACATCTTCATTAACGGATTCAATATATAGGCAATTACCATGCCATAGACGACAGGACGCAAAATTCCTACATATTTTCCAATTGTACCCAGAATGGCATTTGCATTTGTTACCAAAAACACAATGGCAAGGGATGCCACAATCACAACAAATAACCCAAGCCATTTTAAAAACGCTTCTTTTATTACTGATTCTTTCTGAGGTTCTTTTTGTTCCATAAAAACACCATCTCATCTGTCAGACTGATTTGCCTGCACAAAAACCTTTCTTTTCTTCTAACTTCCTATATTTCTATACCTAAAATCATCATAAAGCACCATAAATTCTTTCAAAAAGAATGGTACGAATGCATATATTATTATGATACTTTCTTTTCCTCCTTTTTGCAAGAAAAATAATTTTTTTCAAAAAAGGTCTTTTCAAACTGAAAAAAATGTGATATGGTATATGCAGTTGGTTAAATACTGTACAGAACAAAGGCGTTCTCAATTTATTTGAGTTCGCCTTTTTTGCTAGATTGAGATGACATAAGCTGATAGTATTTACCTTCTGATATCGTCCAGACACGACATCCGGGTATGACATTTTAGCGTCTGGACAATATTTAATGTTTGTTATCGTTATATTAATATGAAAGGATGGTATCAACTATGGAAACAAATGTAATTGAACAGGTTTTTGGGAAAGACGTGTTCAACGATGAGGTTATGCAGGCAAAATTACCTAAGGATGTCTACAAATCTTGGAAGAAAACTTTAGAAAGTGGTGAGGACCTGGATCCTGATATTGCGAATGTCGTTGCACACGCAATGAAAGAATGGGCATTAGAGCATGGTGCTACGCACTATACACACTGGTTCCAGCCAATGACAGGTGTTACAGCTGAAAAGCATGACTCTTTCCTGAGTCCTGCTACAAAGAGTACTCCTGTACTTGAATTTTCCGGCAAGGAATTAATCAAGGGCGAGCCTGATGCTTCCTCTTTCCCTTCTGGTGGTCTTCGTGCTACTTTTGAGGCTAGAGGATATACTGCATGGGATTGTACTTCACCTGCATTCCTGCAGGAAGACGCTGCTGGTGTTACCCTTTGC
>JAQYCU010000056.1 GCA_028724545.1 bacterium
AAAGCTGGTCAAACAACTGAACCAAAGACCAGTCGCTAAGTTCCAGATTGGCAAGAATACAATTTAAAATGCGGGAAAGTTCTTCACTGCCTTTCCAAAATTCGTCATCTGACAGAAAACTTTTGTATCGCATATCGTGTTCAATTTCATGCCAGCCTTCAAAAAAGACGGTACGAAACTGGATTTCAAAAGTAGTATCAATAGGTAAAGTCCATAACTCCTTTTTATACAAACTAAAATATTCTTCCGGGAAATGGAATACACCATTGATTTTCGTCGCTTTAAACTCGTCCGGGTTATATTTTGGACGGGACCAGTCATCGATAATCTGAAAGGTACTTTCCATAATATCCCGGCAGATACTTAAATCATCATAATAATACAGTACGACACGCAGACCGACCAAATCCTGAATTTTTTTGGGATTCTCCTCGGTGCCATATTTTCCACGATTGATTTTTTCGGCAATGGAAGCAGAAGATTTTACCCTGGAAAAAATACGGAAATACATTCCACAGGAATTTAAAATTTCCTGTACGGCATCCGTCAGATGCTCGCAAAGTTCCGTTAGTTTATCAAAGTCTAATTCTTCTAAAACCTGCTTTTCCAAAGCAGACATTGTATTTAAGGTACTTTCAGGAACCGTGGCTTTGCCGGAGGCAGAGTCTGTCTTTCCTAATACAGGTTCTATATTTTCTAAATATTTCATAGTACACCTCACAATACATCATTCTATCGGTTAGTTTTCACACACCATACTACTTTTATCATACCATAAAATCATAAGATAGGTGTATTGTTTTTTTTATCTTATTTGTTATAATAAAACTAATTGTTATTATAGTGAAATGGAGATTGATATGAAGCAGATAATATTTTATGTTGATTTAAAAGTAAACGATTTATACGCATTCACAATGCGTCACACATATTGTAGCATATCCGGTATATTCGGACTGCTTATCAGTTTCGGAAGTTTGTTGTCCTGCGCAATTATGTTTCCTTCACTGAGCAATGCAACCAGATTTGCCCTGCTCTTTGTCGGACTGCTCTTTACGGTAATACAGCCGTTGATGTTATATGCGAAATGCAAAAAACAGATTAAAATGAACAAAAGCATCAATGCACCATTGCAATACATCTTATCGGGCGATGGAATCTGCATCTGCCAGAAAGAAGAGTCAGCAGAAGTCCGCTGGGAGGACATCCGCAAAGTGGTTTATACCAAGAGGGGAATTTATCTGTATATGTCACCGGTCAGGGCATTTATTTTCCCGGCAGAGCAGTGTGGAGAAGATTATGAAGCAATACGTGCGATGGTTTCCGAGCAGATAAAAAGACACAAAGAAGAAACCTCTGAACACGAAGATACGGCAGAGGGCAGTTATGACGAGGATGAAGATGATGCAGAATAAAATATATGAAAGTTTTTCGGCAGAAGATACATTTGCACTGGGAGAGAAAATTGCAAAAGCAAGCAAACCGGGAGATGTCATTCTGCTTAATGGTGATTTAGGAACGGGCAAAACCGTTTTTACAAAAGGATTTGGAAAAGGGCTTGCGATTGAGGAACCTGTTTCCAGTCCGACATTTACTATTTTACAGATATATGACAGTGGAAGAATGCCTCTGTATCATTTCGATGTTTATCGTATTGCCGATGTAGAAGAGATGGACGAAATCGGTTATGAAGATTATTTTTATGGGCAAGGTGTTACGTTGATTGAGTGGGCAAGTCTGATAGAAGAGATTTTGCCGGAAAAGCGTACAGAAATTACCATAGAAAAAGATATAGAAAAAGGTGTTGATTACCGGAAGATAACGGTAGAATGGAGAGAAAAATGAAAATTTTAGGAATTGATACTTCAGGGCTGGTAGCATCAGCTGCAATCGTTGTGGACGATAGTCTTGTGGCTGAATTTACGCTAAATAATAAAAAAACGCATTCCCAGACATTACTGCCAACGATAGAGCAGATGGTAACAATGTCTGGGATTTCTTTGGAAGAGATTGATGCGATTGCCATAGCAGCAGGGCCTGGTTCGTTTACCGGACTTCGTATCGGTGCTTCCACGGCGAAAGGAATGGGACTGGCATTACAAAAGCCGATTATTTCTATACCGACGCTGGAAGGACTGGCATACCGGGCTGCTGTATCAGACAGACTGCTATGCCCGTTGATGGATGCGAGAAGAAATCAGGTGTATACCGGATTGTACCGGATGGAAAATGACAGTCTGGTGTGTGTATCAGACCAGGAGGCTGTTGATATTAATGAAATCATCAGCAAGATTAATGATTTAGGGCAGGATGTCCTGTTTCTGGGAGATGGCGTACCGGTGCATCAGGAAACACTGGCAGAGAAAGTGACGGTGCCATATCATTTTGCTCCTGCGCATTTAAGCAGACAGTCAGCAGGTGCCATTGCAGCACTGGGACGGGTATATTATGAACAGGGAAAAACAGAAGATGCAAAAGACCATAGGCCGGTTTATCTGCGTCAGTCGCAGGCAGAGCGTGAGCGTGCCCAAAGGCTTGCAAAGGAAGCAGCGACGGAGTAACGAAAAAGCATAAAAGCGAAGTAAAAAACAGTAGCGAAGTAAAAAACAGTAACGAAGTGAAAATAATAACGTAGTAATGAAAAAAATCACAGAGAAAGGCTGCAGACGGATGGACAAAGTAATCATACGTAAAATGACGGCAGCAGACAGCAGCCGGGTGGCAGAAATCGAAAAAGACATTTTCAGTTCGCCGTGGAGTGAAAAGAGTTTTCTTGATGCGATACAATCTGAAGATAACATTTATCTGACTGCTGTAGCAGGAGAAGAAGTCATAGGCTATTGTGGTTTCTGGGTGTCTTATGAAACGGCTGATTTATGCAATATGGCAGTGGCAGTTCCGTATCGCAGACAGTCTGTCGGCCAGCAGTTATTGACAGAAGGTATCCGTTGCCTGCAGCAGAAAGATGTTCAGAGGATTCTGCTGGAAGTACGCAAAAGCAATGAAAAAGCAAAAAAATTATATCAAAAAATGGGATTTGCCTGTATAGGAGAACGAAAAAAGTATTATTCTAATCCCGAAGAGGATGCAATTTTAATGCAAAAAGAAATCTGACTTCCAACTATTACCACTATACAAATAATAAGGTAGCGTTTATAATCTGTTTGTAACAAGAGGAAAAAGGAGGGACGCAGATGGCAAAGGCGAAAGCAGTAGTGTGCAATGTCTGTGGAAGAACATTAAAAATGGAACGTGGAATACTCAAAGAAGATGCTTTTGAAGCAAAGAAGCAGTGGGGATTTTTCTCTGAAAAAGATGCCACGCTGCATTCCTTTGTAATATGTGAGCCATGTTATGATAAGATGGTAGCATCTTTTGTAATCCCACCCAAAATAGAAGATGCTACGGAATTGTAGGATTTGGAAAAATTCTATCTTTATGGTATACTAATCGGTGATGTAGATTACATTGCCGATTTTTTGTGTGAAAGGAAAAATTTCATTTTATGTTAGATGTATGTTTGTTGGGAACGAGTGGTATGATGCCCCTGCCAAACCGATGGCTGACAGCACTTATGACACGTCTGGGTGGAAGCAGTTTGCTGATTGACTGTGGCGAAGGAACACAGGTGGCAATCCGGGAGAAAGGCTGGAGTGTCAATCCAATTGATACCATTTGTTTCACGCATTTTCACGGAGACCATATTAGTGGTTTGCCGGGACTATTGTTGTCTATGGGAAATTCAGACAGGACAGAACCCGTTACGCTGATTGGCCCGAAAGGATTAGAAAAAATAGTAAATAATCTGCGTGTCATTGCACCGGGATTACCGTTCCCTCTGAAGTTTATCGAATTAACAAAACCGGAAGAGGAAATTGTAATCAATGGATATCATCTGAAAGCATTTCGCGTCAGACATAATGTGGTATGCTACGGATATTCGATTGTTGTTCCACGTCAGGGAAAATTTTTTATGGAGAAGGCGCAGGAAAATCAGGTGCCAATGAAATTATGGAGCCGTCTGCAAAAGGGAGAAACGATTTCTTTTGAGGGAAAAGTGTATACGCCGGATATGGTAATCGGTCCACCAAGACGGGGAATCAAGCTGACGTATTGCACCGACACAAGACCGGTTGACAGTCTGATTGAAAATGCGAAGGATTCCGATTTGCTAATATGTGAAGGGATGTATGGCGAAAAGGAAAAGCAGGCGAAGGCAGAAGAAAAGAAACATATGACTTTTGTGGAGGCAGCCAACGTGGCAAAACAGGCAAATGTCGGTGAAATGTGGCTGACGCATTACAGCCCGTCTTTGCTCAGACCGGAAGATTTTATGAAACCGGTAAAAAAGATTTTTCCACAGGCATTTCCGGGAAAAGACAGGAAAAGCTGTACACTGGAGTTCCCGGAGGAAGATAAGTAATTGGAAAGGGAGGAGCGTATGAATAAGATGAATAAAAAAATAATGGGTGCGTTTACGGCTATCATTATTATTGCAGTGATAATAATAGGTGGATATGCTGTGATGACAAAGCAGGCGCAGAAAAAAGCACAGCAGGAAGTATTGCCAAGTACAGAGGTTGGAAAAATACTGGCAAAAGATTTGGAAACAAAATATCCTGAAACACCGACAGAAGTAGTAAAAATGTATTGGCGTATCAGTTGCTGTATGTATAATGATGATTCTATCGCAGATGATGATTTTGAAAAAATGTTAAAGAAAATCCGTGTTTTATATGATGATGAATTTCTTAAAGCAGAAGAAAATACTTTTGACAATATGTTAAAGAAATTCAAATCAGATAAGAAAAAACGTCAGGATGAAGGACAGAATATTGGCTCGTATGTTGTGCAAAAAAATGATACGGTAGAAATAAAAACAGTAGATAAAGAAGAGTATGCTACTGTTGTTTCGTCAGCTTTGATTAAAGCAAAAGGAAAAACGCAAAAGACATATGAAAAGTTTATGTGCCGTAAATCCAAAGACGGCAGATGGAAAATTTTGGGATGGCAGCAGATTAATAAAGAAGCAGCAGAAGAAGCAGGTGTAGAATAATGGAGGCACTCATGGAAGATGTACTGGTTTTGGGAATAGAAAGTTCGTGTGATGAAACGGCAGCAGCAGTTGTAAAGAATGGAAGACAAGTATTATCTAATGTTATTTCTTCACAGATAGATATTCACACATTGTATGGTGGTGTTGTTCCTGAAATCGCATCACGAAAGCATATTGAAAGAATTAATCAGGTTATAGAAGAGGCGCTGGTACAGGCAGGGGTAACGTTGGAAGATATTGATGTTATCAGTGTGACATATGGACCAGGACTGGTTGGAGCACTGTTAGTAGGTGTTGGCGAAGCAAAAGCCATTGCGTATGCAGCGAAAAAGCCGTTGGTAGGCGTCCATCATATCGAGGGGCATATTGCAGCAAATTATATTGAACATCCGGACTTAGAGCCACCGTTTTTATGTCTTGTTGTATCGGGTGGACATACGCATCTGGTTCGTGTTATGGAGTATGACAAGTTTGAAATTATCGGTTGCACGCATGATGATGCTGCAGGTGAAGCATTTGACAAAGTAGCAAGGGCAATTGGTCTGGGATATCCGGGAGGACCGAAAATAGACAAACTTGCAAAAGAAGGAAATCCGCATGCGATTGAGTTCCCACGGGCAAAAATTGCAGGTGCAGAGTTTGATTTTAGTTTTTCGGGTGTGAAATCGGCTGTATTAAATTATTTAAATAATTGCGAGATGAAGAAGATAGAAGTAAATCGTGCTGATGTGGCAGCTTCTTTCCAGCAGGCAGTGGTTGATGTTTTAGTAGGCAGAGCAGTGGCAGCAGCAAAGAAATTAGGCGAAAACAGAATAGCCGTGGCAGGTGGAGTTGCAGCAAATTCTTATTTGCGAAGCACTATGCAGGCAGCATGCGACAAAGAAAATATCAGTTTATGTTATCCTTCGCCAATTTACTGCACAGATAATGCAGCAATGATAGCGGTGCAGGGATACTATGATTATATTTGTGGCAAGCGTAGTGGGCTGGATTTAAATGCCGTTCCGAATTTGAAAATTGGACAACGTTAGTCTGTTAATTGTGAATGAGAGTCTGAAAAGGATAAAACAGGTGCTTTGTGATTCGCAAAACAAACAATACAGGTGCCCGCTTTGCGCAGAATTTTTAAGGATAAAAACAAGCGTAACGTATGCAGGATTCAAAAAGAAAACATATTAAATTTGAAAAGATTCAAAAAACACTTCAAAAAAATTCAAAAAAGTACTTGACGAAGTGAAAATGAGATGTTATACTAGCAAAGCAGCATTTGAGAAGGGAAACAAAAAGTTCCTAAGATGTTGCCGAATAGAGAATACGGAGAGGTATCGAAGTGGTCATAACGAGGCGGTCTTGAAAACCGTTTGTCCGCAAGGGCGCGTGGGTTCGAATCCCACCCTCTCCGCTTCTTTTTTTTTGCCAATTTATCTGGAGAAGTACCCAAGAGGCTGAAGGGGCTCCCCTGGAAAGGGAGTAGGTCGTTAATAGCGGCGCGAGGGTTCAAATCCCTCCTTCTCCGTTATCTTTCTAAAAGACAGAAATGTCAAACAATTTGCAATCAGAGAGGCAAATTAGGAGTTGGCAATTCTGGCAAATTTAGAAAGAAAAATAAAACATTAAAAAATATAAAAAAAGTGTTGACAAGTGTCGAAAGGCGTGATATTATATTAAACGCTGACGCAATAAAAGGTCAGCACGAAAATGTAACTGCAAAGCAGTTCCATGACAGAAACTTTCTTATTAAAAAGAAGAAAGAAAAAGTCAAAACGAAACTTGATAACTGAACAGTAAAACAACCCTGAAAATTCTAAATAAAGGATGAGGAAAAACATCCTTAAA